>CAIUUT010000184.1 GCA_903902445.1 uncultured Candidatus Marinamargulisbacteria bacterium
CCCCAAATAGAAAATACAAATACTACCCAAATAGCTGTTATTTTGTAATTTATTGTTTTGCGGCTCATAAATACCATAGACAGTACTGTGCTGAGAGAAAAAATAACAACATAAAGCCAAAGAATAGAATCAATCGACAAATATTCAGTGAAGTATCTTAATATTTTATCTGAGTAAGCTGTATTTTCGCTGCCAGTGTCCTGGAAATTAACCTTAATAAGTTTTAAATTGTGTTTCAGACTATTATCGCTGGGAATATACAGGGCAGCTTTTTCATAGAAATATCGCGCGTTAAGAAAATCCCCAAGTTTGTAATAGGTGTTTCCTATATTATAGAATAATTGGCCATTTATGATGGGCACAGCAACTAATTGTTGGTATATATTTAGGGCTTGAGTGTAATGCTCTTTTTCGTAAGCCTTATTTGCTTCTTGAAAGGTTCGCTCTGCGTCTTTAGGCGTGAGCGCAAAGATACCGTTAAGGATGGCAAACAGTAGTAGTATTTTAGCTATTTTCATTTAACATCCCTTTTTATGTAGTTTAATATTTTTAGGAGCATAATTTTATCGGAATTAATTTTTTCAGTCTGCGTTGTTTGTTCTGGGGAAAATTTCAAATTTTCAAAATAATTATATATGGCAAGAATGTCATTATTCTTTTCTAATTTGCTTGTAATGATTGCTTTGGAGATGAGTGCTGCTTTTATCTTTATTTTTTTGGCTAAGGTATTGATAATCAAATTGTAGGAGTCCGAGTAAAAAGTATTGGCTTGCTTTTCAATGTTTGATATTTTTCTTTTTTCTGTCCATATATTTAATCCCATCTTTAGCACATTCCTGATATGTCTTTTTAATAAATATAGAATTAGTATACAGGTTGAGAAATAGATTATATAGAGTTTATTTTTATGATAGGGCAAGCTGTTTATGGGGCCGAGTTGTAATTTAATGTAATTGATGTCCTCTTTTACCTGACTAACGGCTTGTTGGGTTAGTGGTATATTGCTACTATTTCTAGGTGTATTTCCTTTCTTAACGTAGAAGTTTAGAGAATTGGTTTGTCGGGTAATATACTGTCCTAAATTTGGGTCAAAATATGTCCAAGTAACTGGCGGTATTGTATAGGTTCCAGGACTTCTGGGAATAAATAGATATTCAAAGCTTTTACTGCTTTGCAAGCCCTCATTGGTTAATTTCTCATTTAGATTAATTTTTGGGTCAAACAACTCTGTGTCATTAGGTACTTTAATACTGGGCTGCGTAGACAATCGTAAATTGCCGTTTCCGGAAACTATAAAATGAATGTATATTCCATCATTAGTGGAAAGATTGTGTTTATCGGCCAGCATGGCAATCGTGAAATTACCAATCGCTTGGTTGTAGATCCCTGTATACTTAGGTATAGCCAAAATTTCAAGACTAAGTGGTGTAGAGCTTGTCTCTCGGTTGGGTTCAAAGGGAGAGACGGAAAAATATAGGGTTTGCTGGCCAATTTCTGCCTTACCTGCTTCTTTTGCAAACAATGTCCAACTAATTTCATCTACATTGAATTGTCGATTGTATACTGTTTTCTGGTAGGAGTTGCGAAGTGTTTCTAACTTGGAGTCCTTGTTTAAATTTATCATATCTGGGTCTTTTAGTGAAGGTTGTCCAAATAGTGACATCCTATTAAATAGTTTTAAAGTAGTAATTACAGGCTCGCCTAAATAATATCGTTTTTTGGGAGTGGACATTTCTATGAAAATATTGGCAACACTTTGCTCATTCGGGTTGGCCGTCCCTCTCGGAGACGTCTGTTGACTTCCCGCTGCCACAACAGTGATGGAAATAGCGTCGGTGGTATACTTCTTTCCTTCATAGTTAAACGCAAAAGAAGGAATCGTGATTTGGCCCATCCTTTTTGGGGCCAGCGTATAGTTGCTTTCTAGTACTTTATTCACTTGTCCGTTTAAAATGGATATTCGGGAAATTCTGGAGGTACCAAGAATTTGGAAATCATTTATCTGTGGCAGATTGGCATTGGGTAAATCTCTGTTTCCGCTAATCTCGAACTTTAAGGTAAGTGTGTCATTGATGGCTACTTGTTTTTTGTCCACGGAAGTTTTCAGGGAAATATCGGCCCATAAGGTGGCGTTGAAAACTGTAAGCAATAATATGAATAAAATATGTCTATTACCAATCTTTATCATTATTTTGTGTATCCCTTCTATTGCCTGGTGTAAACGGTTGCAAATCTTTAAAATTATCTAATATCTTTTCCGCATCACCTTTGCTATATTTTGCATTGCCGTAACTTTGTTTTTCAGAGCTATTTTGTTTATTATCTTTCTTTTCTTCCTTATTTTTATCGTTTTTGCTCTGTCTATTTTGTTGTTTGTTTTTTAGCTGCAACATGACCAGTTCTAGATTTTTCTTGGCTTCACTGTCATTGGGGTTATTCTTTAGGCAGTTTATTAAATTATTCTTAGCTTCATTGAAATCCTGATTGGCAATATTTTGCACAGAACGATTAAAGTATACCTTGCTACGAAGCTTTCTGTCTTTTGTATACTGTAGTGTTTGTTGCCATTCTTTTTGGGCTTCGTCCACTCGTTGTTGCTGGTATAACGTGTTCCCAATATTGTAATGAGTAGCAGAATTTGCAGAGTTATCTTTTATGTTTCTTAGATAAGAATTTAAGCTTTTAGGGTAATTCCTACTATTATAGTAACTATTACCTAGTGTATTGTTTACGGATTCATATATATTAAAGGGATTGGCCATAGAAGAATTATTTGTATACAGAAATATA
>CAIUUT010000185.1 GCA_903902445.1 uncultured Candidatus Marinamargulisbacteria bacterium
ACGATGTTGCCAAATAACATTGGTTCATTGCCTAATACTATAGGTCTTATTGCCAAGGAACATAGTCCTTTAAAAAATCAAATTTAAAACACAATATCTTCTACATCACTGACTAAAACTAATATAGAAAGAAATTTTCTCAAGAAATAAATATTGTTTATTAATATTAATATCTGATATTTAATATTCCCTATAGGGATCTTGCTTAATCAAAATATTATTAGGCAATACCTGTATGTAATTTATACTAAACGCTCCACCATTAAGTCCCTACGGACGAACCACTTTCAAAACATATTTAAAGATTAGCGTAACTCGGGTAAGAACCGAAGGTTGCGCTAACTGCTTAGCGAAAGCAAGCTCTGGCGATGGAACCTACTTCTTCCAGGCAGGCAACGTAGCCATTCTTTGACGAGCTGTCTGCTGCGCTTCATCTTGCGGTAAACTTTGAGTTTTCATAATAAACTTAGTAAAAGATTCCAGTTTTTCATCATAGCTTTGCATTGCCCCATCTGACGTCATGCAATATTTGCAATAATCTTTGGACGTATCGCTTAAGGCATGGTCTTCTTTTGTACTCATTGGCATTCCACAGGCTACACAGTTATTACTCATCACTTCCTCCTTTATGGGACAAACGAATGCCCGATTTTCTACTCATTTAGGCCCTTTCCCTTGAGAATTTGCTGCGTACACTTGGTAATCCTTGCCTCTCGAGTTTTGGCTTGCTTGGGTGCAGAGAAATACAGACTGTATGCTCTTTGTCGTCCTGGTGTTAAGGCGGCAAAGGCCGTTTTCACCTCTGGGTTTTCATCAATTAGCTTACGAAACTCTTCAGGCAAGGTAAGTTGCGTATTGTCCTTAAGCGTTACTTCCAACCCCGCTTTTTCCACCTCTATGGCGTCCTGAATATAGGCTTTCAGAATGGACTGCAGCTGTACTATTTCTTGAACATTTGTAAAGCGAATCTGGCGAGCGGCCTGCACATTCTTGGTTTGCTGGATTAGAAGCCCCTTAGCATCTTTTAACAAGGCTCCCTTGAAAAACAGCAGGGCACAGTAGTCCTTAAATCCATGGATTAACACAATGTTGCTTTTCTCCAACGTGTAGCATGGCCATCCCCACTTCAACTCCTCTGTCAGCGCACACTCAAGAACAATCTGGCGCAACTGCTCAAATTCTTCCTGCCACTTTTTGGTTTGCTGAAAAAATACGTCAACTTTTTGGTTCATTGTTTGTTCCATGTTTATGTTACTTAAATAAATCCGAATGTGCCCCCATACGTTCAAATATTATATTCGGATAAACAACTTTATATATTAATAACCAGTCTGGTTCTATATGACATTCTCTACAATTATGCCAATCACCCGCTAATTTATGATCTTTATATTTTCTCTCTAATAATTCTTCATTTTGCAATTGCGTCATTATATATTTCAATTTTAATGGATCTTTTTTCCCTTTAATCACAATCCTTTTAAAATCTTTAATAAAAGTTGTTGTAGTTAATGGCGTTAACATTAAACACCCATTTCCTTAAAAAAATGATCTACTGATTCATATTTATGTAATTCTTTACCCAATTCTGCCTTCTCTATAGCATCTTGCGTTTCTTTATTAGGAACTCGAACATCAAAAGGAATCCCCTTGCTTAACCATATTTGTTGATAGTAAAGGGCAATTGCCTGAGTAGTGGTCATGCCAATTGCCTTCAAAATCCCTTCGGCCCTTTCTTTCATTTCCGGCTCAATTCTCGTTTTTATATAGGCAGTCTTGTTTTTTTCTGCTGTTTTTGGACTCATAATTTACACATCCTTTCATATACATATATATACCACACTTGTGGCATAATAAACATGATTATTTTATAATTTATTGTCTATTATACACGTTACTTATTTAAAGGAAGTCAGTCAATATGCGCAGTAATGATATATGGTTTTAAAATCGTTTACGTTTATTATTAGAGATAAAAACTAATTAATTTCCTTAAAAATATTAACTAATGCAACTCGATTACGAATATTTAGCTTTTTGAAAATACTCTTTAGATGATTCTTTACAGTACCTTCTGAAATAAATAGCTTCTGTGCTATTTCCTTATTGTTCATTGCTAGAAGTATTAGGGAAATAACTTCTTTTTCTCTTAGACTAATTTTATATCTAGAAACTATTTGTTCAAAAGTAAGTTTTTGATTCGGCAGGTCCATATTTGTGGCACTCATCTCCCCCCACTTCAAACCTTGCCATGATAACAGTAGTTGTACCACTAATAACAAAAAATTCCCCAGAGTAAGAAGAGGAACCTTTGGTAGCGCGGGGAAAATTAGAAAAAATATTTGCCCACAAGCGATGTCTGAAATAACCAAAATAATAGCAAATAAACATTGAGCAGAACGTAGCTTCTTACCCATTTGATATGAGAAGTAATAAGTGAAAAATAAAGTGGCAATATTTGCTGATATAGGCGCAATTTTGTTGGCGATAATATTAAAATCACTCAAGCTTATTTTTAAAATAAAGTAGGAAATACTCATGGTTACAGAAACGGAAATAAAGGTAAGAATAGAAATTAGCAGTCCGTTTAGAATACTCCAAAAGACCCTCTTAACATTAACGCTGCCAATAAACCCCATTCTAGCCTAAAGTTAATCTCTTGAAAATGTTCAAATATCTCTTTAGAGCTATAGGTAATTTACGAAATTATCCCTTTTGGGATATAGCAAATACCACCTAACCCAAATATTATAAGACACATAGCACAAGCAGATTCATAAAGGTACATTTAATGGAAAAACTTTTGTGATAAAAAATAAGAAAGGAGAAATTAGTCACCATAATTTGTGCAAGCTATATAAATAAAGGAGTAGATTATGAAAAAACTATTGGTAGTTATCTTTGTATTATTCAGTTTTAGTTTAGCAATTGAAAACAAGAATAAAGTTGAAAGAGAGAAGTCTGGTATCGGTTATCAAATTTTGCAATATCAAAAGGATTTTGGATTTGGGTTAAATTATACGACTCCAAAATTTTATAATGATAGTTTGGCTTTGCGCATAAAAAGTTCATTGATATACAATGAAAATGTCCAGAATTCAGAAACCGTTTGGAGCCAATATTCAAATTTGAGTTTAGGTCTAGTTGGAAATGCAGGGAATGTGGAGAACAACGTTCGTACTTACTGGGAAACTGGTCTGCTGGTTGTCTTTCCCGCAACGGATATTTCAGACAAAAAAAGTGTTTTCGGTATCTACAGTTTGTTTGGCTTTGAATTTTATGGTTATCCAGATTTTAGCTATTTTGCCGAGATTGGCGGCGTTGCTATCAACTGTGTTGCTGAAAAGAGTGTTAATAAGCCTATCTATTCCAATGGACTTTCGATTTCAAGTGGGTTGAGGTTCTACTTTTAACTCATTAAAGTAAATGTAGTTGCTTGGTATAGCAATATTTTTTGCAGGCAAACTAAGCAACTATATTTACCCTACTGCTTAATATTTCAGTGAGTTCAGCCACTGGGCTTCAAACGCTTCGTAGCTTAGCCCGAAAACCTGCTTAATGTCGTCGCCAAGTTCGTTGGCCTGCTTCCTTAGCAGCACAAACTCCACCACTTTCGGTAGACCAAACTCGCGGATCATAAAGTCGGTGACACTGAAGGCTTCACGATAGGCCAGATGGACATCGTGCTGGGTCGAAAAACTGTCGAAAGGCTTGTTAAGCTCTGCGAGACTAAATAGCTTATGGAGCCTCACCGCCACGTCGAGTTCATTGTTCTTCATGTTGGTATTAAAGTTGCTTTTAGAAATGTACTGCGCCAGCCCTTCGTTTAACCAATTGGGCGTATTTCTGGAAATATCCCAAATGAAAACATGTACCATTTCGTGGGCAATGGTTTTGTTGCGATACTTGTCGCGTGGATTGATGATGGTAATAGCATTCCAGTTATACTGGCCTGTTATCCACTTGGCCGTCTTGTGGTAGCGGCCAAAGAGTTTATTGCAATCCTTCACCGATGAAATAACCAAGATGTTGATGCTGGGTATTTTATTGGGGAAAATCTGGGTGATTTGCGTGTAGGAACTTTCCGCTACACTAAGGATTTCTGGGATTTTGGCTTTTTCCCGCTTAGGGTAATAGGCTTTAAAGTGTGGACTTTGAGTTGTTAGCGAAAAGTATTGTCGGTTGTACTCTGGCTGGAACATCGAGAAAGAAAAGCTGGTCGCAACAAAGAGAAATAAAACAGCTCCCAAAATAACTCTGGGAGCTGTCTTTGTTAACAAAAATCGAGTAGAAGGAAGCAAACTAACGTTTTGACGTTTTGTTAGCGCCATTTACTTTATGGTCTGCTTTTTTACCCTTAATAAACTTGCTGCCTACATGGGAATCTTTAGCAACTTTAAAGTAATCTGCAGAATCGATAATCTGCTTGTTTTCTGCGCCTATAATCCAGATTTCGTACTGCGCCAACAGAAACATCGTTAAAAAAGATGTTGCTAAAACAGCACCAGAAGCGAAAAGCTGGTAAGCAAACCAATGAGATTTGGACACTAACCACATAGAACCAATATCAGACACAATAAACAAAGGTACGATGGTAGCAAAAACTCTTTTCACCTTTTCTGAGTAGCTGGTAAGTAAGAAACTTGCACCTACAATAGAGAACATGCCAAAAAACCAAAAAATATACTTAAAGGAATGTGCAGTAAGCTCCATATATTCCATATCAGCGTAGCCTTTAATTATGTTGACCACCTTTAGGTCGGTATCAATGTAGATACTCCCGAGCAGGGTTAAATAACTTAGGCCTGCAATACAAAGCATCAGGCTCACAAATATTTTTACACTCAACGGCATATTTCTTAACTTTATTTTTTCCATTCTTCAAGCTCCTTCTTTTTTATTCTGAAAACCATTTATGCTGATTTCCAGGTAATTTATCGATTCAGGACTAGAAAAATACATCATATTAATTCGATGTAACATCTTAAATCGATTACTTTTGGCTATTAACTCCTAGTAAGTATAGATACAAACCTAGAAAAAGCAAAGATGGCATTTTGCAAAATATTCCTAGCGAATATGCCATATTTTGCTATGATGAAGGAATGCAAATAAAATCAGCCATTTTTGTAAAAGGAATCGCCAAAGAAGACGATATTTTAGAAAATGGTATTCCACAGATTGCCTTTATTGGTCGTTCCAATGTTGGTAAATCAAGCATCATAAATTCGCTAACCAACCAAAAAGACTTAGCCATCACCAGTTCTTTCCCTGGTAGAACCCAACAAGTGAATCTTTTTCTCATCAATAAGGCATTTTACTTAGTCGACCTGCCTGGTTATGGTTTTGCTAAGGCCTCTAAAGAAGGTCGTGATCGCATACAGCAACTCATCAACTGGTATTTGTTTACTTCAGAGTATGAACAAAAAATCGTCGTGCTTATTATCGATGCCAACGTTGGGCTTACCGACAATGACTTGGAAATGCTGCGAAGCCTTGAGGAATACAACAAAAACATCCTTATTGTGGCCAATAAAGTAGATAAAATTAAAAATTCCGAATACCAGAAAAAGTTAAAGCAAATTCAAGACCTCGTGGGGCAGCACAAAATCATTGCTTACTCCTCGAAAAATAAAATTGGTATCAACGCGCTCTTCGCTGAAGTTAGTCAAAAGTAAGTAGGTTTATTTTTCAGCAATTCTAATCTAAAGATCCTTCGACTCCATTTCATTTCGCTCAGGATGACGTGTCTCACGTTTTTTGATTTATTGGGAATTTATGCTACACTGTACGATAGATTATTATGAAACAATTATATATTATTTTTTCTCTGTTACTAGTAATGCTACTCTCTGGCTGTGGTGTCGTGGAGAAAGACATTAATGACGCAAACAGCGTCGCCCATTCTGGGGGCAATCTATCGGATTTAACCTACGATTACGTCATTAGTAGAAATGGCGCTTCCAACACTTACAGTATTTCCTATAAAGTTACAAATAGTTCCAATACGCCTATTAAAATTACATTTCCTTGCATGCCTGTAGATAACACCTACGTCATTCAAGATAGAAATGGCACAACGCAAAACGTTGTAGCACAAGGAGTCTTAACCATGATGGCCGAAGTTACTATTTCAAGTAACTCTTCGTATATTACCGATACATTCACCTACACAAAACCCAATGCTGACGTGCTTTCTTTAAAGAATAAATTATCGTTCTGGTATAACGGTCAACTGATACAAAAAGACGCTGCAACTACCTTCTAAGTTGCGCTCGCTGTCCCAGCGGCATAACCTGTACTCCAACATATTTGCAGATTATAACCACCTGTAGGTCCATCTAAATCTATGACTTCACCCGCAAAATAGAGATTGGAAACGACATTTGAACCCATAGTTTTTGAATTAATCTCCTTTAGGCAAATTCCACCCGTGGTAATAATGGCTTTAGCAAAACCACCTAAACTTGAAACGTTAACTGGAAAAGATTTCAACAAGCACGCTAGCTTGGTGCGTTCTTCCTTGGTGATCACGCTGGTCATTTTGTCGGGATGAACGTGACTCTTTGCAATGAATATAGGAATGAGTCGGCGGGGTAAGATTTGCGAAAGGCAATTTTTTATGGCTCTATTCCCACTTTGCTCATAATCTCGTTGGATTTTCTGGTTGGCTTCATTTAGGGAAAGGCTCGGGAAGAAATCTATTTGCAGCGAGACTTTTCCTCTTTTTAGATACTGCCCCACTAGCTTACTAACCTCTATCAGCATAGGGCCGCTAATGCCTTCGTGGGTGAACATGGCATCCCCAAGTCGTTGCGCAAATATCTTATCATTTTGCAACAGGCTAATCTGCACGTTTTTAAGCTCCACGGCTTGTACCTCTTTTAGCCAGGGATCGTCGAGACAAATGGCAACAAGTGCAGGCGCTGGGGTCACTACCGAGTGGCCAAGCCGTTGCGCCCAAAGGTAGCCCTCGCCGTTACTTCCTGTAGAGGGATAGGATTGTCCTCCTGTGCAGACAATGTAGTTGCGGGCTACTATATCTTGTGAAGCGCAGTGAATACCTGTTATTTGATTATTGGCACTTTCTAAATGCTTTACGGCAGTATTGAGCAGCAGCTGGACATCATATTCATTGATATAGGTTAGGAGCGTGTTTAAAACGTCACTGGCTTTGTCGCTTTTTGGAAACACCTTTGTGCCATTTTCTACTTTTGTTTCCAGTCCTAAGTTGTGGAAGAAATCTAACGTTTCTCGAACTCCGAAATTCTGCAAAGCCGAAAAAAGAAATTTGCCGTTATCACCAATGGCTGAAACAAATGCTGACTTACTTTCATCAGCACACGTTATATTGCAGCGCTGTTTACCCGTTAATAGCAACTTCACACCCGGTCGGGCATTTTTTTCAACCAACACGACCTTGGCCCCTAGCTGTGCCGCCCTTCCCGCAGCCATAAGCCCCGCAGCACCAGCACCAATCACAGCCACATCGCAATATATTTTTGAAGACATTACTGATAAATTATAAAGGTCTGGGTGGTTTTCGTCATTAACAATACTTTAGGGGAATTGTTTAGAAGTTTATCTGGCTCAGGCGTTAGTGGACCTGAGCCAGATAAAAAGAGAGGAGTTTAACCTATAGCGATTACGCCTTTTTCTCCAGTACGAATTCTGACACAATCTTTGAGGTCATAAACGAAGATTTTCCCATCGCCTACTTCACCTGTCTTAGCACCTTTAACAATGGCGTTAATGGTTGGTTCCAGAAAATTATCGTTTACGGCGATATCTAACCTAATTTTTCTAAGTAGGTTGCCACTTTCTTTTGTGCCTCTGTAAACTTCTGTAACCCCTTTTTGTTTACCATGGCCGAGAACTTCGCTGACGGTAATTAGGTTAACATCAGCCTTGTAAAGTTCTTCTTTAACTTCTTCTAGCCTGTAGGGTTGAATAATTGCTATTACCATTTTCATAATAAGCTACCTGCCTTTCTTTATAGATTAATATCTAATTGAGTCGTTAGTAACGGTTGAGATGCTGTATTATTTGGTAAGCCATATCCTACTATTACTGAAGTATTAGATGAAAAGGCCCAAGAAAATCCAGCAAACAGATAACCTAATTGAGATTTTGATCCTGCATAGTCGACGCAAACCCATAGTTTGTCATTGATCGCTTTATCCCAAGTTAACATAATCCCTTTGTTGTCGGCATCTGGTGCATTTAATACCGCTTTACTGTTGCCGAGGAAAGCACCTGCGGACAATCTACCGAAGTCTGTATTTTTGGATAATAAACCATAGAATACTTTTGTATCGGTCACTATATCGTCGTTACCTTTAATACCGAAACCAAAAACACCTACTGCTACTGAAACTGGTAATGTTTTACTTTCAGCTAGTGCATATTTAGCATTCAGTGCTAACGGGGAGTCGCCGTTAGGTAAAAACATATCCAAACCAACTTCTAAACCTGGAAGCACGCCATATTCTAACCCTAAATCGGTTGGGAAAATGGTCGCTGCACTTAAGGCTCCATTTTGTACAAAGTAGCTGTCGATGCCGATGTGGTAGGTTCCAGCCGCTTGCACGTCCGTGGCCGGATTCCAGATTTGTGTTGTAGGAGTAGCAAACAATAGAGTTGCTAGTCCCAAAATTAGTAATACGTTTCTTTTAATCATTTTATATTTCTCCTTTTATATTATTCTACTAAAGTGTAGGCTCTCTCATTGTGTTGAGATATATCAAGACCGAGTGCTTCTTCTTTTTCGCTAACTCTTAAGCCCAGTACCAAATCTATTCCTTTGAAAATGATAAAGGTAACGATGCCTGAGTACACGATGGTCACACCCACTGCTATGAGCTGAATTTTTAGCTGTCCTGGATTTCCAAAAAACAATCCTTTGTAGCTAGATTGAATTAAGGGTGAAGCAAATAGTCCTGTTGCCACAGCACCCCAGATCCCACCAATTCCATGTACACCGAAAGCATCCAGAGCGTCGTCATATTTAAAGAATTCTTTAACTACAACTACAAAGAAGTAGCAGATAATACTAACGCCTGCACCAATGATCATTGCACCGAAAACATCTACGAAACCTGACGCAGGAGTAATCGCAACTAAACCGGCAACGGCACCCGTAGCGGCACCAAACATTGTTGGTTTCTTCGTGATTAACCAGTCAATTAACGCCCACATTAAAGCTGCGGCTGCGGCAGCTGTATTGGTTACTACAAAAGCACTTGAAGCTAACCCATCGGCGGCTAATGCACTTCCTGCGTTAAATCCAAACCAACCAAACCAAAGCATCGCTGCACCAATTAGCGTAAACACTAGATTGTGCGGTGGTGTTGGTTTCTGATTTTTTCTTTTGCCCAGTAGAATTGCAGCAATTAGAGCGGCAATACCTGCGTTGATATGCACTACAGTACCGCCTGCAAAGTCTAAAGCACCCATTTTGAATAACCAGCCATCGCTAGACCAAACCATATGGGCAATAGGAGCGTAGACAAATACGGACCAAAGTACGGTAAAAATTAGGAAAGAAGAAAATTTCATTCTTTCAGCAAACGCTCCAATAATTAAAGCTGGAGTAATTACCGCAAACATACACTGGAAAATCATAAAGGTAGAGTGAGGAATTCTAGCCGTAGCCTGAGATATAAAATATGGACTGGGATCCATTCCCACGCCTTTTAAAAACGCCCAATCAAAACTACCAATAAACCCAGCTAATACTCCGTGTCCAGGACCAAAAGCTAAGCTGTATCCAAACGCTACCCACAGTAGACTGACCACAGCTAAGGTAACAAAGGATTGCATTAAAATGCTAAGCACATTTTTGCGTTTTACCAACCCTCCATAAAATAAGCCTAGGGCAGGTGCGGTCATCATCATAACCAAAGCGGCAGACATTAATACCCAAGCCGTGTTACCAAAATCTACGTATGGTTTTTGCACTACAGCTTGAACGGTGGTTGCTGCTTCTTCACCAAAAGCGGTCGATAATAAAAACGGTATTGTGAAAACGAATATATTTAATAAAAATTTCATTTGAAGCCATCCTTTCTTTATATATTTTGCAAACCTGATTGTGCAGTCTCTAAGGGCTATCACCTCCTATAAAGTAAATTTTCCAAAAACGGCTTAAATGCTTTTGTAAAGCAAATAAGCTTTATAATGAACAAATATAGCATTTTTAAACACAGTGTCAAGCAATTTTATTGATTTATGCGTAATTATGTAAAAACTAGCTTGATGTAAATAGTAATTATAATATATTTATCGATAATAAATAAATATTTTTGCAATTATTTTCAAAAAACAACTCGACAATTGATGATTATTGCAGAATATCGTCTTCGTCATCCACACCAACCCACTTTGGCACTTCCACTTCGAGAGCCTCAGTGTACGCGTACCTTTCACCATTCACCATTCCCTTCTCACTATTCAACCTTAGTGACAGAGGCTAAAAAGCCATGATATACTGCTTTGTATGACCAATCTGCAAACTCTGGAAAATGACTTAATCAACATTGTAAAGCTGGCCATCAAGGAAGATGTGGGCGACGGGGACATTACCTCTACCCTGACTATCGACGAGAACCATATCTCTGACGGAAAAATCATCGCCAAAGACGATGGCATTATTAGCGGCATGATGGTCGTTGAACATATTCTAAAACATTACACTTCCATTAAATACAAGATACTGCGTAACGATGGCGAGTTTGCTACTATTGGGGAAGAAGTACTTCGGCTTAAAGGCTCAACCCGCGAAATACTTAGCTACGAAAGAGTCATCCTGAATTTTTTGCAACATCTCAGTGGCATTGCCACCTACACCAATAAGTTTGCCTTAAAAGTAGTTAATTTTGGCTGCAAAATACTGGATACCCGCAAAACACTGCCCGGAATGCGCAAACTGGAAAAGAAAGCCGTTTTAGACGGTGGCGGCACAAATCACCGCATGGGGCTATACGACGCTGTCCTCATTAAAGAAAACCACATAAAGGGCGCAGGGAGCATCTCTAACGCCATTAATAACGTCAGACATTCCTCTGCCTATATTCATCTTAAGGACCAACCTAGTTTTTTTATTCAAGTTGAATGCGAAACTCTTGCCCAAGTTGAAGAAGCTTGTGGGCTTTTGGTAGACGAGATTCTTCTGGACAATATGTCCCTTCCCTTAGCCGAAGAAGCCATTGGCCTTATTAGAAGAATGTCGCCAAAAACATCTATCGAGATTTCTGGGAATGTAAGCATGGAAAGCATTATTAATATTGCCAGACTCAGACCAGATCGCATCAGCATAGGGAAAATAACCCATTCGGCTCCTGTTCTCGACTTATCACTACTGCTCGATGATATTCTAATAGTATAGTAACCAGTAATGAGTATAAATGTATCCTTTTTATCTGCTTACTTTTCACTGATCACTTAATAACAGAAGGGATTTTCTATTGAAAATATTATTCTTTGGAGTTACTCAGTTCTCGGTTAAAGGGTTAAAGAAATTATTACTGTTAAAACAGGAAGTGGTAGGAGTCGTAGTAATTCCTATTCACGCTCAGGATATCGACAACCTGAAACTTATCTGTAATGACGCAAAAATACCCGTCTACAGCTTTGAAAATGTAAATGATCCGGCACTCTTAGACATTGTCGCCACGGAGCTAAAACCAGACCTTATTTTAACCTTTACCTTTCCGAACAAACTCAGCCCTGAGTTCCTAGGCTTAGCTAAGTATGCGCTCAATATGCATCCAGCTTTTCTACCACATTATCGAGGGAATAATCCCTATTTTTGGCCCATAGCAAACGGCGAAACAGAAACCGGCGTTACGTTCCATTTCCTAAATGAACACTTTGACGAGGGAGACATTGTCTTGCAAGAAAAAGTAGTTATTTCTTTAAATGATACTTGTGGCTCAGTTATTAGTAAGCAGGAAGATGTGGCTTGCCACTTGCTTGAAAACATTTTGGAACTCCTTTCACAGGGGAAAGAATTACCACGACACCAACAACCGCTAGGGGATTTCCCCAAGGCGCCTAAACTTGCCCTGAAGGATTATTTCATCCATTGGGATTGGGACAGCAAGAAAATAACGGACCGTATTCGCGCCTTAAACCCCTACACGGGAGCTTATGCACAATACAAAAACAGTGTATTAGCCATTTACGAAGCGAGAGCTACTGGCTACGAAAGCGCCGATGAACCAGGGGTAATTGTAGCACTGTCGCAAGAAGGCCCCTTGGTTAAATCTGGGAATGGTGCCGTTATTTTAAAAATTCTGGCAGTTGGAAAGAAATATTTACTTTCTGGCAATGATTTTATAGAATACGAAAAAGTTAACGTGGGCGACAAATTAATATTCTGGGAGTAAAACAATGTATATAGGCTTAGATGTAGGTGGCACAAAAATATTAGGAGCGTTAATAAACAATAAAACTATTGTAAGTTCGCACAAAGAAAAAACAAATGCAGCAAATTCAACTGCCGAGCAAATATTTGAACAAATTAAGAGTGTTATCACTACCTTGAAGAAAGATAACCCCATTAAAGGTATTGGGATTGGTATTCCTGGAAGCATTAATACACAAACTGGCGTTATTGGTTTTTCCCCCAACCTCCCCTTTAAAGATTTCCCTATAAAGGAAAAATTGGCCCAACATTTTAATGTGCCGATCGCTATTGAAAACGATGTAAACGCAGGATTACTGGGTGAACATTGGGCGGGAGCCGCTAAAGAGTACAGTAATGTGGTGGGCATATTTGTTGGCACAGGCATTGGTGGCGCCATAATTATTAACGACCAGCTTTATCATGGCAAACACAGCATTGCGGGTGAAATTGGCCACATGAAACTTAAGATAAATGGACCAGCCTGTAATTGTGGCGAAAAAGGATGTCTAGAGGCGTTGGCTTCTAAAGTCAGCATTCAACGTGCCCTAGAAAAACAGGGATTTACCTTCGACTCTATTATTAAAAGTTCCTTTATTAAGGAACAGCTGGAAAAAGGCAATAAAGAGGTAAAGGAAGTTATGAAGAAAGCCGCCATTAGCTTGGGTGAAGCCGCTGGCAGCATCGTGAATATTTTAGACCCCGAAGCCATTATTTTAGGGGGCGGCGTTATGGAGTCCTTAGGCGATTTCTTCCTAAAGAAAATAAAGCCCGTTGCCAATAAAAGAGCTTTAGTAAAGCCCAATATTAAGTTGGCCAGTTTGGGTGATTACTCTATCGTTTATGGAGCCGTATATTTGGTGAAAAGTGAGTAGTGAATGGTAATTCCTAACCATTCGAGGGACGAAAGATGACCGCCCTGCGTGCTGAGACGAGAAATGAAAACTTGAGAAATGGGACTTCTAGTTTTTTCTAATTAAATAAAGATCTGGTAGAACTTTGTTTTTGAGAATAATTTTGTAATTGACACTGCCTACTAATTCCCAAGAATAATTTGCATTATTAAGAACGTCGCTTAAAGGTTCTGTCATGGCTAAATATAATATTTCTCTCAACCGCTCCAACTCGACGGCTTCTTTATTTATCTTTTGCTGTGATTTTTGGATATTATGTTTGGCTTGCAAATAGAATATGAGAAAACTGCTTAAAATAAAACAGGCCAAAAGAAGCTCGATTAACAGGAACCCTTTAAATGATCCCTCAACGGCCAGAAAGAGTCTGTGCGATCTGGATGACGGTTTGTTCATTTGCTCCTCACAATATGCGGATTCTTCCTGTAGTAGGGTCAATAATTACTTTCTTTGTTTTCTTCTCAAGACTTAGAGTAAGTGTGGCTCCTTTGGAGGGAGTAAGGTTGGGTGTGAACGTTACCACGGGTCCATTTACTAATATTTTTTTTGGCATCTCATGTTTTTGCAAGGTCTTACCGCTTGTGGTTAATAGCTGATAGTGCGAAGCATCGGTGTTTTGCCATGTTATTCTTGTTTGGTTCGCGCTGGCAAAGTCTTGCGCATAGTCTAAATATTGCTTAAGGACATACGCCTCGTTTTGCAAGTTAAGGTTAAAAAGTACCGTCCTAAAACCAAACATGACGCCTACCATTACTAACCCCAGCAG
>CAIUUT010000186.1 GCA_903902445.1 uncultured Candidatus Marinamargulisbacteria bacterium
AACATCTTTAAAAAGTGGGTTTTTAAATGCTGACGTTTATGACTACAAAACTTCAGAAGAAAGCCCCACTGCTCAGAAACAAAATAGAACTAAATTATCACTTTATGATGACAAGGGATTTGTGAAAATTAATCTAATGGACTCAACGCCCATACTTTCTCAATACACATTAAATGGAATTAATGTTGATGGCGTAAATGCCACCTTAGCAATACCAGGACTAATGAGCATTGTGTATATTAACGGTTTAACGGTAAGAAAAATTGATGGTGACTCGAATATTGATGGTTCCGCAACCACCTTAGATTGTACTTTTGCTCAAAATTTAACCGCATATCAGGTTAATTTAAAGATACTAGGTATTGATAACGCTTTTACGTATGCACATTTTATTGATGATATCGAATCAGTAAATACAAGGAATATGGGAGCTACACAAGCTCAAGAAAATTTCTTAGCAGCTTATAGTCCTATGATAAATTTTAGTGAGGATGGCTCGAGCTACTTTAAAGCTGAGCTTGCTGGTTCAACATACTACAATGATACTTTAACTCCAAATGCAAATAATCCAAGCTTGATGGCAAGACCCGAAAGTACAGGAGAGCAAAGCATACCTACCGATGCTAGGAAAATGATACCCTCTTGGATATTAGGAATGATTCCACTAAGAACCTCAATAACAGCAGGCGGAGCAGGTTATTTAGAATTTGGAACACCAATATTATTTAGAGAGTTCACCGTAAAAGGTTTTTCATCCTTAGCTACAAAGGGGTTCAAAAGTTTAGGTAATCAGTCTATAAAAACTGATGATTTAGCTTATGGTGGCTCTGCGAAGCTTAACCTATTTAGAAGTGCACTAACTTTAGGTGGATCTTATCAAAAAAACCAGGACAACATAAATAAACTATTAAATATATCTACAGATAATTTATATACTATTTACGGAGACGATTATAAGGCCATGGCTAATGTAGATGTTTTTGGGTTATTTTATTTTGGATACAATTACAACTTAAACACGAGAAAGACTGATATATTTTCGTCCAGTAACTATCAGGACAATTCTACACAAATGCATATATTGTCCTTAACAAATATCAAGATTGAAGATGTGTACACTACTGTTACAAACTCGATATATGCTGTCGCTGATCTAATTTCATTTTCCTATTTAAAATTACCTATTGGTTCGTTGATTAATATTGGAAAATTTACAGGGAAACTAAATACAAACTATAGTTACTTACGATATGATGATGTCACAAATTCAGAGAATGCTTACGAGCAAACTGGAATACAATTTAACATAGATACTGAGTTTGGTTTCTATAAAGCTAAGTTTGGTTTTTCTAAATCAGATAAAAATAGTTATGGAACTACTTCCAATACCACGACCTATTATACTTACAGCACAAGACTAGATTACGATTATATTCCAAAAATATTTACAACTTATGGTAGCATTGCACTACAGTATGGGCTAAATAATGGCAATGATACTGCTAAAAGAATAGATAATAGTAAAACTCAGTTTGGATTAGGTGCAATATATCGAGTACCTGGTAACTCCTATATGTTTTATGATATGAAATTTTATATTGATTACAGCTTAGCCTTTAATAACGATAAACTATACGACACAAACGACAAAACTAAAAATTATTATGAACAGTATTTAATATTCAAGTTTACAAGTTCTTTCTAGATTTTCAGATTTAATTTTTTTTAAAAATATGCTAATATTGGCTGATGTTAAAAAATATGTTTAAAATCATTTTTATTTTATTCATATTTACTTCAACAGTTTTTTGCGTTGATGTAAATATGTTAAAACAAAAAGCCGCTGGTATTACTGATCAAGAAATTAATTCATCAATTAGTCAATATAGCCAATTGCAAAAAGAAAACAATACCGACGCTAAAAATTCAACTGACAATTTTACTAATGGAGAGTATCCGACACTTAATAAAGTGAAAACTAACGAAGATTCTGACACAAATAGCAGCAAGGCTGAAATTAGATCCTCCATAGAAAAGAGCTTTCCAGCTGAATTAAAACAATTTGGTTATGACACTTTTTCCAATGCTCGTATTTCGCTATCTCCCATGCAGAATATATCTGTAGGGAGTGACTATATATTAGGCCCTGGAGATGAATTAAATATTTACTTATGGGGGAATATACAGCAAAATTTTACTGTAAATGTAGATAATGACGGGACGATTTTAATACCAAAAGCTGGTAAGGTTATGGTAGCAAATCAAAGCCTAAGTGACGCCAAAAGAATAATTACTAGGGTTATGGAAAATAATTTTGCTAATTTTACTTTAGATATAACACTAGGAAAAATTAGAAACATTGAAGTTTTTGTACTAGGAGAGGCAGTGTTACCAGGTAGATACAATTTGAGCGCTCTCTCTACAATACTATATGCCTTATATGCAGCCGGTGGGCCCACAAAAATTGGGACCATGCGTAATGTCCAACTTATCAGAGACAAAAAGGTATACAAAATACTAGATTTATATGACTTACTGTTATTTGGAGATAAATCAGACGACATTTCATTAAAGAGAGGCGACACTGTTTATATTCCTAAAATAGGTGAAGTGGTTGGGATTAAAGGTGAAGTTAAGGTGCCAGCCATATACGAAATTAAAGATAAATCATCCTTGTATAATCTATATAGCATGGCTGGAAAGAACACTCGATACACTTACATCAAAGAGTTAAATATAGTCCGAAGAGACACTGATAAGGATGAGTTTAGACTACAAACCTTAACTTATAAAAGTATCGAAGAATTCACAGCAAATAGTAAAAAATTTGATCTTGATAACGGAGATATAATTGAAGTTAAAGCTCTGTCTGATAAAATTGAAAACTGGGTGGTCGTAAGTGGGGAAGTAAAATACCCTGGCTTGTATGACTACAGCAAAAATAACACACTAGGTGAACTGCTAAATATTTCTGGTGGCCTTACACCATTTGGCTATTCAAAGCGGATTGAAATTTTGAGGGTAACCGATAATAAGGAATCAATAATCGCTGTAGATATTTCAGTAGAAAATCCTAATAATACCAAATTACTCATGTTTGATAAAATTATGGTTTATGACACCAATAAGATAAGCACTACCTTTAATGTTAAAATTGAAGGAGAAGTTAATACTCCAGGAATCTACCCGTACAAAGTTAATATGACAGTTGCTGATTTAATATTTAAAGCCGGTCAATTGACACCTTTTGCTGATAAAGAGCATGTAGTTGTGTTAAAAACCTTAAGCCCCTCAATAAACAAGATTATTGAACTAGATAATAATGATAACCTTAAATATGCTCTAAGTGAAAATGACACTGTCTTTATACATAAAACTACCAATCTTGAAAGCTGGGGAGTAGTGGAATTAAAAGGAGAGGTTAATTATCCTGGTAAGTATCCTTTATACAAGGACGAAACGTTAACACAGATAATTAAAAGAGCTGGTGGAATTAAAAATGATGTTAACTTTGAAGGGATTGCTATTTATAGGAAAAGTGTTATCAATCAAAAAATATTAAATTCATATTCCACGATACAAGAGAAAAATCAAGAGAAAAATACGGATTACTCTTTCAGCCCATATTTAACTGATTTCAATCGATTAAGAGTAAATTTTTACAAATTGTTTTCTAGTAACGATTTAGAGGAAGATATTGTCCTACAAAATGAAGATATAATTAATATTCCTAAAAAGTCTGTTGATGTTACTGTAATTGGTGGTGTAAATAATCAAGGGACATACCTCTATAAAGAACATCATAATTTAGGTTATTATATCAATGTCTGTGGCGCCTATAAAAAAGATGCTGATATCGGTGAAACCTATATTGTTCATATCGATGGCACCGTTACAAAAGTCAATGATAACAACTATGCGATTAGAGCGGGTGACTTAATTGTTGTTCCTACTCATGAACTTAAGGATTTTGATCTAATTAAAACCTTATTAGACTCTACTCAGATTATTTTCAATCTAACTGCCGTTTGGAAGATTATTTTCCAATAGTATAGGTTTCATTAAAGTAGTTATAGATAGATCAACTGTATATTTTTTGTTTATAGATTAAAAGGAATATCGTTATTTTCTTTAAAGTAAGCCATTTCATCTTGCGTAACGTAATCAGTTATTATCATATTACATGAAGAGCATTTAAAACATTTTTCAGGGTAGTCGCGATAATGCAAAACTCCAATAAAAGAAATATGACTGTGTTTACATTTTGAACTCATTACTAACCTTCCTTGTATTGAAATATATACCCTAACAGACTATTCTTAAACATTGATAGAAATTGATAGAAATCCATTATTAGATTCTAAAACAACGATAATTGCTGGAGTTTACTTTTTTTAGTTTTATCGATTAGGATTTTTTCTTCCTCAAGCGATTCAAGGATTATAGCTGCTTCTTTGGTTACTTCATCTGGAAGTCCAGCCAAAGAAGCAACATGAATTCCATAGCTCTTTTCAGCCTTTCCTGGAACAACTTTGTAAGTAAAACGAATCTTATCTCCATCCTCTACAATAGCTACGTTCATATTTTTCATTAAGGGGTTTCTATCAGCTAACGATGTCATCTCGTGGTAGTGAGTGGCGAATATCGTTTTAGCTTTAATTTCCTTATAAATATATTTGGCTATTGCTGCCGCAATGCTTAACCCATCAAAGGTTGAAGTGCCTCTACCAATTTCATCCATAATAATAAGAGACTTAGGCGTAGCATTATGAAGGATGTTGGCTGATTCAAGCATTTCCACCATGAAAGTACTTTTCCCTTCATATAAATTATCACTAGCTCCAATTCTTGCGAACAATTTATCGACGACACATAAATCTGCACTCTCAGCTGGCACAAAACATCCAATTTGAGCCAAAATAATGATTAAAGCCATTTGTCTCATATACGTAGATTTCCCCGCCATATTCGGCCCTGTTAAGAGCATAAAATTAACTTCTTTGGGATTAAAATAGAGATCATTGCTAATAAATTGAGCTAGATTTATGTTTTTTTCAACAACCGGATGTCTTGAGTTTTTCATTTTAATTATTCCAGCCTCATTAAAATTTGGTTTCGAATATGAATTATCTATTGAAACCTTTGTTAGCGCAGTAATACAGTCCAAAATAGCCAGCTTATCGGCTATTATTTGCATCATATTTGTATAAACCCTTAAGTCAGCGACCAACTTCTCATATATCTCAATTTCCTTCTTAATTATTATTTCGTCTGCATGCAGTATAAAGTTTTCTTTTTCTTTAATTTCTTTCGTGTAATATCGTTCACAATTCGCTAAGGTTTGTTTCCGAATGAAATTATCAGGAACATTTTGCAAATTAGAGGAAGTAACCTCAATATAATACCCAAAAATACGATTATAACTAACCTTTAGAGATTTTATTCCAGTATCTACTCTTAAAGATCGTTCCAAATCCATAAACCATTTTTTACTGTTTGTAACATCATCGCGCAAAGCATCGAGTTCTAATGAGTAATTACTTCTTATCACCCCTCCATTATTAATAAGTAACGGTGGGTCATCAACAACGGTTTTAATAATTAATTCACAAATTTCCTTGCATTTTTCCAACCAACTATGAGGGAACGATAATACACCCTTAATCTCTGAAGGTATTCCTTCAAGTAATGAATAAAAGTCTGGCATGTTGTAAAGCGAGTGTTTTATTGAAATAAGATCCTTTGGGCTAGCATTGCCATTTATTAATTTAGTATTTAACCGCTCTAGGTCGTATACATTATCCAGTAAAAGATCTATTTCCTTTAATCTTGAGACATTATTGTAGAAGTACTCAACTAGATTCAATCTGCCTAAAATCGAATCTAATTCTGTTAATGGTCTTAGACACCATTTTTTAAGTAATCTTGAGCCCATCGCTGTTTTTGTTTGGTCTATCACCCAAAAAAGCGTCGCATTTTTGCTGTTTAGATTTAGTGGAGTGATAACTTCTAAATTTCTGAGTGTTACTGGGTTTACATAAAGAAAGTTATCAATATTGTAGAGTTTTGGCTTACTTAGAAACTTATGATTTTTTTTTGTTTTCTCTAAATAGTTAATAATTCCAGCAATCGCAGAAAAAACAAT
>CAIUUT010000187.1 GCA_903902445.1 uncultured Candidatus Marinamargulisbacteria bacterium
CCCCGCCTTTTACAGATTTAGCACCCATCTCTAAACTGTTTTCTAGAGTAATAGGCAATTTCTTATAGTTAGTTAGAGCTTTACCTGTCTGACCACCTTCGGTAGTAAAGATCTCCTGTGCTTTGTTTGAATACTCATTAGGGATTTTGAAGTCATTACCTGCAGATTTACCAACAGCAAATATTGGGCCAGCATCTCCATCGGTGTCGAAATATAATTCTTTATATCCAACTTTGTTGTTGATGATCATACTATTACCCAAATCAGTAATACCATGGCCTTCCGCAACAATAACCTTTAAAGACAGTAACCCTGAACGTTTTGTATTAGGATGTCTAGTGGCTAAGACCCTCTCTGGGTTTCCTAGCTCTTCAGCTTTCTTAGCTGAAATAACAATTGAATCTTCTGGAACCCACATTCTTTTTCCATCGGCGCCTTTTAATAATTTTATATCTGGAGAGAATTTACCATAGGATGAAGCAAGGAATTCACCATTTAAAGCGTAGTCCCTAAAAGCTACAGCCATTGCTTGGTTTACTTCGTACTGGATATCGCTTCCATTTTTACCCCAACCTCCATTAGCCATAATCTTCTTGGCTTTTCCAAATGTTTCTTCTCCTAAAGCCGACTTGAAAATATCTTCATATTCAGTCAATGCTGCGCGAGCTTCTTTTGCTGTAGTAGATTTAACTATTAAAGCATCGAATGCATCCATAAATCTAGCTGTAGGTGCAGAGTACATTTTTTCAGCGGCAGTATTTAAACCATCAGCGAAACCAAACTTACTATTTAGATAAGGAGAAAACTTGTATTCCTTACCAACCGATTTAGGTAGGTCATATTTGGAGCGCATCGAATCCATGGTGAATTCACCAACGTAGTAGTTATTTTCACCTTTACCAAAGTTTTGTAGTATACCTTTACCCACCTTTACATTGTTGTGAGAGGTAATATAATCACCAGGTTGAAATTTGTAGTCTGGGATATATTGTTTAACATATTCCTCAATTACCTTCGCACTAGCACTTGTAGGTTTTACACCGTACAATTCGTTCTTAATAATGTTAGTGTCACCTGCAGCGTCTTTGTAAACGATAACATTTTTGTTTGTTAAAAATTCTGATGGTTTCTCTAGGTACCCACCGCTCTTAGCAATCTCCTGCATATCAGCGTGGTGCATGAAAGAAGCTCCGTCTACGATCTCATGACCAGCTTCATCTTTACCAAAATCGATAACAATCAATCTTTTCTTTGCTTTGCTATTAACTGGTTTATATTCTGAAAAATTCAATTCCTTCCAGCGTTTATTCAGGACATCCATACTGCCTGTTCTATCAATACCCATAACTTCATGAACAATGTGCTCAAAGAACTTCTTGGCACCAACTTTAATTTCTGGACTCCCACCTATAGTTGGGTCATATTTAATGCCGAACAAGGTATCAGCTGAGTTTCCTGTATATCCAAATGGAACATAACCATTTTTATATAGTTCATTCTCAACACTTTCTAAACCGCCTTCTTTTTGTGCAATTGTTGCTTTCTTTCCAAATTGTACTTGAACTGAATCTAAATTTGTATTATTTTCTTTATTATATTTGCCCAACATCTCGTCAATGTAATTACCTGGTTTAGCGTGTTTATTAACAAACATTGATCCATCGGTGTTAATCAATAGCGCGCGTTTAGGAACACTTTGTGCTGTAATTTTGAAGAGAGATTTAATAGCTGCTAATTTTTTAGAGTTTTCAAATGGGTTACTAATACCCATCTTTTTATAAGTATCGTTTGTATCCTTCATGAATTTA
>CAIUUT010000188.1 GCA_903902445.1 uncultured Candidatus Marinamargulisbacteria bacterium
TAGATAAAGTTCATCAAGAAGCACAAAGATCAAAAGAAACATTTATTCAACATTACCGAAAGACTTATGATGGCTTTCCGAAAATACCTTTTTGGGTCGCAGTTGAAATTATGTCTTTTGGGTCATTATCTCAAATGATTAGTCATTTAAAAAAAGAAGATCAAATCAATTTATCAAAAACTTATGAATTGCATCATACAGTATTTATTAGCTGGTTACATACATTTACATATGTAAGAAATCTTTGTGCTCATCATAGTCGAATATGGAATAGAAGTCTTTCTATAGAAATTCGTCTGCCTCTTCATAAAAACTGGGAGGCTATCAATTCAAAAAGAATGATAAGTGTGATAATGGCTATACATTACATGCTTGGGTATAGTAAATATAAGAACAGCGAAGATGATCAATGGATTGATAAACTATCGTCATTATTAGAACGAGATCTACCTGAAAAAGAACTAATTTCTCAATTAGGTTTTAAAGAAAACTGGAAAGATATTTTGCCAAATATAGTCTTGAATAAAATTTGAAAGAGAAACACTTATATCATGTTGGGATAGCATAGATATGTCACTTGATTTATTTTCACATAGACAAGGTCTGAAAAAAGTTAACGAAATTTTCCAAGTTAATATGGTTTCTAGTGAGCTGCGAAACTGTATTTGGAACCAAATTTCATCTTTTTACTTGAATTATGATAAATATAGTGAAAGACGCGCTGGAGGCTACTACTTCCTTTCAGCTAATTTAATAAGTATACTCCAATACTATTGGGATAAATATTTCAAGATGCCCATAGATGAAATGCCAACTCGCTGGGATGTTGCATATAAAATTTTTAAAAAATATATCCTGTCAGCCTCTGATTTTGCTGAATTCTATGACTTCATTGAGTATTTATCTCGGTACGACTTGCGTAATGGACTTCTTGTACGTGTAAATGAGCAATTTATTAATTGTTGTAATGCTGTTTTTCTTGATGAAAGTTCAGCTTATCGTTTTGTAAACAATAAAATTGTTCAGATTACTGATCCAATTGAAATTGAGGAAATTGAATGCGCGTTCGATGCTTTTTCGCCTTCATCTGAACATTTATCTAAAGCACTTATTTTTCTTTCAGATAAACAGAAACCAGATTACAAAAACTCAATAAAAGAGTCTATTTCCGCGGTCGAAGCAATTTGTAGTCATATTTCAAAAAGCAGTACACTCAGTGAAGCTCTAAAAGAAATTCAAAAAAATGGGAAAGTTTCTATTCATAAGGCCTTATTAGAAGGGTTTAATAAAATATATGGTTATACGAGTGACGAGGGCGGGATTCGACATGCACTAGGTCTTGGCGATGGTGATAATGTTGACTTTGAAGATGCAAAGTTTATGCTAATTGCGTGTTCTTCATTTATTAATTATCTTAAAGTAAAAATTGATAAAGCTGAAATTAGTTTGTCTGAAGAATTAAATCTAAAATAAATTCTTAGAAAATTCTTAGAAAATGAATTTTCTAGAAACTGTAAAAACGCTGAAAGCCTAGTGGTTATATGGCGGGGACGAACGGGCCTCACTCGCTCAAGCTAACGCTTGGCTGCGTGGATGTCTCTAAGTTCAACCTGCGTTTTAAGACTTGGTTTCACTAAGAGCCTATACGAACCGTCTTCTCCGGTTCTCGCCCGAATAATCTTTTATCTTTAAATGTTCAATTAGGAATTGCTGGCTTTATTCTTTTAAATGGCGGGGACGAACGGGCTCGAACCGTCGACCTCCTACGTGACAGGCAGGCGCTCTAACCAACTGAGCTACGCCCCCGCATAAAGAAAAAAAGCAATGTCAAATACCAACAGAGGCAACTGAGTCCCGAAATTCTAGAAGCTATGCTTCTCTAGAATTTCGAGGATCCTCGTAAAACAAAAGAAACCAACGGTTTCTGTTTTACGGGACTACGCCCCCGCATATTAAAAAAATGGCCTGCCGAGTCGAAGCTTTGCGACAAATAGTTATCTATTGTCCGCCTTTACTTCGTTACGGCGCGACATTCTTCTCTAATGCTCCTCGCGAACGCGTCGCAAAGAGAAGAATGGTGATCTGGGCGGGGATCGAACCCGCGGCCACTTGATTAAAAGTCAAGTGCTCTACCAGCTGAGCTACCAAATCACAAACAAACCTTGGATATTCTAGCAACTAATGAATATAGCGTCAATAAAACAAAATCGAAGATGTATTGGTCATTTTTGGTATTATAAAATATGCTGGAAGAAGTCGCTAATTTATATA
>CAIUUT010000189.1 GCA_903902445.1 uncultured Candidatus Marinamargulisbacteria bacterium
TATCCGTAAAATTCTCAACCATGCTTGTCTTAGAAAACAGACGATGTTGTTTTCCGCAACCATGCCACAGGATATACTAAAGTTAGCCAACGATATTCTAAAAAATCCAACTCACATTGAAATAGATCATAAAGCACCTCTTGCCGCCATTGAGCATGCACTATTTCCAGTACCTCAGCACTTAAAAACTGACTTACTATTTGAAATACTGAAAACAACAGACACTAAATCCATTCTTATTTTTACAAGGACAAAGCATAGAGCAAAATCCTTAGACCAAAAACTTCAGAAAAGGGGCTACAAGGCAACTTCCCTGCAAGGCAACCTGTCACAAAATAGGCGTCAAGAAGCCCTAGATGGTTTTCGCGATGGAACCTTTCAAATAATGGTGGCTACAGACATAGCTGCTCGCGGCATAGACGTCTCCCAAATATCTCATGTTATCAACTTTGATATTCCAGATACGCCAGAGGCCTACACTCATAGAATAGGAAGAACCGGAAGAGCAGAACGTTCTGGTGACGCTTTTACTTTTATTACTAGTGAGGATGATTTTACGGTACGTTCTATTGAGCAAAAGATGGGAGAGAAGATTCCCAGACGTATAGTTGAAGCCTTCAATTACAATGCACCAGTAAAAGCCAGCAACTATGAACAACCTATTAGGAAAACTTTTCAAAGAAGAAAAGCCTACTAATAATTAACTTTCAAGGAAGAATATTATTAGTGACGGCATCCTGCGCAGTGAGGAATAAACGTTTCTCTTACATATCACAGCAAGAAATAAGTAGCTAAAACTCACAGATTAAATATGTAATCAGGGGATACTTGAAGTAATTGAACTATTTCTTTATTGCCTTAGCCTTGGCTTTCGTTGTGGCTTTCTGTTTGGGTTCGGGCTGTTTTTCAGTCTTACTCTCAATACTATTCGCAGGCATCATGCTTTTTACCATTCCCTTTAACTCTTCAGCAGACTTTATGCCTCCGAATTTTGGATCCTTAATTGATTGTAGTATGCTGTAAGCCTTCGCATAGTTCTTTGGCACACCCTTCCCCAAAGAATAGAAAGAAGCTAAATGCAATTTAGCCCAGTCATTGTTTTGTCTTACTGCTTTTTCATACCATTTTGAAGCCGTTTCACAATCGACATCTGAACCACGACCTTCCTCTAACATTAAGCCTAGCTTATACTGAGCCCAAGAATTCCCTTGATCAGCCGCTTTTATATATAAATCAGCCGCTTTTTCAAAATCTTTTGAAACTCCATTGCCCTCTTCATAAAGAACAGCAAGCTTATACTGCGCCCACTCATTACCCTGATTTGCAGCAACTTCATAAAGCTCCGCAGCTGCTTCTTGATCTTTCTGCACACCTTTTCCCTCTTCATATAATATTCCTAAGCAATATTGAGCCCAAACATTATCCTTTTTGGAAGCTTTCTCATAAAGCTGAAAAGCTGTTGTATAATTTTGCTTAACACCTAAACCCTTTTCATACAGAATCCCAAGTTTATATAGAGCCCATTCATTTCCTTTGCTTGAAGCCTTATCATAGAGATTAGCCGCGGTTTTATAATCTTGTTTACACCCCTTTCCCTCTTCATAAAAAACACCCAACTTATATTGAGCCCAAACATTACTTTTTGCTGCGGCCTTTTCATATAGGATAAAAGCCTGTTTATAGTCAACAGGCACACCATTACCTTCTTCATAGGCGCCGGCTAGAGTATATTGCGCGTCTGCGTTGTTCTGGGCAGCTAATGCTTTTAGGATGGGAATGGCCACTTTATAGTTTTTATTTTCATAGGCCGTGGTAGCCTCTTGCATAAAATCTGAGGCCATTGAAAAGCAAAATAATAAAAGAAAAAGAATCATCAATTTATTCATCATAATTAGTATTAAATCACTATATTTTATCAATTTCAACAAGTATTTTCTAATAAACCCTACACCCCTCTAAGGACGGGCTATTGGAGGATGTGTGCTGCTTTATCGATTTAAATCTTTACTAGCGACAATAGTCTCAAAATATGCTATATTGAGACTACCTGAATTAACCTATAGTGTTCTTTATTTATCCAGACTTGTCTTCCTGCTTAATAAAAAATACTTCGGTATTATTCAAAAATTTATTGCAAAATAAAAACTTACAAGCACGATAACTGTGCCCTAATTGCAATATTAGTAAGAAAAAAGGAAACAATATGGAAAAATTAGAAAAATTTAAGGAACTCGGCATATCAGATAACGTCTTAGGGGCGCTGAAAAAAAAGGGATTCGAGGTTCCAAGTCCAATTCAGGAAAAAATAATCCCGCTTCTTCTAAAAAACTCGCAAGACATAATTGGTCAAGCACAAACAGGGACGGGAAAGACAGCCGCCTTCGGAATACCTCTTATTGAAAAGCTAGTACACACACCAAGCACTGTCCAATCCTTAATTCTAGTTCCGACCAGAGAACTAGCAATTCAGGTTGCAGAAGAAATCAACTCTCTGAAAGGTAGTTCTAGACTAACTATCCTTCCTATTTATGGAGGACAATCTATTGAAACACAAATAAGCCACTTAAGAAGGGGTATAGATATTGTTGTAGGCACTCCCGGACGTATTTTAGATTTAATTCGCAGAAAAAAACTTATGCTCCACAATGTTTCCTATTTTATTTTAGACGAAGCAGATGAAATGCTAAACATGGGGTTCATTGAAGATATCGAGCTTATTCTGGAAAATACTCCCCCGGAAAAACAAACGTTGCTATTTTCAGCGACCATGCCTGATGCCATTAAAAAGATAGCTCAAAATTACATGAAGAACTTTATCCACATTACCATTAGCAATACCGCACTAACTGCGTCTTTAACTGAACAAATATATTTCGAGGTTCATCAATCTGAAAAGTTTGATGCTTTATGTAGAATCATTGATTTTGAACAAAACATTTATACCATCGTTTTTTGTAGAACGAAGATTGATGTTGATACGATCGCCTCTAAGTTAAATGATCGTGGATACGATGCGGAAGCTCTTCATGGAGACATATCTCAAGCCAGTCGCGAAAAAATATTAAAGAAATTCCGCAACAAAGCTATTAACATTCTTGTCGCTACGGATGTAGCAGCCAGGGGAATCGACATTTCTGACCTAACCCACGTCATTAACTATTCCTTACCACAAGATGCGGAATCATACATACATAGGATAGGCAGAACTGGGCGCGCAGGCAAAAAAGGAACAGCCATAACCTTCATTACTCCCTCTGAGTATCGGCAACTAGTTTTCCTTAAGCGTAGTGTTAACGTTGATATTCAAAAAGGTAAAATGCCAGACATTAACGATATTATTTCCGTAAAAATAGATAAAATTAAACATGACCTCAAAACGATTATTACAGCGGAAAACCACACTGATTACATTAAGTTAGCACAAGAGCTAACCGTTGAAACTGAGGCCAATAATATTATTGCAGCGTTACTTTATCATATTTATAAAGATGATTTAATTGAATCCGAAAGCAATGAATCATCTGTTGATAGAAAGGGTAAAACTAGGCTTTTTGTTGCTTATGGAAAAATAGACAACATGA
>CAIUUT010000190.1 GCA_903902445.1 uncultured Candidatus Marinamargulisbacteria bacterium
AGAATAAAGGAAAGGCACGTTTCATGTCAGAAAAAAGCAAATATTCCCTTGCAGCACTAAGGAAAATGAGGACAATGGGCTTCAATCACATTAAATAGAAATCGCCCCACCTACAATTGCACTATACACCAATATCTATAGGACATTAACCCCATTAATACTATAAACTAAAATGAAATAAAATCATAAAGATACTATCAATTTAATATTTATCAACAACCTACTATTTCCCTTAAATTAAATATTCTCAAATTCAGTATACAATATTTTGGACATATATAGATAAATTCACCGAAATTAACTTAAATATTTTGTTGCTTTTAGAGCTAAATATAGCTAATATTATCTCTACAGTCACCATAAATATATCACTTTTATTTTGACTACAGGGTCATGGTATTTTTTAACAAAATATACATCTAAATGAAATCTTATCATAATTGATTCGATATATAATATATTAGGATAAAGAAAAACAGGAAAAATGAGTAATACAAAAACTACCACAATCTATCGACCTACAAAGCTGGCTACCAGTCTGTATAGCAATTTCGGACTTCAAAGAATTAAAGAACAGCTTATCATCTCCTTAAAAAGCATTTATGAAAAATTTTATGGCAAATCCATTTATTACAAATATTATTTCAATCCCAACAAGAGGTCTTTTGATCTAATAAAAGAGGAACAGAGTCATAATGGTGGCATTAAAAGTGAGATCATCAAGATGATGGATTATAAGTTTAGTCTAACCAATGTATACCATGAACTAAACAACATCGTTCGAACAAGCAACCCCTTTATCGCTGAAAATATACGCAGTAAATTCATTGAGAACATTAACTTAATTAACAATGACTTAAAAGATGAAATACTGTTGGCTGAAAAATATTTAATTGCCATCGAGGCAATAGAAGTAGAAAAAGAATACAGTAAAAATAGTAAAAACCTGAGCTTACACCTGATTCTCCCTCGTATAAAAGCCATCAGAGCTGGGAAGAACTTTGAAATAGAGCTGGCCGAAAAAGAATTATCAGAAAAGATATTTAATAAAAAGCTAATAAGCTTAGACCAAGCAATCAAGCTCTATTCGAAAGGCAAAATCCGCAGAAACGAGATGATACTTGCTGGTGGAGATGCTACCCGCTACTTTCGTTTTCTATACTTAATTCATGATTTACCAAATAATGTAGAGTACATCACCGAAGAGCTTCTTAAGCACCTCTCTCAAGACGACAGAAATTCGGACATAAAAAACACGATTACTTTAAAAAATATTGGCATGCTCATCGACACCCCTCTATTTAAAAACGTTGGGTTCAAGTACGAGGACATTCGCACTAAGTATTGTCTAAAAACTCTTAAGGAGGGAGTTAATAAGGTCTTATTAAAATTTAATCCTGATTATATTCCAAAAGCGATGAATTACGCAGTACATCTTGAGATAGATAAGCAAGACCTTTATGTTAGTTTTTTTATGGCCTCTATCCTCCGCACCTACTCTGAAATTATTAAAGAAAAAACGACCGGAAACAAATTATATTATGTAGTTAGAAACAAACATATTGCCAATGTCCTTAAAATAATGTCGCAGCAATTATACAACGAGAATATATTCTGCAAGAAAACCTTGGGGTTAGAGTTCATTGGAGATATTGAAAATAGCGTAGCCATTAATGCTAGCAACAGTTTTTTAAACTTCGATGACAACCAACATTTACAAACCACCAGCACAGGACATGGGCCAGCATTCATAAAAATATCCAATAGGATTAGGGAAATAAATCTTGGAGAATCATCTTGTTTTTCCGTAAGAACCATGGATAACATCGGCAGCAAAATCTGCGTCTACTCTGGCATCCTGCAGAAAGCTGTAGTCGCGGAAAATACTTTAAGGGATAAATTAGTAAAATATCTTAAAAGTGAAAGCAAAGCCAACATTATTAAGCTATTAGAGATTAAAGCCAAGGAAATGTCCACCGAGGCTATCAAAAGTAAACTGATACAATACATAGATAAGCATTGGGACTATAAAATTAACAAAGACTATATTTCTAGCCTCTCAGACTTCGCCACACAAATTGAAAATCTACCAATAACCGTTGCCATTGTTATCTCTGGGGCCAGTTCAGTGGGTGGTGGGCTTTACGTAGATACCAACGGCAATATGTCCATCCTTGATAAATTCAAGCTTAAAAATAAAGTTAAACAAACTGTGAGTAAGTTTAATCCTATGCTTTTCGCCTCGTTAATTAAGAAACCAATTAGTTATAGTGAAGAGAATGACCTAATTTTCGTTACTCAGAAAAATAAAAAAGGAGTACTCATCTACCAAGGAGAAAGTGCAGCCACACATATTGCAACAAATCCCCGCCGCGTTTTGAAAAGGATCATAAACGTAGAAGAAAATATCACAGAAGTATTTAAAGATCAAAAAACCATCGACCAATCTCATGCTCATAACACTACACACATTGCACAACAGCTAGCTGCGGATATTTCGCTAATAGAAGAAAAAACTAAAATAAATAAAAGAAATATTATAAACTTAATAAACAATATTCAAGAAGAGTCCATTATTCAACTAAACATTCTTAGTTCCAAGGATTTAATTAGAGAACCTAGAGTGAGCACCCGCTAAAGCAATAAATAAGTCTTAATTACCAAAAAAACCAGCAAGTATTTTGCGACTCAGTTTATTAGTATATAATAAATATACTTATAGCCATTTCATTGAGAAATAATATACATTTAGAGAGAAGAAACAAATATGGGCGAAGAAGTTCCAATCGACAATGCAGAACCTGCCAGCAAGGACACCAAACAGGAAAAACGCAAAAAAACTAAAGAGGCAAACCCAGAAGTTGAAATTGTTCGCGCACCATCCAATGTAAAAAAAAATATATTCAACACTCTATTTTACTTTTTCCTACTACTAATTTTCGGACTACTCATTTATCTATTTATTGCAAACCTAGCCTTTTTTGGAGTTATTCCTAAAAAAACTGCGTACAAGATGCCCATTATTGGATCCATCGTGCAAAAAATGGCGGTTAAAGAAAACCAAATAAAATTAGCCAAAGAAGTTATCGAGGATAAAGAGCAAGTACAAAAAGCAGGACAATTAAACATCAACTTAGAAGAAGACGCCGATCTCCAAGGCCCTATAGAAAAAGTTCCCTTCCTTTACAAAATAAGAGTCATAAAATACAAAATAAAAGAGAAAGAATTGGCAGAATTATGGGTAGATAACGTCTTGGCCATGCAGCTATATATAGGCATCGGCGAAAATACAGCTTATGTACGAGGTAAATATATTGCGCAAAAGTTAAACGACTTAATTAACAAAAAAACTGATTTCAATCAATTACTCCCAGTGATTCAAAGCGGGAACTATAAAGCCATCGTTGCAGAAACGGAACTTTTTCGGGTTAGCAAAGAAGATGCTATTTTTCACAACTCAACTCAGCAACAATTGCTTTATAAGTGGATTAATCAAATTCGAGTCCCCTTAGGCGCCACCTTGATGGAAGATCCGACCTTAGTTGTAAAGGAAAGTAATATTGAAAAACCAGAAACCCCAACCACTCAAGTTGCTACAGTGAGCCCCACAAAAAATGCAATAAATAAACAATCTGAAGGAGTTAGCGATGACAAAAAGATTAAAAATGTGGCCGCTATTTATGAAAAAATGAGTCTGGAATCTATTACTCCCATTTTCGCAAAGATGTCTCCCAAAGAAGCCGAAGAGATCCTTATGTATTTAAGTGACAAGAAATTAACCAAACTATTTACTGCGCTCCCTCCTGCGGACGCAGCCTTATACTATAAAGAACTTACGGGAGGCACCCTCAGCAACCAGGGCGAGAAAAATTTCAAGAAATTTGCCAATGTTTGGGAAAAACTACCGTCTGAAGAGACCCTAAATATTTTCAAGAATCTAAACAAAGAACAAATACAAAAAATAATCAGCAAACTTTCACAAAAGAAAAAATCAAAATTACTTTCGGACATGCAAGCAGATGACGCTCTAAACTATCTAAAATTAATGAAGAAGTAGTTCGTTAACTTTACTTTGCTGCTCACAAATTTGTTTATTCACAAATGATTGTAATAAATTAAGTGCATAGAAGTTATCATTAATTACTTTACTTACATCACTTAAAAATACTTTTTCCATCGGTTTTTTTTCTTCCTTTACCATCTTTTCTAAATAAAGATAGTATTCCTTTACCGAATCTAACTCCTTTAAATACTCAAAGCTCTGAAACGAACCCATTTCCTTTTTAAAATGCGCAAAATTCTTAAATTTTAATCCCTGGCTAATTAATAGCATTAATTTTGTTCTATTATCCTTCTGTTTGTCTATAGACTTATAATAATCCGTTAATAGCTTTAAACGATAAATCATGGAGACAACTTCATCAAATTGGCCTTTGTTTTGTTTATTTATACAAATCCTCGCAATATCCAAGAAACTTTCTTTTTCTTCTAATTCCTCATTTCCTATTTCCATTTTTAAGTCCTTTATAACAATCCATTTCAATTAGTTATGTTATGCCCTAGATATAATTTTTTAAACAAATTGAAAAAAGGCGACCAAAATCATACCCTTTCAT
>CAIUUT010000191.1 GCA_903902445.1 uncultured Candidatus Marinamargulisbacteria bacterium
CTTTCCCACTGGTAGTAAAGCAGGTTAAGTAACTATGCGTAGAGGTAACAAAAACCTTTTCAATAATATCACCTTCTCGAGTAACCATACCTCCAATACCTCTTCCGCCCCTTAACTGGTTACGGAAAGTATCAACGGCTATTCTTTTCACAAAACCATATTTGGTAATAAAAACTACTACGGTTTCTTCATGAATAAGGTCTTCCATATTCAGTTCTTCAAAATCAACGGTTAGCTCTGTTTTTCTCTTATCTCCGTATCTTTCTTTTAACTCAATGGTATCGGCCTTAATAATATCAAAAATTCTCTGGCTTTTGGCTAAAATATCTTTCATATCTATTATTTTTTCCATCAATTCTGTATATTCAGCTTCAAGTTTCTCACGTTCAAGACCTGTTAAGCGCTGTAGTCTCATATCTAAAATAGCTTGTGCTTGAATTTCTGATAATTGAAATCTTGATACTAGTTTATTTCTAGCTTCTTCTGCATTTTGACTTGCCTTAATTAGCGCAATAACCTCATCTAAGTTATTTAAAGCTATTCTTAAGCCTTCTAGGATATGGGCTCTAGCTTCAGCTTTCTTTAAATCAAACTCTACGCCCCTTTTAACCACGATAAAACGATGTTCAATAAATTTTGTGAGTAGTTCTTTAAGGTTTAGTTGTTTTGGTTGCCCATTATCTAAAGCAACTATATTAATACCATAGCTCATCAACATTGGCGTATGTTTTAATAGTTGATTAATAACAACATCTTCATTCACGTCTTTCTTTAACTCAATATAAATACGCATTCCTTTTCTATCAGACTCATCCCTTAAATCACCGATACCAATAATAGTTTTATCTTTAATTAAGTCGGCAATACGAATAATGAGTTGTGATTTATTAACCGTATAGGGTATTTCGGTAACGATTAATGCTTTTTTCTTTTTAGCTTTATTTTCTTCAATATGATATTTTGCTTGGATTTTAATAATACCTCTTCCTGTTAAGTAAGCATCTCTAATACCTTTTGTTCCACATATTTGGGCACCCGTTGGGAAATCAGGACCAGTAACAATTTGCATAATATCTTCGATTGTACTTTCGGGGTTATCAATAACCAGCATTACCGCATCACAAATTTCCACCAAGTTATGCGGCGGTATATTTGTTGCCATGCCGACAGCAATACCAGAACTTCCATTAATCAGAAGGTTTGGTAGCTTTGAAGGCATAACCGTTGGTTCTTGTAAGGATTCATCAAAGTTTGGGGTAAATTCAACCGTATTCTTATCGATATCCTGTAGTATTTCGCCAGCAATTTTACTCATTCTAGCTTCTGTATATCTCATCGCAGCAGCATTATCACCATCAACAGAACCAAAGTTACCTTGGCCATCAATTAACATATAGCGCATAGAAAAATTCTGAGCCATACGAACCATAGAATCATAAACAGCAGTGTCACCATGTGGATGATACTTACCTAAAACTTCACCGACTACTCTTGCGCTTTTCTTATATGTTTTATCATGAGTAATCCCTTGTTCGTACATAGCATACAGAATTCTTCTATGTACTGGTTTTAAGCCGTCTCTAACATCGGGAAGCGCTCTTCCCACAATTACACTCATGGCATATTCAATATATGAAGATTTCATTTCTTCTTCTATATTTACATCTTTAACGTTATATACTGAAAATAATTCTTCCTGCATTAAATTCTCCTTTATATGTCAAGCCATTTAACTTGGCGAGCGTAAGTCTCAATAAAATTTTTTCTTGGAGCCACATCTCCACCCATTAAAATAGTAAAGATCTCATCAGCGATCTCAGCATCATCTAGTTTTATTCTTAGTAACGTTCTTTCATTAGGATCCATGGTTGTCTCCCATAGTTGCTCAGGATTCATTTCACCTAAACCTTTGTAGCGCTGAATAGTGAGTCCTTTGGAGGCTATTTTATCAATAAACTCTACCAATAATTCGTTGCTTTCCACAACTTTTTCTTCACCATTTATCTCCACAACATATGGAGCATTTTGGATTTCAATTATCTCATCTACGTAATGCTTAACATCTTTAATTATATTAATATCTATTTGTTTATCTCGGATAATTTTCAGTAAATATTTTTCTATAACATCTGTTACTGCTTCATTTTCTAAAAGACTTTCAGTCGCTATCTTTTTTAATTCAAGAAAACGCTGCATATCTAACTCAAAAATGATTTTCAAGAAAATCTCTTTATCATAGAGCTGCTTTTCAGCTTCAATTAACAAATCCTGGTATGTTTTTAGTTTATCTATAAAAGTAAGAATATCTGACCCGATCATTTTCTTAGCTTTATCTTTTGTATAAAGCTCTATTCCTGTTAAGTTAATTTTACTCATTATCTCTTTCTTTTGATCTTCGTTATATACATACTCTTTTATTGAGCCCTTTTTAATTAGATATAACGGCGGTTGCGCCACATAGAGCAATCCAGCTTCAACCATCTCTCGAGCATATCTATAGAAAAAGGTTAATAAAAGTGTTCGAATATGTGCACCATCTACGTCTGCATCTGTCATTATTATTATTTTATGGTATCGTACTTTCTTCTTTACGTCTTCTATGGTTAACCCTTCTTCTTTGTCTAGCTTTGCTACGACATCAGGGCCTATCGCTGTTATTAATGATTTTATTTCTTCGTTTTCCAAAATTTTATCTAAGCGTGCTTTTTCAACATTTATTATCTTTCCTCGAAGAGGTAAAATTGCTTGAAAGTTTCTATCCCTTCCTTGCTTAGCACTTCCACCGGCACTATCACCCTCAACTAAGAATAATTCTGTTTTCTCAGGATTTGACTCTGAGCAGTCAGCCAGTTTTCCGGGTAACGTACTGTTTTCTAAAACATTTTTTCTTCGTGCTAGTTCCTGGGCTTTTCTTGCAGCCTCTCGCACTTTTGCCGCCAGTAAAGATTTGTATATAATTTCTTTCGCTACACCCGGATCTTTTTCAAGAATAAACTCCAACCCTTCCGCGACAATATTATCTACAATTCCACGAACTTCACTATTACCAAGCTTGGCTTTTGTTTGGCCTTCAAATTGTGGGTCTCTTACTTTAACTGAAATAATAACAGTTAAGCCTTCTTTAGTATCATTACCTGTAAGTATTTCTTCGCCTTTAAAAAGTTTATATTTTTTCCCAAATATGTTTAGTGATCTTGTTAAGGCTGTCCTAAAACCAACAACGTGAGTTCCGCCCTCTCTTGTACGAATATTGTTTACAAAAGAAATCACATGTTCATCATAATAATTTCTACTGTAATGTAGCGCTACCTCTACATCTGTTCCATCTTTTTCTTTTTGTATATAAAAGGGTTCTTTAAAGAGTGGTTCTTTATTGGTATCCAAGCTTTTTATATAAGAAACGATTCCACCATCAAATTGATACTCATCTTTTACGCTCTCTTCTTGACGTTCATCAATTAAGATAATCTTAATTCCTTTGTTTAAGTATGCAAGTTCCTTACATCTTGTAGCAATTGTTTGATATTCATACTCCAGGGTTTCGAAAATCTGATCATCAGCATAATAAGTTATTTTTGTGCCAGTTGCCTCCACGTTTGAAGGTGTTGTTACGCCTACGGCATCAGGAATGCCTCTTGTGAAAGATTGCACATATTGTTTTCCATCCCTATGAACATCTACTATAAACTTTTTTGATAAAGCATTAACGCAGGAAACGCCTACGCCATGTAACCCACCAGAAACCTTATATCCTTTACCTTCAAACTTTCCACCCGCATGAAGAATTGTTAGTACTATTTCAGCGGCACTAACACCACGATCTGAGTGAATATCAATAGGGATTCCCCTTCCATTATCCTCAACACAAATTGCCCCATCTTTTTTAAATATTATAGAAATTGTATCGCAGAAACCAGCTAAAGCTTCATCGATACTGTTATCGAGAACTTCATATATTAAATGGTGTAATCCACTTCTGTCTGTTGAACCAATATACATCGCAGGCCTTAATCTTACAGCCTCTAAGCCTTCTAATATTTTAATATCGGACGCATTGTAACTTTGTTCTACCATTAATTTCTCCTCTTATTTCTCTTTGCTTATATACATTTTAAAAATTTTTGCTGGTATATTTTGTTTAATAATCTCGTCTGTTATTTGTTCTGGCATTATTTCACAACTTAAAAGGACATATTCTTCTATTTTAGCTTTTATTGAATTTAAAATAACCGAACCTTTTTGCTGTATAAAATCCCAGTAACTCATAGTAATATTATCATATATTCGTTCTTTTTGGAACTTCTTTTCTCTAAGGAACTCACTTTGAGATATTACTTTTTTTATTTCATCGTTTACGTCACTATATCCAATCCAGGGTGTTTCTTTAAGAAGTTTATTTACAATTAATTTTTTCTGATTTTCCTCAATATTTTTACAAACCACACAAACTTCATCTGCTTCACTAATTATATATGATTCACACTTTTTACATCTGTTTCTATAAACCGGATCTGTTATTTCTTCCGTCATAATATCTACTGAAATTTTAATATCTTTTATTGATTTTATTTCTTTTTTTAAACCATTAAATAGTTTTTGTTTATAATAGGCAATTTGCTGTCCCCAAGTATTGTTTTTAGCAGTAATAAAGAGTACTCCGTCTTTATAAAACAATTCAATAGTTGCGTCCACTATTTGCTTATTTGCCACATTTTTGTAAGCTTCATAAACTAATAAGTTTTGTTTAATATACTTGTTGTTAAAATCTTTAATTACTTCATTTACTTGTTTCATAATTCAATTAATTTATAGCTCTCAAAAATATTATTATCAACACATTTCATTTCAGTATCTGTTATTATTGTTTGTAGTTTATTACCTTTAATAATTTGCCAAAAAAACTCCTTTCGGATTTCATCAACACCAGATAAAGCATCATCAATTAGTATTACTGGGTCAATGTTTTTTTTCTTTTTAATATACATAACTTCGGTAAGTTTTATTAATAAAGATGTAAGTCTTTTTTCACCAATTGATAAATATTTTTTTGCGTCCATTTCGTTACAATAAATAATAAAATCATCCCTATGTGCCCCATATAAGCATTCTCTATAATTTAATTCAGTTTGCTTTTCCTTTTCGGTAAAATTTAATAATGATTGTTTGTATTCTATTTTTACTTTTCCAATATTATTTTTTGCTGATTTATTAAAGATATTAAGCTCTTCTTCAATAAATTTTATAATATTTTTTCTATAACTTACAATCTTTATGTTCTCTATTTCAATTTTCGTATTATATACATCAATTATTTCTGAATTATAAGTTGTTTTTAGTATATTATTTTTTTGTTTAATTAATCTTTTTAATGATTTTAATGAATAAATATATTCTTTATCTATTTTAGACAAAATTATATCTAAATAATATCTTCTTTCTGCGGGTGTTCCTTGTATTATTTCAATGTCATTTTCGGAAAAAAATACAGCATAAAAAATACTTAACAAATCACTTGATTGCTTAATTATTTTATTATTTACGGTTACTTTCTTAAAATTTTTCTCTAAATTAACGGATATTTCGTTTTTATTTATATCATCGAAAATTTCAGCAAAAATAATATTTTTTTTTTCATTTATACTAATTAATTCGTTTTGATTTTTTGTCTTAAAAGATCTAGTTGCGGATAAAAAATAAATTGATTCTAGTAAATTTGTCTTACCTTTTCCATTCTTTCCAATAATATAATTTATATTATTATCGAATTCAAAAGAAACATTACTATAGTTACGAAAATTTACTAACTTAATGTAACTTACATACATTAATCATTATCTTTTAATTTTTATTGGCATCATAATATATATATAATCTTCATTATTATCTTCTTTTACAAGTATTGGTTTTTCGTCACTTACTATTTCTAAATATATATTTTCAGAGTCCATGTTTTTCAAAGCTTCTATCATTAATTTAACATTAAAAACAACCTGTATATTATTATCACCTTCATACTTTACAGCAATTTTTTCACTGCCGTCACCAAAGTCTGGAGTTACTGAACTTATTAACAAAGAATCCTCTATTATTTCCAACTTAACCATAAAGGAGTTTTTTTGCGCAATAATATTTACCCTTTCAC
>CAIUUT010000192.1 GCA_903902445.1 uncultured Candidatus Marinamargulisbacteria bacterium
AGGTGACATTTCTACTTTGGGTTGACACCGAGACTAACAGCTACCTGGAAATCGCCAAAGCGGCTACATGCCCACCGAACCCATAATTTAAGGTAAGTGCTGACTCAATAAAGGTTGGGCTGTTTTCAATAAATGGAACTATCTCAGGCATTGGGTTACTAAGCTCTTTATGAGGGATAACCTGTTGATGCTGCAAACTAAGCAGTGTCAAGGCTAGTTCCACCGAACCTGTTGCGCCCAACAGATGACCGGTATGCCCCTTGGTTGAGCTCACGTAGGGGCGTTTATCCGTCTGACCATACACCGTTGTTAAGGCCTTTAATTCCAGCGCATCATTAATTTTAGTAGCCGTTCCGTGAGCGTTCACATAACCGATATTCGAGATATCACTTGTTGCCAGCTTGATGGCTCTTTCAATAGATTGTGTATTAGGGTTGAACGCCACTAAGTCATAGGCATCGTTTAGATAGCTGTAACCTGCAATTTTGGGGTAATTCACAGCCTCGCAGGCTTTCTTTAACACAAACATTGCGCCACCTTCACCGATGACAAAGCCCTCTCTTTGCCTATCAAAGGGAAGCGTTTGCCGCCGTTTACTCAGAACACCTAACTGCTGGAAACTGGCCTGCATAAGTGGCACGATAGAGGCTTCAATACTGCCTGCCAACACAACATCCGCTATCCCTCGGTTAAGGATTTCCACACCTTTCATCACCGACATTATGCCAGTCGCACATGCGCCTGAAACACTGTAGGGAATACAGCCATTGCCAATCTTTGCGGCCACATAGCTACTTAAGTTATGCGGCAAAAAAGTATTTACAAATCTAGTTTCATCGCCAAATGCCGAGAAATTATACTTACTATTACTGAGCACCACAGCAACCCGTTCGGGCACAACATCTCTAAATTCGCAGGCCACCGTTTCCCACAAAAAATCAGCAATCTGAAACTCGCTAATATTTAACTTGTAGTTGGGAGAATAATCCTTTATAAAAAGGTTACGCCAATTCTCCTGTGCTCCATAGCCCAAAGGAGAAATCACTTCATAATTACAAATAACAATCGACATAAATTATTCTAAAACCGTCAAACCTTTTTCAGCGTTCAACTATTTAGCACAGAACTGCAACGTTTACACAAGTTCTGCGCAGATAAAGTATCGTACTTCCAACAACGACAACACTTTTCACCTTGCGCTCTGGACACCTTGATTTGCAATTCTTTACCAGAGTTTACCGTGATTTTACTTACCACTAACACTTGTGCTAACTCTTGCGCGCTTAGAGCTTCAGGCGTTGTTATTTCCACACAAGATTCTAAAGAACTGCCAATTGTCTTTTCTTTACGCATTTTCTCTAGCTCCACGTTGACTAGGCCACGTAGCTCAATTAACTTGGCAAATTTTTCAATTATTTCCTTATCCTTACCATTAGAAATTGGGACTGGGAATTCTTCTAAAAAGATTGATTCCTTCAGCTTCCCTGGCAAAAAGCGATAGACATCTTCCATGGAAAAACTAAGCATAGGGCTAAGCATCTTAATGATAGCAGAAGCGATGTGATACATGGCCGTTTGCGAAGAACGACGTTGATGGCTGTCAGCCTTATTGCAATACAAATTGTCTTTTTGGATATCCAGATAAAAGGAACTTAACTCCACCACACAATAATTGTAAATATGATGATAGATTTGATGCAGCTCATATTCATTATAGAAATTACCCACATCCGTTATTAAGACATTAAGTTTAGCCAAAATCCACTGGTCTACTTCCTCGAAATCAGTCACAGCATCTTTAGCGGGATCAAAGTCATACAAATTACTAATTAGGAAACGCATGGTGTTTCTAATTTTTGTAAAAGCTTCTTTAATCTGGTTAATAATATTATCGGACAAAATGACATCATTGGTAAAATCGGTAGAGCCGACCCAAAGTCTAATAATATCAGCGCCATGCTGCTTGATAATGTTCAAAGGGTCGATGACATTTCCTAAGGATTTACTCATCTTTTGCCCCTTGGCATCAATGGTAAAACCGTGAGTGAGCACCGCCTTATAGGGAGCTTTTCCGAAAGCACCGACACTGGTCAGCAGAGAGGACTGAAACCAACCACGATGTTGGTCGCTGCCTTCTACATAAAGGTCGGCAATGGGCTCATTACCCTTTCTGGCTGGAAATTCTTCTCTTTGATTGACTACCGCATGATGTGACGCCCCAGACTCTAACCACACATCCATAATATTTTTATCTTTAATAAAATGATGGTTACCACATTTGCTACAGCGAATGCCTTCGGGCAATATTTCTTCAGCTGTCTTACGAAACCACGCATTGGTTCCTTCCTTACTCACCACATCCACCACCGCGGCATTAAACTCACCCTTAAAGTGGGGTGTATTGCAAATACTGCAATAAAAAACAGGGATAGGGATACCCCAAAAACGTTGACGGGAAATACACCAATCTGGCCTATTTTCTACCATACTACCAATGCGCTTCACGCCCCAATTTGGGTACCATTTCACGTCTTTAATCGCCTGCAAAGAGTAGCCCCTCAGCTCTGCCTCATTGTCCATAGCTATGAACCATTGCTCAGTAGCTCGAAAGATTACTGAGTTATGGCATCTCCAACAATGTGGGTAAGAGTGCTTAATGAATTCTAGCTTTAAGAGTTTTCCGCTCTCTTCCATATCTTTAACGATAACTTTATTGGCCTCAAAAACTTTCAGTCCTTCATATTTACCCGCTTCGTAGGTAAACACGCCATTTTCATCCACAGGCATAATAGTGGGTAACTTATATTCCCTTCCCACCAAGTAATCGTCATAACCATGTCCTGGAGCGATATGCACCAACCCCGTACCATCTTCAGCGGATACATACTCAGCTAAGACAACCGGTGAAACCCTTTCCGCAAAAGGATGAGTATACGTTAACCCTTCTAATTCTTTCCCTTTAAATAGCTCGATTCTTTCAGGATTAGCCCAACCCAATTTTTCTGTAACTTTACTCAAAAGGGCTTCGAGTAATATAAAGTACTCGTTATTAACCTTCACCATAACATACTCAAAAAGTGGGTTTACGGCTACCGCCACGTTCGCTGGCAAAGTCCAGGGAGTGGTTGTCCAAACGATTAAGTCACATTTTTTTCCTTCAAATTTCTCGGTTAGTGAAAATCGCACATAGACCGAAGGCGAGGTTTCGTCGGCATATTCTATTTCTGCTTCTGCAAGAGCTGTCTTGCAGTGGGAACACCAGTGAATGGGCTTCTTCCCTTGAAAAATTAAGTCTTTTTCCGCCAATTTACCAAAAAGCTCAATAACTGATTTTTCGTATTCTGGCGTAAGTGTTAAATATGGGTTAGCAAAGTCGCCAAATATTCCCAGACGTTCAAACTGTTCACGCTGCGTTTTAACAAATTTTAAGGCATAGTCTTTGCACTGATTACGGAAATCATCAATTTCCTCTTCCTTGACTTCTTTCTTCTTTAAATCCTTAAGAAGCTGAGTTTCTATTGGCAGTCCGTGACAATCCCAACCTGGAACATAAGGAGCATAGTCACCCTTAAGCAGATGATACTTTACAATAATATCCTTGAGGATTTTGTTTAGTGCGTGACCTAAGTGAATATTACCATTGGGGTACGGTGGCCCATCGTGTAATATAAATGGGGTACCCTTCTTTTTGTTTGCTTCTAAACGTTTTTCATATATTTTATTTTCTTGCCAATCTTTTAAGACTTGGGGCTCAAGGTTTATTAACCCCGCCTTCATCGGCATTTCTGTTTTTGGTAAGTTTACCGTATCTTTGAATTTATTTTCTTCCATAATTTTCAGGGCTCCCTTTTTAATCGGTGAATAGTGAGAAGTGAATGGTGAGTGGTGAACTATTAAGCTAATAAGCAACTAACATCTAGTAATTTACTCTTTACTCATCACTGATCACTCTTCACTAGTCTAAACAACTTCTAATATATAAAATTGCTTTTTTGTGAATCTGCGAAATACGCGACTCAGTCAGGTTCATTATAAGACTTATCTCTTTGAGTGACAATTCCTGCTCATAATACAAACTAAGCACCAGTTGTTCACTCTTAGGTAATTTTTTTATTAAACCTACTAAGAAAATCAAACGATCATTTTCAATGATATTTTCTAAGAAATCATCCTCTACAGATAACTTATCCAATATCCTTACATTTTCATTATCTTCCGAAAAGTCGTCCAGCGCCACTAAATACGCACCGCTAGTTTCTTCGAGCAACTTTTCCAATTTTTCCAGCGTGATGCCTAAGGCCTCTGCAACCTCTTCATCCTTGGGGAATCTTCCCAACCCTCTTTGCAGGCTGTTATATACATCCATCAATTGCTTCTGTTTACGCACAATAGACTGACCACCAAAGCTGTTTTTCCTGACCTCATCTAATATTGCCCCTCTTATTTTTATATAGGCATAAGTTTGGAATTTAACATTTTTAGCAGGATTAAAATTACGCGCCGCTTCTATCAATCCCCAATTACCAATGCTTACCAAGTCTTCCCTATCCATACCATAAGGCAGATTAACTTCTAAACGGGTAATAATATATTTGACGAGCGCAAGATTGTCTGCGACTAATTTATTAAGTCTTTCTTCTGAGTCTTCATTCTCATAATACTTTAGCTGATTGGCAATCATTCAATTTACTGCTCTCTTTTCCTCTTTTTCTGTTCATTATAACGATCTAGCTTTTGCATTTGGTTTTCCAGCAAAGCTTCAATGGTTATAACCCCCAGTAAATTTCCTAGGATATAACAAATCACAGCTGAAGCGATGGTTCTAATTACTAGATTGTCAAAAGAAAGATGCACGTAAATACCTTCACCAAAAACTATCAATGCGCCAGCTATGGCGAAATAGATACTGAATTTCCTAATCATTATTCCAACCGAAATATTTCCCGGCTAGCTCGAAAAAAGAAAGAATCGTCTGTTTTTTATTGTAAGGCTTGTTCATAATAACATTTGATAGTTTCAAAATTTCCAAACTTGTCTCCGAGTTTGGATAACTTAGCATCAACGGTTTCTGTTGTTTCACCGCAGAAGGCATGCACTTATCATACTTTATGAAACCAAGATAGTTAATAGTTTTATCTAAAAATTTTTCACTTACACTGTTTATGGTGTTAAACACTTTGTCAGCCTCTATTTGGCCATTTACCATATTGGTAATAATATTCACTTTCATATCCGGATCGTACTGATTAACGACCTTAATAATGGCATAGGCATCAGACAGAGAGGTTGGCTCTGGCGTAACAATGACAATAATTTCATCGGCAGCCAATAAAAAATTAATGACATTTGTTCCCAGCCCTGCACCCGTATCTATCAAAATATAGTCTAAGTGATATTTCTTATTGTAATCCTCCAGCTGAGCAAAAAACTTCTCTTTCTGCACTTCTGTAAGTGCCGTTAAACTAGCCAACCCAGACACACCCGGCAATATTTTAATACCATGTGGCCCATTCAAAATAACTTCTTCCAAGGTTTTATCCTCATAGAGCATATGACTGATGTTATATTTAGGAATAATACCCATAACAATATCGATATTGGCGGTGCCAAAATCGGCATCTAAAACTAGCACTTTCTTATGGTTTTCTTTGGCCAAAGCTAAGGCCATATTTAAAGTAATATTGGTTTTACCAACCCCACCTTTTCCGCTGGTAATGGCAATAATTCTCGTAGAGCCCAGTATTTTCCCTTTTTGCGCAGGCAAATTCTGTTCATCTTTTTGCATTCTCACTAAAATACGTAAATTTTCAGCTTGGTCCAACGCTCATACTCCCCACATTTGACATTACATCGGAAAAAATTATATTGGCTACTTTAGAGGGATGGGCTACTTCAAAATCATCAGGTACATTCTGCCCATTAGTGAAATAGGTAAGCGACTTGTTGTATTTATGGACAACATCAACAATTACACCACAAGACTCGGTTTCATCCAGTTTAGTAAAAATAACTTTATTCCCCCCCAAAACATCGTAACGCTTAATGGTATTATACACATCTTTTGCTTTTGCGGTAGCACTGAGCACTAAATGAGTGTCGATGAAGCTATTTTTTAAAAACTTCTTCAAATCCAAAATCTGTTCATTATTGCGCGGAGAACGACCTGCCGTATCGATAAGGATAAGGTCTGCATTTTTAAACTTTCTTAAAGCCGCAGAAAAGTCGTCCAAATTAAACACCACTTCAATCGGGATTCCAATAATATTGGCATAATCTCTCAGCTGCTCAATGGCAGCAATTCGAAACGTATCTATCGTAATTAAAGCGACTTCTTTTTTCTGAATTAAGCTGAAATTAGCAGCCATTTTGGCTATCGTCGTTGTTTTTCCCACACCCGTTGGCCCCACCAAAGCCACTATTTTTTTCCCCTTACCCGAGTCTAGGTCAATAGGAGCGGCCTCTCCCAACAAGCTGGTTATTTTCTGTCTGATATAGGCCCATATACGGTCACCATTATCCAGTTCTTGCCCCTTAAAATTGGTTTCCACTTCTTGCAGGATATTAATCATAACATCCTCAGCCAAACCAATCTGTGACATAAACTTGTAGTAATTTATTAGTTTTGGGGAAATCATGGGGTGAGGAGAATTGGCGACTTTATTTACAATGATGTTTAACGTGTCTTTTATTTCTTCCATCTCTTTTGACAGAAAACTAACTTTTCGCTCTAAGCTAGAAGTTACGGGACTAATGTCCTCCTTCTTTTCCATTATTTGAGGGGTGTAGGCCGTCTCCACAATAGGAATATTGATGCGGGCGGTATCCGACTTTTTTATTTGCGTTATCTTGGGAATCAGCACATCTCTTTTCTTTTCCTCGGCCTCCACAATATTTATGTCGATGCCAGCCATTACTTCCACCATTTCTTTGGAGAAAAAGCCCATGATTCCACCTTTGTTTATTGTACGTGAATGAAGGATAATGGCGTCAGGACCAAAATCCCTTTTTATCATTTTGATGGCTTCTTTAATATCATTGGCTTCGTACTTCTTAATTCTCATCTGGCATCCTCACTAAACCCATGGCCTGGATTTCAACTTCCGCTGATATTTCATTATACGCTAAGACGATTAAATTGGGAAATGACCTTGTCGTAAGCTTCTTAAAATGGGGACGAACACTCGAAGAACACAGAACGATGGGCTGGTAGCCAAGATTCCCAAGCTTCTCAACTTCTTCCATCAAAAGCTGAAATATTTTTTGTATAAACATCGGATCTAAAGAAGTGAAAGCCCCTTGTTCCGAAAACTGAATAGAATCGGCAATCTTTTGCTCCAATAAGGGATCTAAGGTAATCGCCACAATGGCACCCTTTGGAGTCTGATACATTTTGGTAATAACCCGAGACAATCCCTGCCGGCAATAGGAAGTAAGCGAATCTATATTTTTGTTGGCCTTGGCGTTATCAGCTAAGATTTCCAGAATAGACACCAGATTCCTTATTGGCACACGCTCTTTAAGTAGATTATGTAACACTTTCTGAATCTCGCCCAACCCCATTAACGTTGGAACCAACTCTTCGACTACCGCTGGATAGGTTTTCTTCACATTTTCAGTGAGTAATTTAACTTCTTGTCTGCCTAATAGTTCCGCCGCGTAATTGCGAATTACTTCTGTGATATGCGTTATAATAACCGAAGGAGCATCAACTACTGTATAGCCTGAGATTTGCGCTCTTTCCTTATCGGCAGCACTTATCCATACAGCAGGCAAACCAAAGGTGGGCTCGGTCGTATCGAAACCTGAAATCTTATCGGTAGCGTTCCCTGGATTCATAGCTAAAAAGCGATCTATCATGACCTCTCCCGTTGCTACTTCTGCCCCTTTTATTTTAATAAGGTAATTGTTTGGCTTAAGAGAAATATTATCTCTTATTCGTATGGGGGGAACAACAATCCCCAACTCTGAGGCTATTTTTTTGCGCATAGAAGTAATATTTTCTAAAAGCGCCCCACCCTGTTTGGGGTCAACCAAGGGAATAACACCATAACCAATTTCCATTTCCATAGCATCGGCTTGCACCGCGGGGATAATTTTTTCAGGGGCTGGAACCGCTGCCTTTTCTTTTTCCTTGGCTTCTGAAACCATAACCTCTTCCTTTTTGGCAACCGCTTCAAAGTTGTAGCCTAAATAACCAAAAAGAGCAGCCAATAAAATGAACTGAATTTTGGGCATTCCTGGAATTATGGCGGCGAGAACACTAAGCACCGCACAAACATACAATACGCGTTGATTGGAAAACATTTGCTTCCCGATATCTTGCCCCAAACTTTTATCGGAGGTGGCTTTAGTAACAATAATACCTGTAGCCGAAGAAATAAGCAGAGCGGGCACTTGCAACACGAGACCAGCACCTACTGTCAGCAACGTATAAGTCTGCAAGGCTTGAATCAGCGTCATTCCAAGCTGCATGACGCCAATAATAAACCCTCCCAAAATATTTACAATAATAATAATTATGGCGGCTATCGCATCTCCACGAATAAATTTTGTAGCACCGTCCATGGCTCCGTAAAAATCCGCTTCTTTGGATACATCCATACGCCTTTTCTTGGCTGAAACCTCGTCGATAATACCAGCGTTTAAATCCGCGTCGATGGCCATTTGCTTACCAGGCATGGCGTCTAGAGTAAATCTGGCGGCAACTTCCGCTACTCGTTGCGCACCGCCCGTGATAACCACAAATTGAATAACCACCAGAACAATAAAGATAATAATGCCAACAACATAGTTACCTCCCACCACGAAGGAACCGAAAGTTTGCACAATATTTCCAGCATTGGCAGCCAAAAGAAGGGCTCTAGTAAGTAAGATGCCCAGCGCTAAACGAAATAAAGTAATGATTAAAAGAAAAGAAGGAAATACATTAAATTCTACAGCCCCTTGCGAATACATGGCCACCAGCATAATCATGACGGAAATGGTAAAGTTCAGCGCCACAAGAAGGTCAATAATCATGGGGGGGAGCGGAACCAAGAGCATGACGAGTACTAAAAGTACTCCGCCTATCATAAAAAAGTCGTTGGAAACGCCACTCGTTGATTTAATATTTGTATCGGCCATGCTGCTCTAAATTATACAGTTATGTTTGCTAGTCTACAATGAGCAGTGTCGGGGAATTATGCTGATAGTTTTAAACTATCTCTTCGCTGCCAAAATCGCCATAAACATGGGGAACTCATCGCGCGCCCGATTCTCCATTTTGGCATGTTTGCCCGCACTTTGCTTGTCAGAGACCCACTCTTCGATTCGTTCCATATAGAATCCGCTCTTGGCTAAACAATCGCTGTACGTTGACAACGGAAAATGAAATGACCACGTCAGCGTTTTCCGATCCTTGGCTCCTGGTGCCATATCGATCGGGATTTTCATAGGACTCATGTACTTATTGACCTTGCGATACTGCAGCTTACTCTGTTCATCAATCCCCCAACTCGACTGCCGGGGTATCCGATACGCTGGATGATTCAGCACAATTAGGAATTTTCCGCCAGACTCTAGGTGACGTGCAGCATTGGCCATAACCACATTTATCTCTTCCACGTTTTGCAGGGCTAAAATAATAAGACAATGAGAAAAGTCTGTTTTCGGCAACGTAAATTCTTTCGTGATGTCCTGCACGTTAAACTGCATGTCAGTTGAAGCTTTTAGCTGTTTGGCAGTATTAATTAGTGATTTAGATATATCCACCCCATAATAGTAAGCCCCTTTGGGGATCACTCGTGAAAACACACCCTGTCCACACCCTAGATCCAACACTGAAGCATCTTTACTTAGTTTCAAAAGATCCAGAGACTTGGGAATAACCACGGCCTTATGGTAGTAGTGGCCCTCTTCCCCCACTATTTGATGATACTTTTGCGCACTATTCTCCCACGAAGTATTTGGTTTTTTATAGGGTTGATTATTCATTGACGGTATCCCCTTCTTTTCAATATTACTGTTCATTTTTCTTAAAGACAATGCGATTGGCGTTGACCATTTCACCTCTAATTTTGCTTGCACCCTCCTCGCTTGAGGACACATAGATAACCCGCTGCTGATTACTTATGGCGATAATCGGCTTTACTTTAGCAATTTGCGGCACATTTTGAATCTGTGGCTGCGCTTGCTTCACATTCGGCTTAGAAGCTGTTTGCGGCATCTTAAAAAGGGAGGTAACCTTCGAGACTAATCTGCCTTTTTGTTGCTCTTGCCCCGCACTACTGGCCACTTTATTGGTTATCCATTTTTCTTCTTTAGCGTCGGTTTTCCAGTGCGTAGTATGCTGGGCCGAAGCTTCTTTCATAGCGTTTAACTGCTGGCTATCTTTGACCTTAGTAATTTTAAAATACTGTGACTCCAAGTTAATACCTCCGCCTATTTCCATAAAAACAGGCCAACGATTGAAGTTACTATTATACACAGAAACTCGCTGATTGAAGACCTCGACTTGTGCTTGATGCTTATTCACCAAATCATTATATTTTTCTGTAATGGCTCTTAATTCAACCATAGCACTTTCGCTGACTACGGCTTGCGCTTTAAGCGATTCCTGCAGCTGTCCAATTTTCTTCACGTATTCGCCTAAGGCATCATTTGTATCCGACAACTCTTTATACGTTTTTTCAATACTGGTTAGCTCGCTGTCCTTTTTCCTTTTAGCTTGTAGGATATTGGCCTTATACATCGCAAATGCTTCTAAATCTGCTCTGGTTTGAATCACGTCTCGTACTCTTTTTGGACTACTCCATAGCTTCTGTGCCTGTTCCTTTAACATTTTACTTTCACCCTGCACATTTTTCAAACTAAGAAACCCTGCCAAATCCTGCGCATCGGAAAACACCTCTTTCAAGCTTTTGCTTAACTCAGGGGTTAAAAAATATATCTGCATGTTTTTCTTTATTACCTCCATATTCTTCTGATAATTCCCAGTACTTAGATAGGTTACCAGCACCATTTGTTCACGCTCCCTCTGTGTCCTCATACTTGGCAACTCCACGGCCAGTAGGCCATCCATATCTAGTTTGGAAGTATCTGTTTTTTGCAGCCAACTGCAAATGGCCATTATTCGTCCAACTACTAATAATTCGCGCAATTCCAAAAAGGCTTGGGCATACTCCTCGTAGTTTTTGTTAATGTCCTCAATATTTGTTCTAATACTTGGTAACAACATACTTTTTTTCTTTTTTTCAAACTCCGCCAAGGAGTTAAAATCGTCTCGACTTCTCTCCGCATCCGCTAAAAAATGGGGGTTAACAATCCTTGCCCAGCGGTTGCTCTCATCGGCTTGAACCTCAATCGAGTCTGGGTAGAACCAAAACCTCGTTTTCACCCAACCTTTCGTAGCCTCGCTTCCCAGAAAATCGCGCTCAGTCATCGTTAAAAAGTGGGGGACATATTGCCGGGTATATTCCCGAATATCCGTATTGGTATTAGGGTCAAGTCCACTTGTAATTGTCTTAAACCGTTTGTCGGCTTCTAAAACCACCGAACCAATCCGAGTATCTTCCAGTAAACCGCCAAAGTTCACCTTAGCCTTTGTAACATCTATGTGAGGATCTAAGCTAATAAACGCCTTATTCTCTCCTGCATGAAAAACTGCCCTATAGGCGACTGCTAAGTCAGACAAAGACAAGGACTGTCCAGCCAGAGTTTGTTTATCCCCTTCTTTAGCGAACAAGTGCAGGCCATCTTTGCCCATACTCGCCCCCTCCAGCTGTCCACCTTGTCTAAAGAAATCTGCTAACCCAGATAAATCTAACGGCACTTTACCAGCGGGCAGACCAAAGTAGGTCCCTTTAATAACAAACGGTACAGGGTTTAGCCTAAGCTCTAATTTGGCATAAATATTTTCAAAAGCATATACTTCTACGCGTAAACTACCCCACGCCGGTTTCACAGTATTGAGCATATGGCGAACCACTGAATAATTATTGTAGTAGGTTGTTTGGGGATCTTTTCCTTGCAAATACAGTCGAACGTGTCCATTATTATCGCTAAAGGCGGACATCATTCCACTTCGAAACAAAGCCACCCAAGCAGGCTGTCGAGTCCCTAGAGGATATAAATCCACAATATTTTTATAATTTTGAACGTCATTATTTACCAGTTCTACGGCATATTCCAACAAGTAGGAGTATTTGTCGAGCAGGGGCTGCATCGCTGCTTTTAACCCTGCCACTCCAAGAACAGAAAACAAAGGCTGGCCTGTTCTAATAATGGTTGACCTGTCGACTAAATCGCAATAGGCTATTTCTAACCACTGACTATTATTCGCAGCTACACTTTGACTTGCTAATAGCACTCGCACATTCAAAAGCGTGAATAATAAGAATAGACCAAATAGCTTCTTCGTAAACAGTTTCATACTTTGTTAATTGTAGCTGATAGTTGAGGGTGAAGAAAGTACAAAAGCGAAATAAACACCAATGGGGGGGAGGGGGAGGTGTTTATTTCGCTTTGCTAGTTTGCTAGATTTTAATCTCAAATTCCTGAGTTGTTACATACGCTTTTTCTAAGGAGAAGGTTTCATCACAAGCAAAGCAGTAATATTCATTTTCGCTTGCATCCCTCATATCATTAGGCACAATAAAATTCTCACTGTAGCATTTTGGACATCTTACCTCATTTAATTTAATAACCATTTTGTAGCCCCTTTCAATATTTGATATATCAATATATCGGCCAAGATTACAAATAAATGCAACGAATTATCTATATATATTTTTCTCCTCATTCACCATTCACCATTATTAATTGCAAACAACGGCGAATAATTATTCGCCGCAACGTTACGTCTCTCATCTCACGTCTTCCCCCTTCACCATTCACCATTCACCCTTCACCATTCACTATTCACTATTATTAAAGGAAGATTATTCTTCCCACTCGAATCAACTTACCAGCGCAAACAACGGCGAATAATTATTCGCCGCAACGTTACGTCTCTCATCTCACGTCTTCCCCCTTCACTATTCACTATTCACTATTCACTATTCACTATTCACTATTCACTATTCACTATTCACCGATTAATATTATCTGTGATAATATTAATCACATGTCCGAGGTAAAAAAACAAATATACAAAAAAGGCATGGAATACTTTCACAAAGAAACCAAGGAAAAGTTGATGTTTGGAAAATGGAATGATAACGGCACGGCAAACTGTCTTAACCTGAAAACAAAAAATTTTATTACGCTAACTAAGGAACAGTTAGACACCGAATATACTGCTTATTCTAAACTAGACAGAGAGTATCGGGAGAAACGCAAGTATGAAGGCTGGTAGCAAGAGCTCAAAGTCTTTCGCGCATATTCACCATTTACTAAAAACTAACTACTAAAAGCTAATGGCTGAGAGCTACGCTAATGTATGACACCGATTAGGCATCTCTTTTCGGTTTTACTTCCATTAGGATCCGTAGCTTTAAGTATTAAGATATATCCACCCTTGCTAACCTTTGCGCCCAGAGAGTTGGTGCCATCCCAAATTAATTGGTTTGAAATTTGGCCACCCGTCAGCCCCGATTTATAACTATAGATTTTAACTAAATATCCCAGCATATCATATATCTTAATCTCCACATCAGAGTTAGATTGAAGCGTGTAGTAAATGGTCGTATTCTGGATTCTGCTATCAAACGGATTTGGACTATTGTACAGCACATTACCTTGTCCAATTGAGCGCAAGTCAACCAAAAGTTCATCACTGTAATCTGACCATGTTCCCGCTTTGTTCTGAACGGCATAGATAAACGTATGGATTGTATTACTCAGCGTTAACACCACACTTTGCACCCCAGTAGTTGTGGAAAGATTACCGCTGGCATAGTCTATGAATTTAGGATCGGTTGCAGATTTACCTAGAAGATTATAACCTGAGAGTCCGCTTTCTATATCAAACCATTGAGGAACATCCATATCTATTTTAAATATATTGATTGTAGCTGACTCGAGTGCCATATTTTTGCTATAAACTTTACCTCTTAGGTTGTTCTTACTGGGTCTATCTGGCTTTGTTAAATCCACTAGAAAGCTATTACTACTTATGACCCTACTCGTATCACTACCGATTAACATGAAGGCAATCTTATAATTATGATTATGTGTAAATGCAAGGTTTCGGATTTGTTGTTCTATTTGTTTTGCCTCACTGGACACCCCCACCAAGGAAGAGCTTAATTTACTTTGTTTGACTGCCGCAGCCTGGCTGTAGGTTTGTAAGGGAGAGATCGTGGCCATAGCTAAACTACTGGTAGGATTTAAAACACTATACCAATTGCCGATATTACCAGAAGTTACATCAAAAATCCTATATTTCATTTCATTGACAGTACCTTGTCCCAGTTCGTACACGACGGTTGGGTCTATGATGGTCCTGGAACCAATATACTCAGGCACAATATTTTGAATAATAATGGGTTTGGTTTTAGGAACAGCACAAATTTCCACACTATTCAGGTTTGTCGTAATAACAAACTGTCGTTGATTACCTGCAACTTTATGCACAGCAACACTCAGCAAATCGATATTGAAGGTGGCGCCTAAAGGGAAGGTATCATTTAAGCTATAACACAAAATATATCGTTTTTCACTGGTATCAATAACATTACTTGAAAGCAAGGGAACTTGAACACCCATATTGGGGGTAATAGCCGTCTGATATCCTACATAGCTATTTTCACTAACTGCTAAGATTGAAAGCTCCGTAAAAGGATTTAGAACTGGATCAATATTAGTCTTTAATACGATATTATCGATAACCAACGGATATTCATTTGACTTAATCGACAACATCAAGAACCTAGCCCTAGTCTTACCCGCTATTGTTTCTGAAAACAAGCTATCATTATCTGTAATTTTTTGTTCGGCTATTTTGCGAATAAAACTATCTACATATAAATTGAATGATATAAATTGCTCGGCCATATTACCACCCATATCAACTAAAGTAACATCCACAGAAAGCACCTTATCATCGGCGAAATCCGGTCGATGCAGCAAATACAAGTGTTGATCAAAATAGGTTATCTTGTTTGGCGTAACACCATCAATCTTGGCGCCCCAGTTTTGCAAGGGTTTGCTAATCAAAATATCCACGGTTACTGCTTCGCCTAATATAATATAGTCAAGGGCTGTTACACTAAGAATATGTGGATTTTCGTAATCCAATAAGCCTAAATCGAATTCCTTAAAAATTGAACTCTTATCAACAATAAAATTGCCTTGAGGGGAGTTGAAATTAACATATCGATCATTTAATACAGAAAATTTTTGATAATTAATTGAAGCATCATTGTAGTAATCCTTATTCCAATGCAAATGACGTAATACATAGCTTCCATTTTCAACAGCAAATGTACACGTCAAAAGCAATAAAATAAGTAATTTTTTAATCACAAAGCAACCTTTCTAGGCTATAGGCTAACAAATTTAGGGCTACATTTCAATGGTTTCTATAAACGCACCCTGCAACGATCATTTTCTTAATCAAAGCTTACAATCCGTTTTAAAAATTGTTATTTCTTTGTAGCGATAAGCTTTTTTACTTCCTCATCGTTTGGTGCGATGGTCAGTACTTTCTTCCATAACGACACCGCTTTTTCTTTATTACCATACACATAGTAGTTACTACCTAATCTTTTCAGGGCTAATATGTTATTGGGCTCTAAGTATAATATTTTTTCTAGTAACGCGTTGGCTTCTTCTAACTTATCAACCATTAATGAGGCGAGTGATTCCTCAAAATAGGCGCCAACAACGTCCTTATCTCGATACTTACATATTTTCTTTTCGTTAAATTCTATCATCGACCTTAAGTCTTTTATTTTTTGATTATTTGTTTTCAAAATTAAGTACTCGGTATTTTCTAATGATTTTTCGTTGTCTCTTAATATATAAGCGTATAGTCCATCATTATATAAAGTGGCATAATTTGGCTTATTAAAATTCAAATCCTTGGCATCCATATACTTAGACGTTTGGTCTATACGTGTAATAAGACTTCGCAACTCAATAGAATCAGAGTCAATTTTCAACCCATTGTTAATCACTTTAATCGCGGCAGGTAGATTACGCTTGCCTAATACCAATAATGCTTCCTTATACATTTCCAAAGCTTTCATTTTTTTAATACGTTTTGCATTATCATCAAACTGAATACCCGCTGAAAACACGTGTTCTTGCCCCGTCGCTTTTACCACATAGGCATAATCCAAATTAATGGGAACCATATTCACGCCCAAGCCAATACTAATATCATTATTGGCATTCATACCGCCTCGTAACTTTAGGCCAATACTATCATTAAGTTCAACAACACTATACTCAGCACCAGCATAGTAACTTGGACCACCTCTTAATATTCTGGCCACATCCAAGCCAATCACTAATTTGTCAAAACGAATACTCACCCCCACGTCAGCATCCAAATCAAACTTGTCATCTGACGCAGCACCAAATTTTTGAGTAAAAATATTCTTAACATTTCCACCAAAAAGTAGATTATCAAATTTCAGCAAATAGCCCAAGTCAAAGGTCAAAAATCCATCTTCGCTATCATAAACCTTTCGTTGTCCATATTTTGCAGCAATTCCCAAATTCAAGTTATCTAACACGCTTTTACCATAACTAATCATTAAGGCGGTGTTCCCCACGGTAAAATATCCCTCTGGAGTGGACGAAGAATTAGTGTGTAACTCCAACCCATCCATTTGTAATCCCACATAATTTATACCCAGCGTTTCTTTTTCACCAATAGGCAGTGACATACCAAAATAGTTATACTTAGTTACATCCATTAAGGTTGTGGTCATCCCCGTAAAATTAATATCAATCATTTCGGGTAAAAGTGCGCTATTGTAGTAACCAGCTGAAGAATCATCAATTAAAGTACGGCCCGCACCTCCAAGCGCTAAGACTCTAGCGCCTGCTCCATAGTCCGTAAAATCAGTGGCATAACCGCCAATAATTTCTGAAAAAGAACAGGCTGTCATTAAATATGTAAAAACAATACCTAATACAAACCTAAAAAGAGCATTATTAGTATTCATTTCCCCCACCTTCAATTACTCTTATACCCTCTTTTAATAAACTTAAACATTTCTTTTATTTCATCGTTTGTAGAGCGCAATTGAGCATATATTGGAGAAGAAAATAGTTATTAATAACCCCTAAAAATGGAGTGTCTTAATTTGTTAAAAAATATGGAAAATTAGTGTAAAAAATGTAGCTAAATATTTATATAAACAATAAACTGTCAGCGATTCTGGGGTAAGCGCTATTTATTTCCATACAAAGGAAAATATGGCGATACTTTTAACGATAGGCTAGCTTAACTCAAAGAAAAGAAAAAGCCTATTTTGCAAACAGTAATATCAAAGAGAAGACGACTCCAGCAACTGCGATATATAATCCTCTGCGAAATAAAGCACTCCCTGGCTTAAACATCCAGAAAGAAGACACCGCTAGGAAAAAAAGCAGTCCAGCAAAAATAGTAGCGAACAAATGCACTTTACCCTTAGTGGAGGTTTTATGCAGTTCTATAAATTTATTAAAAGGGAATATAACTGATTTTTTTGTATATTGGGCTAAACCAGTAGCTTTGTTATAGGTACCTGCTTTAAAATATTGTACATCGCCCTCTACTTTCGTAACCTTCAAATCTTCTAAATGCAACGCTTCGCCTAAATCATCCACACTTAAGTTAGCAGATAGTTTCTTCTCATCATTCTTTTCATAGGTCAAAAAGCTAGTATCCCTATATATAAGCGATATACCGCTTAAGGTGTAAATAACTATAAGACCTATGGCAAAAAAGCCAATATCCCTATGCAGCGCACGTATATAATAACTAAATGATTTCTTCTCTTTTTTCGCCATATTAAGCTCCTTTAATCAAACTAATACACAGCATAACAATAACTTACTATTATTACAAATATATTTCTTATTGTTTATATTTGCGTAACTTTTTAATAATATCCCTCCCTGAAAAGAACAACTCTAACGATATCCACCCGTTAATGCTAAAATGTAGTACATGGAAAAACCTCAAAGTTACTGCCAAGCCGTTGAAGCCATGGAGCCAGACCATCTCCACCGTCGCTACCATGACACGGCCTACGGTTTCCCTATTGACGAAGACAACGAGTTATTTGAGCGCCTTGTTTTGGAAATAAACCAAGCGGGGCTAAGCTGGTTTACCATTTTAAAGAAACAAATCGCCTTTCAAAAAGCCTTTCACCAATTTGACATAAAGACTGTTGCCGCCTACCAAGAGGCAGACAGAGCGCGCCTGCTGCTTGATGCCGGCATTATCCGCAATCGCTTAAAAATAGACGCCGCGATTCACAACGCCAAGGTCATACTAACCTTACAGCAAGAATTTGGTTCCTTTAAAAAGTGGCTCAATCACCACCACCCTCGCTCGAAAGAGGAGTGGACGAAGCTATTCAAAAAGACCTTCCGCTTTACGGGGGGAGAAATCGTTAACGAATTCTTAATGAGCACAGGCTACCTTCCGGGTGCCCATATTGAAAGCTGCCCCATTGGCAAGAAAATAGCCGCTATTACTAACTAAGTAGAACGAACCCAACTGGCAATATATTGATACTTCTCATGCATAGAAACAACCTTGAGCTGCGTCCATTTACCTTGCAAGCTCTGGGCTTTGGCAGCAAGTGCTAAGTGTGACATGGCAATCCCCATGTCGATATTTTGCATTAATACTGGGTCGAATCGATGATTATAAGCGGCATCTTCCTCCAGATAGAGATGCATGGCCTCCGAGCTTATGACTATTCTCCAAGGTTGCTTATTGGAAGCGGAGGGGGCCCTTCTCACACTTTCAAGAAGAACATGAGCAGAGTCTGTCTCTATATAAGTTAGAGGTGTAAAATCATCCTCAAAAAAGAGCGTAGAAAATGGCCGCCGATTATTGCCATCTACGGCTTTACGAATAAGTTTATCGCGCAGGGTGGTTCTTTTAGCCGCAAATCCCAAAGGGGTCACTGCTGGGATAATTTCCTTAGACCCAATGTTACATAATTCTGCGAAAGTACTGCGGTTGAGAAATCCACCCAGCCAACAGGTTCCTAGTCCCAAGGAAGTTGCTTTCAACATGGCATGTTCCATGCAGAAACCAAAGTCTTCCATAGCCTTGTCAGCAGGACTAACGCTACCCACTAAGTAACTTCTAGCCCCCTTAATTGCTCCATATGTGCCTAGATTCTTCATGGATTTCGTGTCAAAACCCTCGGCATCTACCAGCTGAAAACTCACTTTATTTCCAAAGGGCCCGACCGAGTTATCTGTAGCAAAGGACAAAACTTCCTGAAGAACTTTGGGGTCAACTAGGGTATCACTGTAAGAACGCACGGATTTGCGTTCGTGAATGGTTTCTATAATGGATGACTCAAATTTATTCATAAAACTTAACTTCCTTTACTACATACTACGCCTTTGAAAATGTAAAAACAAGGATTATTCTTCCCACTCGAATCAACTTACCAGCGCAAACAACGGCGAATAATTATTCGCCGCAACATTACGTCTTACGTCTCACGTCTCTCGTC
>CAIUUT010000193.1 GCA_903902445.1 uncultured Candidatus Marinamargulisbacteria bacterium
GATGCTTGCCTGGTCATCTGGCTGTTTTAACTGCTCGTCTATCAGTTGTAAATAAAAATCTAGTTTGCCAACAAATTCTGGCTCAAACTCTGTTACCTTTAATTCTACTGCAACTAAACATTTAAGAATGCGGTGGTAAAAAAGCAAGTCTACAAAATATTCTTTTTCACCTAATATTAGAGGATATTGATTGCCGATAAAACAAAATCCGTAGCCCAATTCCATCATTAGCCGTTTTACTTTTTCAACCATTGTGTTTTCCAATTGTCTTTCGGTAATAGGTTTATTTATGTCCAAAAAATCCAGAGAATATACACTTTTAATGCTTTCTTGAGTTTGCTCCAACAAATGCTCAGGCAAGGCTGTTGCAAAATTGTGTTGCGAGGGATGTAATAAATATTTTCCATAAGCATCAGCTTCTATTTGGTGTAATAAAACCGAACGACTATATCTGTTTTTAATGGTAGTTTGTAAATAAAAAATACGTGCTTTGGTATCTTTAATTTTTTGCAATATCAAAATATTGTGACCCCAAGGAACTTCTGAAACAAGTTGTTTCATATTTTCTATTTCTGAAACAGGCTGTTTCAGATTTGCATATTCATCAACTAATTGTCTCATGAACCAAAGATTACGAGGCGACCAACTTATGCCCTCACCGATTATTTGGTTCAAATCTTGGCTTAATTGTTCTACAACAGATTTACCCCAACCATGCATTTTCTGTTTTTGAATAATTAATTCACCTATGTTCCAGTACAATTGATTAGAAAAAGTTTGCACGGTTTGCACAGCTAGCACACGGTGCTTTTGCACTAAATTTACTACCTCAGTAAGAAACTGTTGGTAATCCTCGGATTGAATATGTTTATCAATTTTTGTCATATTAGATTTATTATAGATTGTAAAATATACATACTCTCTTTGTCGATATTTTTATTTTCATCCAATTCGTAGGTACGGATTAAAGAGTGATGGTCGATAGAGTTAGGTTTCATTTAAACCTCGTTCTCCCATTTAATCAAAGCTTTGCAAAAATGTTCAGAGAGGCCATCTCTTCTTTCTTTCAATAAAAAATATATTTCATTAAATGTTATATTATTACCAAATTGTTTTGGTAAAATATATACAAGTTTTATCTTCTTGTTGGCAATTATTTTTGGGACTTTAATTGTTTGATGTTTAAGCTCTTTTCTCCATGTTTTTGTTTTTGGAGTTATAAACCCTTCAATTACCTCTGCAACCTGTAAATTTTTTAATAAATTGAGATATTTAATGGATGAACTTTTACTTTCTATAATTATTCTAAGGATATTGTTAATTATGCTATATAAATCGTCACAAGTTGCATCAAGTAAATATGCATGCTGTTTTCCTCTGATTGATTTTGTATCTGTTTTTAATTCTACAAAATACCCCATCTGTTTTGACTTATTCCAAACAAAATAGTCTACTTTGTTGCTTAAATAATTTTCTTTATCTTTTTCCTGAGTAACTTTCTTTAGCAATGGAAACTCAGGGATAACAACCAATTCATCATTTTTCATAATTTCTTCATTAAAGTGATTACTTAAGATGTCCTTTAAATACAATCCAAAGAAAATATCTGCTCTCCTTTCTAGTTGATATGCAGGTAGATTTCTCCAGTCATCCAATAAGCCAAACAATTCATCTATTTTACTTTTCATATCCTTTCCTCCTTTATATTTTACCCCTTAACCATAATTGCAATTGCTACTAATATCATTAACCCCCAAAAAACCAGCCAACCTAGTAAACAGATTATGAAAAGCAGTATAAGCATCTGAAAGGCACGTTGGAAGCCGTAAATCAGACCAAGAAGGATAAAAATGACTATTGCCCAGATTGGAATAAACAATTATTTCCCTCATTTATTAAATATCGTTTTTAACTTTTCATGTCCAGGCTGGGTATCATAACTTAGTTTAATCGGCGTTATGGACACCAGTCCACGCGATAAGGCACCAACGTCTGTATCTTCAGGATGTTCTGCGTTAAAGGTGCCTTCTACTTCACAGAGCTGATGCTTAGATTTGGAGACCTCCTGATATTGTCCGTTCGGCTTATGCATTAGCCGTGAGGTAATCCGGCTAAATTCAGAAGGGCTACCACAATGCGTAGAAGGGATATTTATATTCAGCACAAAGGTTGCGTCCAAATCCCAATGTGCTAATAGCCAGTCCAGCACCTCAATACAATGTACATAATGCTCTTCCTTGGGAAAATATTCATCAATAGAAAGGGCAATGGCCGGAATACCATGTGCCTGCGCATCCAGAGCCGCGGCTACGGTTCCCGAATATTGAATATTAAAACCAGTATTGGCTCCCGCATTGATGCCCGAAACTACTAAATCGGGATATTTGGGGAGTAGCTTGTATAAAGCTAGTTTCACGCAGTCCACTGGTGTTCCGTGTACCGTCCAACGCTTAAAATCATCAAGGTGGTTATCGCTATTAGCAGTTAACTTTACAGGTTGCGCAATGGTAATAGAAAAAGCCTTGCCGCTTTGGTTATCCGCCGGAGCTACCACGCTTACTTGCCAACCTTTTTCTAGGAAATATTGGCTCAGAACATGAATTCCTTGGGAGTGAATACCGTCATCATTTACAATTAGTACATGTTTCAAAATTATCGCTCCTTAATTGGACATTTTTCTTCCAGCACCGAGGCTGTCCACCTATCGGCAAAATGCAAAAGCAGTAAAAGTGGAGTTTCTTCTTGATGGTATTCTAAATTAACCACACCTCCATGGGTGGGATAAAGTCCGTCATGGGCAGCAATGGCCTGCACTTCTTCGGGGAATAGCATTACATATTTAGAGATCAGATAAATACTCTGTGTCGCAAGGTTGATACTTATACTTTCTGGGTTAACCATATAGGTTTTGTTGCGGTTTTTAATTTCCCATTCATTTGTGTTTTTTAGATAATGGGGAATACCAGGAAAACCGACTTTTCCAAGGTCATGAAAGAGTCCCACGATAACACAACTCTCCTCGCTGATTTTGGGAGCCAAAGTTTCTTTTAGCTTAAGCAAAGTATTGGCTACACCCACAGAATGTTGTAGTAGTCCGCCTTCATGGTTAAGGTGAAATTTGGTACTAGCAGGGGCTGTCAGCCATGTGGTTTGTGTTTCGAGGAAGTCTACTAAAGTGGCTACTTCCTTTTGACGGTTAGTAATTTTAGCTAATAGTTGTTGATAGGTATTGGTCATTATTTTTCTCCTTTAAGATAATAACTATGGCTTCCAGTCTGGTGTCATTACCCATAATGCTTCCATAATTCCCTCGCATTTATCATATATTGGATAAGAATCTCGGAATCTTGTCAAATTCATGTAAGCATGAAGTGTATACTCGTTTTCTTTTTTTAAGAATACGCCATAACGCAAACCATCTGAGACTATAAGCCGATTGCAATTTAACTTATCTTTAGCGTATGTCATCGCCTGTGATTTTGCATTGAGACAAGAATATCCTTTTTTCTTTGCTTCAACTACTGCGATCAATCCTCCATTACTTCTAGGAAGTTTATCAAACAGAGCAATATCAATATTATGCCACTCAATAGCCATACGTTGTGGAGTCCAGCCCAATGCTCTGAATAATGGAACAATAAGATAGGCTTCTGTTTCAAACTCCGATGGGTCTGAAAATTTTAGATACCATCTAGCAATTCGTTGTAAATCATCAATTACTTGAACAAGATTCTCTATAGATCCATTTGCCGTTCCTTTATCAAACAGATATTCCATAATTTCGTCTTGAGCTGTTTCTTTCTGCCTAAAGTTAGATAAATCTGGCAAATATCCATCAGGAATACTATTTAAGTTAAGCTCAACAATCCACTTGAGCACAGCTTCAGAATCGCAGACTTGGGTTGTATCTCCAAGTTTTAAGGTGTAAACAGGAAAAGACTTAGGTGTCTCCAATGATTTCCATTTCCAGTCAACACGTCTTACATGTTGCAAATCCCATCCATCAACATCTCCGAAAGCATCATTCCATTGATACTCACCTCGGATAATACCTACTCCATAAACATCAGATGTCCCTCTTCTTAAAACAACAATATCTTCATCTTTCATATCTTCATAAAATCGATTTAGGTCAGTAACTTTCTTGGATGATTGATTTTTTTGAATTATTTCCTTACCTGCGGGCCAAGCTCCGTGGTGTCCTGGACCATTCAAGATTACTCCCCAAGTTAAGCACGTCTCGGTATAATTCCTGTCATTGTCACCTGAGGCCTGTTGCCAAATAGTTAGTCCGTTTAGTTGCATTTTCATCTCCATTATTTTCTTTCCAGTATACTCAGCAATTAGTGAATTATCCATGAAGCCTTTGGTTGCTTCATAGGTAAAATGAAGCGTTTAATATACATATTCCGATGGATAGTAAACCTTCAACCAAGCTGCTTGGTAAATTTGCAAAGCTTCAGATACGTAATTTGCTTTAAATTCTGGAACCCCAGAGTACTTACAAATCATATCCCACACTTTGGTA
>CAIUUT010000194.1 GCA_903902445.1 uncultured Candidatus Marinamargulisbacteria bacterium
CACAATTCTGAAAAGGGCGTCAAGTCCAGCGAGAAGGTTTACAACAACATGAACCAAGTGTCTGAGGCCGTTAAAACTACCGATGATATGCTGCAAAACATTGTGACAGCCATGGAATCCACCAGTGGCTTGATGGAGGAAGTTTCCGCCAATATTAATCAACTGAAAAACGTAGCGGAAAGTAATGCCGCTGCCGCAGAAGAAATTACGGCTTCAGTCAGTGAGCTGTCCGATATGGCTAAAAAGAGTCATTCTGAGCTCGCTCAGTTCAAGGTATAGTCATAATATTTTTTTTTAGACATAGTCCGTAGAAAATAATCTGAATTACTTGGTTTTCTATAGACAGTTCTTTGAAGTTTATCGCATACTTATTCTGTATGTCGTTCTAAGTCAATAAAGAGGAAGCATTATGTCTATTCGATCCAAGTTAAAAATGAGCTCAACGTTTATGTTGGCCACCTTGGTAATTGTATCAGCTGCAAGTTTTGTGGGATTTAGCCTCATTCACGTCAGCATCAATTCCCTAACCAAGAAAACCACTCCCTATCAAATAAAAGCTCTGAGTCAACAAAGAGTATTTCAGGAGCATGCCAATAACTTCCTTTCCTTAACCGCCGTAACGAATCAGAATGACTTTAATATTCAAGCAGCCTTGTGTGATAAAAGTCTGGCTGATTTAATTAAGGTCTCAACCGAAATGGCAAAAATGAAAGGACAAACCAAAGCCAACCTGTCGTCTATTGAAAAACTAACTAATGATGCAAAAAAAATGGTTATTGAAAAAATAAAGGCCAGTGGTTCTATGGATATGAGCCAATCTTCAAAATCGATTAGTCGGAAGATGGGAGTATCGAAACAACAAATGGGGTTACTCGATACGCAAATTCGCAAACTACAACAAAATACTTCCCAGCAGTTGGTCGAAGGCATAGACTTTGTGATGCTAACCAATATGGGGGTGGGCGATATTTCCTACCTGCGTGATGGGATTAAAGATGTTCGGATTAGCGCCCTTCGAATACCGTTGCTTCTTGATAAGAAAGCCGTAAACAACACAAAGAGCGATGCCGTTCGCACAATTAAAAGTGTCATAGATTTACTTGAAAGCGCCACAGAGCTTGATGAAACTCTTGTAGCCGAAACTATTAAGCATCTTAATACTATTTTAAAGAAAATTGACACACAAAATGGACTTGCAGCTTTACAAATACAGTATTTAGAGTCACCTGACCCCGAATTGGCTAACAAAATAGGACTCCTTGGTGCTGACATTAGTAGCGATTTGGCCTATCTATTACCCATTGTTGAAAGGGAAATTAAACTGGCTAACGAGGGGCTTAATAAGTCTTCCACTAGAATGAATAGTGAAATTTCAAATTTCACTATGACCAATACAATCCTTGGTTATGCCTCTGTTCTCGCTCTCTTAAATATGACCATTGAATCAAGAATTAACTATTCGTTTAATGTCGTTGACAAACAAGTGCTGGAAGACAACATCAACCTAGTGGCTAATTCTTTTAGTCAGGCTTGGGAGAATTCCAGCAAACTTAAAGATGCCCTAGAAAAAGCCAAGCTAAAGAGTCAACTTGAACAATTGAAAGACTATAACGTTTCCTTGCGTGACGTATACGCCGAGTACATGGGGAGCAATGGCGTTGCTATTGGTCTTAAAAATATTCTGGCACTTAACCAAACCCTCCAACAACTCAATAAAGATATGAAAAACCTTGTCGACCTTCAGCAAAAACAGAGCAACAAAGAGGTTAGTAACGCAGGTATTACTCAG
>CAIUUT010000195.1 GCA_903902445.1 uncultured Candidatus Marinamargulisbacteria bacterium
AGTTCCATCATTTCCTTACCCCTTTATTTTTATATCTATACTATACTCGTTTTTTACTGTCCGCTATATCGGGGTAAGTTCAACATACTCTAAAACGTCGAATAAATCGCTTTTCTCGGCGTTAATCAGTTTCTGTAATGCAGACAACTGGTCTTTTCCATATCCAGCCTCAGATTACTGCTCTAGAAACACTTTTCGAGTCAACGGATTCGCCCAGAGCGTGCGAAACTGCTCTTCATCCTTAAAAAAGTTTGGCAATGTTCCATAAAGGTTTTGCAGGAACTCTTCAACGGAAATTGGCTTACCGTCTGCACTCCAAAAAGAGGTTGCTATCATGTGCTGGATTTCACGCACTTTCCCATCACGAAGCTTTATTTTTATTTTTTTGTTCTTTTTGCATATACAGGGTGTCTGACCACATTCGTCGCATGGTTCTGGGGGAGGTTTTTCACAAACACATGGGCGTTGTCCGCAAATTTCACATGTTTTATGGGGTATTTTTGGACAAGTACATGGCTTATTACCACAAACCGCACATGGTTCATCCTCTATTGGCTCACCGTCCCATTCTGGGTCAAGGAAGTGATGGTAGGCATCTACAAAATCATAAATAGTAAAATAATCTTTACCCTCAAAGAGTCGTGTTCCTCGGCCAATAATTTGTTTAAATTCTATTATATGGTTGATTGGACGTAACAAAACGATATTCCTTACATTCCTTGCATCAACACCCGTAGAAAGTTTTTGAGAAGAGGTTAGTATAGTAGGGATACTCTTTTCATTATCTTGAAAGTCACGAAGAAATTCATCACCGAGAGCTCCGTCATCAGCTGTGACTCGGACACAGTAGTTGGGATGATTGACTGCCTTAAATTGATTTATCAGGTCACGGACAAGTCTGGCATGGCTTTGATTTGCGCAAAACACTAAGGTCTTTTCATTTTTATCCATCTCTGACAAAAGAACTTGAACACGTTTTTGCTCACGTTCAACGATTTCAATGCTGCGATTGAAGTCAGGTTCTTTATAGATTTTCCCTTCTTCGACTTCTCCTTCAATAATAAAGTCATCGGAAGTGTAGATATACTCATCTAAGGTCGTTTTGATACGCTTTACCTTAAAGGGAGTAAGGAACCCATCGTTAATACCTTCCTTGAGCGAATACACATAGACTGGTTCACCAAAGTATTTATACGTATCAGCGTTTTCTTGTCGTTTGGGAGTGGCCGTTAAGCCCAGCTGAACAGCAGGTGAAAAATATTCTAATATGCCTCTCCAGTTACCTTCGTTGTTAGCTCCGCCCCTATGACACTCATCGATAATAATGAAGTCAAAGAAGTCAGTCGGATACTGTCCAAAATGCGGGGTATTGTCGGCGCCACTCATAAAGGTCTGGAATATCGTAAAGAAAATACTCCCATTGGTGGGGACTCGTCCGTTCTTGCTTATCTCGCTGGGATTAATACGCACTAACGCGTCTTCTGGAAAAGCCGAGAAAGCATTGTATGCTTGATTGGCTAATATATTTCGATCAGCCAGAAACAAAATACGCGGCTGTCTGCTGCCATCACGTTTCAGGTTCCATCGGGCTTTAAAAAGTTTCCAGGCGATCTGAAAAGCGACAAATGTTTTTCCTGTCCCTGTTGCAAGCGTCAGGAGCACACGCGTCTTATTCTCTGCAATCGCCTTCATAGTATTATTAACAGCGATTTCTTGGTAGTAGCGAAGTCCTTTAGTTCCGCCGACACTTTCATAGGGAACTTGGTCAAAGAGCTCTTGCCATTTATTCTCTTCGGCAAATGTTTTATCCCAAAGCTCCTCTGGAGTAGGGAACCGAGAAACAAGACCTTCCCTTGAGGTCTTCATGCATATTTGGTAAATCTCTCGCCCATTAGCTGCATAGGTTGTCTCTAGCTGAAGTTTTAGAGCATAGTTCTTGGCTTGAGCTACACCCTCACCAACCTCTAATTGATCACTTTTTGCCTCGATAACGGCAAGTTTTCGGTTCTTGTATACCAGCACATAGTCAGCGATAAGAGGCTTGGCTCTTCCTCCTGGTTGAATGCGTCCGATGTTGATATTAAATTCACGCAAAACCTTGGTGTCCTCAACTACGCCCCAGCCCGCTTCTTTTAGCTTGGGGTCGATGAGTTCGGCGCGTGTTTCAGCTTCATTCATAGGATTGCCGTTATCCCTATTTTCCAAACACCTTTCTCTAGGAAGGCTTCGATAGTTTGACGGTTTGCTTTATTTATCAAATTTGAATGTGATATTTTGTTTTTCTTGGAATAATCGGAGAGTGTAATAATCTCCTTGCCTTCCAAATAGGCAAGTCTCTTATAGTAGCTATTGGTAAGTGCCTTACCGACAATTCCCTCCATAACAGTTGTGTCGCCCGTTGCATCAAATTCTTTAAAGGCCTCATAGTACATTTTTCTGTCGATAAATTTAATGTTAACGGGTACAAATCCCTCTCTGATAAGCATGTAATTATTTAGAACTCTGCCGATGCGTCCATTCCCATCTACAAAAGGGTGAATGTGTTCAAAAGAAAGATGCAACAAGGCAATACGTTTAATGATGTTCTCATGATTGCTTGCATGGTATTTTGAAAGCATTGTTTCAATTTTTCCAGGCACTTCTTTCGGCCCTGGTGCTATATGATTGGCTACCTTTACCCACTCATCATCTTTTCTAAATCGGCCAGCAATGTCATCTCGAATATTAGCAATCAGCATTTTGTGAAGTAGTAGCATCATCTCGATATTAAACTCTTGATCCTTTGCTTTTGCATCAATGTACGCAACTACTCTGGCTAGATTTTTGGCTTCGAAAATTTCCCGTTCAGAAATATATCGGTCAAGATCAATTTGCAATAATATCTTCTCTGTCTCTTCCAGAGATAGCGTACTGTTTTCAATAGCATTGGAGTTATAAACCTGTTCGGCTACTTCTGTTTCGCTTAATAGTTTGAGAAGCGACTGTTTGCCTACTGAAGCCGCATAGTAGCGCTCTCTTAAGCTATTAATTTTTTGATAGACACTAAGTGTTTTAGTCATAGTAGAATTTTATTGAGTTTTCACGATTATGTCAACATAACAGTGAAAACTCAACGATAATCAATATATTTTCACGATTATTAAACTTCTTTAGTCTAAATAGATACAAAGCAAACCTGTTTGTATCTATTTAGTCAAGAGATGTATACAAACTAGCGACTTAATTCTAGGCAACTGGAATTAAATTATTTATTATTCTATTATAAAGTAATATTGTAGAATAAGAATCTAATGAATGTTGTTGCTTATTATTAATTTTATAGCAAAGAAACTCATTTCTGATTTGTATAAAAACAACTAAACTCTCTATTCTTCGAACATAGTCACAAAGTTAAATTTAAGGTAATATGTTTTTATAAAATTATTTAATATATGGAGAAATCAATGAGTATTAAGTGTATTGCTTGTGGAATGCCAATGATTGAAAAAGATGACTATGCCTTAGGTGATGTGTCTAAAAATTATTGCAAATACTGCATGACTCCAAATGGCACTATGCAAAGCTATGAAGAAAAGCTAGAGTCTTTTACTAATTTTATTATGAAAACAAAAAACATACCACAAAATGAAGCGAAACAATTGGCTAAGCTTCAAATGTCCAATCTCCCTGCATGGAATAATATTAACTAAAGCTTGCTTTCAGGAGATAAAAATTAATTTATTAATTGGACTTATTTGTGGAGTAATTGGATTTAATATTTTTATTACACCTTCAATTGAAAAATCTGTAACTTTTTATCCAATTAAAGAAATTAATCAAACACCAACCTCCAAAAATATAGATTATAAAGATATTTACTTAACTACTGCTGATAACATTAAAATCAATGGATGGTACATAGATAATCCTTCATCTAATGAAGTAATACTCTTTTTGCATGGTAATGGTGGAAATATCCAAAATACAATTGGTTTTATTGACTATTTCTACCAATTTCCTATTGATTTCTTTGTTATTGATTATCACGGTTATGGAAAAAGTGGTGGAGAATTAAGTGAAGCTAACTTATACCTTGATACTAATGCCGCATATAATTATTTAATCAATGACAAAAAATACTCTCCCAAACAAATTATACTAGTTGGTTGGTCATTGGGTGCTAATTTGGCACTAAACTTAGCCTCAAAAGAGCAGGTTGGGGCAGTTGTAAGTATTGCAAGTATAACTTCCGCAAAAGAAATATCTGACCATTTTATTCCGTTTTATATTAGACCATTTATTTGGGAAAGAAGTAATTTCAATGTAATTAATATAATTGATAAAATAACAGCTCCCATACTGTTTATGCATAGCAAAAACGATAATTTAATTCCATACAATATGAGCCTAGCATTATATGAAAAAGCTAATAAACCTAAATATCTAATTCCTTTAAATGGAGGCAATCATAGCACTCTAGAGCTTACGCCAGAAATTACAAATAAATTAAAATATTTTATTTTAAATAAGAAATTAGATTTACCCTAAATAAACCATATCTTAAATCTCAAAAAAGCTAATTTTCTTAATTTCACATCTTGACATTTTTCACAGAAACTAAGAGCATTCTAGAGTATCATTATTTACATAACTGATACTAAAATCTAAAAGAGAAATGGAGTTAGAGAAGATGACAAAATTCGATTTAAAAAATGGTTCAGCTGCATTTATTATGCCACACTGGAGTAACGGTGGTTCAGGTCTAGAAAGACAATGGTTAAGCAAGACTTTAGATACCATTAAAAATCAAACAGACCCCAATTGGAAGATTTTAATTGCCGATGGGAACTCTCCTTCACAAGAAGCTAAGGACTATTTAAAACAGTTAGAAATAGAATTCGCTGGAAAATTGGAAGTCATCAATATGCCTCATAGTGATGGACCAGGACATGCCAGAAACGTGGCCATTGAAAAAGCATATAAAGATGGACACCCCTTTATTGTATTTTTAGACGCTGACGATCTAGCTGACCCAAAGCGTGTAGAAATAGCTCGTAAAATTTTCTTAGCCAATGAAAAAGCTGGCGTTGTTTACAGCACCTTCAAAGTAATTGATGAACACGATAACGTTGTTCCACGTGAGAAACTATCACAATCTATTGTGGAGATCTTAGAATCACACGATACAGCACCACCACAAGGACAAGATACTTGGATTAAAATTGCTACTGAAACAGGGTATACCAACTTAACTTCAGCCACCAACGTTTTAACCGAAATTGCGCATGCTCATCTTTTCCCAGGAGAAAAAGTTTCCGAAGATTACTACACCTGGTTAGTTTACTCTGCCAGTGGAGCCGAATTTGTTTATACTCCAGATACTCCAACTCATTATCGTATTCCTCAAAATACTGAAGGTTCAGTTTCCAGAAGTCGTGAAGGTGGAAAAAAAGGCTTCTACACTACCAAGTGCCGTGTCGATGAAATGGGCTTTGTTGCAGCCTCTACCATTGCTCTGGACAGAGGTGCCATTACTGCAGACCAAAAAACAAAACTTCACATCAAGTTTCTATTAAAAGAAGCTGAAACAATGGGACGTGAAGAACAATTAGACTTAGCAGAAATGTGCCACGCAAAAGCCAAAGAACTTGGCGCAGAAACTACAGCACAACTCCTTAAGGAACTAGATTTCAGTTCCAGACCTTGGGTTAAATAGTTTTTTAAAGCATGATTTGAAACTGCAAAAAGGCTCTTCTAACGAAGAGCCTTTTTTGTTAGCTACTCACCATAACTGTGAAAAAGCAGCAAAAATAACTATATTTTCACAATTATGCTAAATAATAATCAATATGCTTGAACACTAAGTTAGCATATAGGGTGTCAACCCAAAGTAGAAATGTCACTTTTTGATAAATTAAGCAATTTGTTTTTTCAATAACATAAGTTGATAAGAACGTTTTTTATAAGGATGAGAATTTGGTGGTGCATGCTGTTTATGAATAAC
>CAIUUT010000196.1 GCA_903902445.1 uncultured Candidatus Marinamargulisbacteria bacterium
AATTTTGGAAAAAATAAAGTTAATTACGTTAGAAATATTACTGATATTGATGACAAAATTATTCAAGAAATAAAAGAAACCACCTATTTATTAGCCAAAGGCTTAAACGTAATCGGTCTTATGAATATCCAATTCGCCATAAAAGACAAACAGGTTTATATTTTGGAAGTTAATCCCCGTGCATCTCGTACGGTGCCCTTTGTGTCTAAAGCCACAGGTATTCCTTGGGCAAAACTGGCTACCAAGATTATGCTAGGAAAAACCATAAAGGAATTGGGAATTAAAGAGTTTATCCCCAAGCATATCTCTGTAAAAGAAGCCGTGCTCCCCTTTAATAAATTTACGGGGCAAGACACTATTCTTGGCCCAGAGATGAAGTCTACGGGTGAAGCCATGGGCATCTCCGAAACTTTTGGTGGGGCATTTGCCAAAGCCCAGCTCTCAGCGGGAGAAAAGTTTCCCCTTTCTGGAACCGCTTTTATTACCGTAAATGACCGTGATAAAAAGAAAATTATTCCTATTGCTAAGAAGCTCATAGAACTAGGATTTAAACTTATTGCTACCAAAGGCACGTCCAGTTTTCTACAGGCTAATAACCTAGAAGTAAAGGAAGTCTTAAAAGTCCATGAGGGAAGACCCAACGTTACCGATAACATTCGCAATGGTGATGTGAACCTAATTATCAATACTCCTATTGGTAAAGCGGCACACGCCGACGATAAGGTTATTCGGCAAACTGCACTACTCTACAAAGTTTTTACTGTTACTACAATTGCAGCCGCACAGGCTACAGTGGAAGCGGTGGCCGATATGCAGAAGAACAAACCACAGGTTAAGAGTTTACAAGAATATTACGCTGATTAGTTTCTTTTTCTAAGCCAAAACTGATACATCCCAGCAAAAGATTGAGGATTTAGTTTTTCAAATTCATGCCAATTGGTTAGTGAGCGGCTATGTGTGTCGGATGGATAGGCTTCTAAGTAGCGTTTTTGGATTTCTGGTGTATCATTTTCAAAACCAATAAACTCTAAGTTATGTTTGTCTAAGAAAGCTGCAATCCTCGGAATGGTGAAACAAACTTCTTGCACATGATAAAGCAGATCTCGGCACGAAGACTGCGCATAGAAATCACGGCGATATGTAACATTGCTTGCAGGATGGGATAAACTCATAGTTAGAAGTAAAAAACGGGTATTTCTAATCTTTTCGACAGAAACATGCTCTGAGCTTAAGGAAAGCTCATTTCTGGCCGCCTGAATGTTTTGTCGCGCCAAGGTGCTATAGAGCCCAATTTTCATATGCCCCCCAGGTTTTAAAGCCCCTAAAAGAACTCCCCAGCCAGCCTCTGGATCCTGCATGTGGTGCAGTACGCCCACACATTCAATATAATCAAATTGCTGTGGAGTAGTCGATAGTTTCAAAATATCGCCGTGTCGAAACGTGACATTGGAGATATTATATTCTTTTGCTTTATTGGTAGCGTAAGCCAGGCTTCTACGGCTTAGGTCCACCGCTAATATAGTGCTCTGAGGGTAAAGCCTTGCCGCCATAAGGGGTTGTTGCCCCGTGCCACAGCCAGCTATGAGTATATGGACGTCTTCAGCACGTCTTGGGTTCGGCATTTCGTAATTAAATAAACGTTGTACCCTTTCTGGCAGAGTTTGCGGTTGAAAGTCGGGTAAAATATCCCACCGCGGATAGGGATTCTCTTCATACATGTTCTGAACTTTTAAAGAGACGTCATCTTCAATCTTGAAAATAGTCTCAATATGCTTGGCAGTTTCCAGCTCCTGAGCTACATCGAGTACCTGCTGGCGAATGATGCTTTGTAAGGTGCTGTCGTATTTCGGAAAACCAGCTTCCAGAGTATCCACACCTACCAACTGCCCCAAAGGGTAATAACAAGCTACGATAAGGATTGCCAGTCGTTGCGCAGGATCATCCATACTCAGCGTTGGGATGAGGTTATCTCGAGCTTTTTGCGCCAGCGCCATTTCTTCAGGAGTTTGGTAGTAGACGTATTCACTAATAAAACACTGCTGGCAAAGGGCGTGTATAAACGGTGACAGCAAAGCAAGTAAATCACCAGAGAGCTTGTCCTCGAGTAGGTTCTTTAGCAAACTATAGCGCAATACCGTTAGTAATTTCTCTACATCTCGATCAAAGATAAGTACTCTAAACATGAGTTGCGTAAGTAAAATTTCTTCTCTAATAACCTTACATTGACTAAGTTCTTGCTGAGTGAAAACCTGTTCTCCACCGTAAAGCTCGTTGGCCTTTTGCACCCAGAAACTGACATCAGGTTTCACTAAGAGGTTTCCCATGGCAGGATTCATAATGTCTTGCAAGTTAAGCCCTGGTATTTTTAAAGCGCTAAGTAGTAAGTCTTGCAGCGGGTCATTGGGGTCTGCGGTTCTAAACTTGGATATAGTCTCAATAAATATTTGCCAGTAATCCAAGCGATTTGGCGCCAGTTGCAAAGCTTGCGTAAAAAAAACTAATGCCTTATTGTGCTCGCCCTTTCGCCAGTAGATAAGGGCAGAAGAAAAACGAGGTTGTGCCGCTTTCGGGTTTAGGGAAATGTGTCGCTCCAGATACGGTAACGCTTCTCCTTCTTGGTTTAAGTCGATTAATAAATTAGCGCAATTGTGCAGGGCATCTTCGTAGTTGGGTTCAAGTTCCAACGCCTTAATAAATAAGGCTAGTGACTGGCTATAGTCCTTGAGTTTTTTGTAAATAAGACCCAAATTATTGTAGGCAAAATACAATTTAGGGTTAAGTTCAAGCGCTTTTTTGTAGGCGGTAGAGGCAGCCTCTAGTTCTCCCATATCGTTAAAGATATTGCCCAAGTTGCTGTAGTACAGCGCCTGTGTAGGCAGAACTCTAATGGCGGACTGTATGAGCTCAATGGCGCGAGAAAAATCTTTGCGCTGGTAAAATATTACTCCCTTTAAGTGCAAGGCGTCGGGATGTGTCGGCTGGGTACTTAAAATCTTGTTGTACAGTTCTTCTGCTTGTACTAAGTTGCCTGCGTTATGAGCCTGCATGGCTGTTTGAAGTAGATTGTTAACTATATTTTGGGGCGTTGCAGATTGCGGATTTTTGTTCAAATGTCGTCGCTGTGAACGGTTCATAAGGGCAATTATAGCATTGCCCTCCCCAATTCACCATGAAAGCACAAAGTAGTTGGATGATTAAATAATCATCAATGTACATCGAGTTAATCCTCATATATAGAAATATATAGTGGCTTTTTTCTCTCCTATAAATAAACCCTATTTAGTATTACAATTTAACTATGTTCAAGCAATTGGAAAAAAACGAAAAAATGTTGGAGTATTTTATTGGCAAGCTGATTGTTGAAAAAGGGCTTATTAAGCATGGAGATAGCATCCTGATTGGTCTTTCTGGCGGCAAAGACAGCTGGACCTTAGCCTATTTTCTCAAGAAATTTCAGGCCAAAGCGTCTATTAAATTTGAGGTGGCACTGGCGTCAATTGATGTGTTGTTGCAGCCCAAACAAAAGGAAATCCTGAAAAAAGGGGCGACTCAGTTGGGGCTGGATTTTTTTCTAATTAACAATAATATTGAGCAAATTATCAGTGCCAAACGTCATCCAGGCACGAGTTACTGCTCATTATGTCGTAAACTCCGACAAGCTTACCTCTACAGGGCTGCGCAAGATTTAGGTTACAATAAAATAGCTTTTGGGCACCATTTCGATGACTTCGTTGAGTCGTATATGACCAACATTTTGTATCACGGAAGAACCAAGTCGCTTCCTGCCATAGTCACGGCTCAGAATGGATTAGGGCAGCTCATCCGCCCGATGTTGTATTGCCCGCAGAAGGTGATAGCCAGGTTCGCCAAGCTGAAAAAAATGCCAATTATTACCTGCCACTGCAAGGGCAGTAATCAGCCAGACCCTAAAAAAATAGCCATTCATAAACTCCTCAATAATCTAGAACGGAATAATCCGGGTGCTAAAAGGAGCATCTTCGCTGCTGCCAAGAACATTGTAACGGATCATGTTTTCTAATAACTAGGGGGACAGAATCTCGTGAATCAACTTAGCTATATATAACATTTCAGCATGTTTGTACCTAGAGTCGGTGGGTATAACTAACAAGGAGTTATATAATTCGTTAATCTGCTGGCTGGCCGTAAAATCAGGGTGGATTGGCCAGAACGAGGGTAAGAACACTTGCTTGCGAAACAAATGTTCTTTTATTGCTTGCCGGTTAAAGGTTTTGAAAATGAAATGTGAGTTAGATTCATCTTTGGGGGCGTAGTCTTGCACACCTAAATATCCCTGTAGCGTATAATAGTTTTTTGTTCTAATTTTGGTTTCGGAAACGTCGTCAAATAACTGCAAGTAATACAGAGACCTATAGGAGGGCACTAGGATTGTCTTTCTCTGCGCCAATTCCTCTTCGGACAACTTGATTAGCGTTAAATAATCGTTTTCATTTTTACTGTTGGGTGTTTCTTCCCTTAAATTGAGCTCCTTGATTTCCTTAGCTTTGTAGCGCATCTTGGCCCAGCTAGGTTGTTTGGAGAGAATTAAATTGCTGTCTAGGGGTAGGGTGGACTTCACCAAGCTGGCGTCAGCTAAATAGGAGACCTTTCGGTAGCTATTAAAGGAAATCCAGTTAACAATATTGGCGGGCCGATCCTGTTTGTAGAAAAAGGCATTATCTTCCAATAATATTTGCTCCTTATGTAGCTTGAGGTTTTGATATTTCTTGCCAAAGTAGTTGATTACATACAGGACATCAAAGTTCTGCCGGTATATTTTGTCCCAATTTATGCTAAGGTCTGGCTCAATGTGGTAAAACTCATAGGAAGTTTTTTCTTCCTTTAAAATATCGACAATGACGGGGCATAAAAAATCGGGCAAGAGGAAATGTTTTTTATTTAGCCCACTTCTTAAGATAAGACGCAAGGAGCTTCGTCCACTATCTGTGAAATAGTAGTGCAAATCATCCCGTTCTTTTTCAATTTCTCCACCGATAATTTTCACGTTATTTTTGGCCAATCCTGAATATTAATAGATAATCTCTTTTAGAAGCATAAAGCTTTCTGCTTGCTGGCAATTACACTGGCTGCCCCTGAAATTTGCCAAGCACCTCAGATTTTGTTCACTGCGGGGAAAAGGATGCGCAGCCACTTCCGTTTTATATAACTTAAGCAACTCAACTTTTCGTTCTATATAGGGTGAAATGTCCACAAAAACATTGGGCACAAACTGATGTGGTGGAGCACTATATTCTGTCTCTGAAAGAATCTCCATACAAAGAACTTTTTGAATATACGGAAAACGAAAAGTTTTGGTACAGGAGAGCACCGCTTCACTTACAATTTTATGATCTGTATGAACATCGTAGAGATAGGGCAAAATGACCATCGTCGGCTCAATTTCTCTAATAACATTAGCAATCTTTTGTATCAATTCAGATTTGGGGTATTCGTCCAAGCCCGCGGGCTTTAACTTTAGGTCATAAAATCGTGTAAATTGAAACTGGGCATTCACGTTATTTAGGATTTGCTCCCACTCATAAATTTCGTCAGGGTGGTATCCATATTCAGGCGTCATATTGGTAATGTTCAACCAATAAAGTTGTGCCCCGAGATCTTTATATTTTAATAAACTTCCTCCTGCGCCAAGGGTCTCATCGTCTGGATGGGGGGAAATAACGAGTATTTTTTCTAACATAACTTCTTTTTTATATACCATTTATTATCATCAAGATCAATAGAAAGTAAAATATCTCTAATTTTATCTGCGCTATGTCCATCTCCAAAGTAGTTCTTAATATCCTTTAGAGAATGCCTGTAGGACTCATCGAAGCAAGCTTTATGGAGGGCAGAAAAAATGGTTTCTTTATTATAGTCAACAAACTCTACGTTCCCTGCGTTGATGCGTCCCAGTTGTCTGGCGCCTACATTTACTACTGGTAGCTCATAAAACGGAGCTTCAACCAGCCCCAAGCTCGAGTTGCCTACCAAGCAGCGGGCATTTCGTAAAACATTTACGAAAATGTCACGGTGTAGCGTTTTGAAGAACTTAATGTATGGCGAGTCTTTGTATTCCTCGATGACCTTTATCATCTGAGCAGAGCCAGGGTCGGTGTTGGGGTATATTCCTACAATTTTCATAGCGTGTTGCTTGCAAAAATCCTCGCAAACTTCCATCGTTGTTTTCATTTGTTCGTAACTTTGCTGGCTTTCCGAGGATAAAGGATGTTTTAGTAACACCAAGTACTTAGTAGGCTCAATATCAAACGCTAAATTCTGCTTGAGGGTATCAAAAGCCATCGATTCAATATTGGCGATATTGTCTAACGCTGGATTGCCGACAGTAAAAACTCTAAAATCTTCTTCGCCCACATGCTTAATGTTCTTCGCGTAAGCCTCAATTAAGGGAAGGTGAATGTGTGCCAGTTTGGAAACAGCAAAGCGAACGGTATCATCGGCATTGCCGTACACGGTGTCTCCGCCACCTGCATGGACGACCAAAACTTGGTGATAATTCCCTACAATCGCGGCGGCCAAGCTCTCTTCTCGATCACCATCCACATAAATAAAGTCTGGTTTTTCCCGCTCCACGGTTTGAGAAAGCCCGAAAACAATTAGTCCGAGTGCCTTAGCTCTTTGGGTAGCCCGGTCGGTGGTAAACAAACTGTCCAAACAATCGGCGATTTCAAAGCCATCTTTTTTAATGGTTTCCAAGGTGTTTCCATGCCAGTTGGAAAGATGAGCGCCACTTACGACTAGTTTTAAATTGATTTCATCGCAATGGTTTAAACTTTTTAGCACTGGATAAATAATGTCGTACTCTGAACGTATACCAGTAAGCGCCAGTATCTTTATATTTTTCATTAAATAATCCTCTCTATTTTTCCATTATTACACAAATAATCTTTACTGTTCGGCAAATCGTTAAACAACATGTCCAGTGCCGATAAATCGGCCACAAAGCCTTGCTTGTCCCACAACTGCGTATAGGGGGTGTAGTCAAAGTCATAGGTGTAAACCTTTATTCCGTGAGCTTTGAATTTTTCTAAATCCATATAATCCAAGGCACCCTTGCCACTTAGATACTCCTTATCTCCAACTTTGTTAATAATTTCAATCACCATATCATCTTTTAAACTTTCAATATTTAGCGTAGATGACTCTACCAAAGGTGTTGAAATATCTAAAAAGCCAAACAGTTCCTTTAAGAGTAATAGGTTAAGTTCATGCAAACTGGAAATATGTCGGCTGAAAATTTGCTCTATTTTTGGCATGATTTCTGAATAATAGGCGCTTTTCTTGTAGTTCATATCTAAGGTCTTAACCAGCTTTTCGTAGCAATCGGTCGTTACAAGTTCTACCTGATTAATCGCCATTCCTAGATTAACTTTAACAGGTACCGTGAGCCAAAGCCCACCTTGGGAGGTTTTTATCGTGTTTCTATTCTGGACACCGTTCTTCTGATACTGTACATGATCCAGCACCACAAAAACATCGCTTTTTTTAATCTTATAGAAAAAGGGGAGCCACGGTAAAAATTGCGATTGATGGATGCTGATCATTCTTTTAAGGTTTGTAACAAACACGACGCAATATAATAAGCATCATCGGTAGAAACCTTAGCATGCATCGGTAAGCAAAAATGTGTCTTGGCCAAGGCTTCCGCAGCGGGCAAGAACCCCTCGGAAATACCGTATAAGTTTCTGAAAACAGGTTGTAAGTGAAGGAGTGGATCATACGGGAAATCTACCTTTACTTCTTTTTGAGCCATTGCTTCCCTTACTCTATTTCTATCTACGTCGTCTCTTTTTATAAATACCAAGAAACGCCAGTATGCGTGGCGAATGGACTCTGGGTATTCTTGGAATCGAATAAGATTTCCTGCAACCAAAGGAGCTAACACTTCTTTGTAAATACTGGCCACTTTGTTGCGCTGCGCTGTAAACTCCTCTAAGCGCTTAAGCTGATAGATGCCAAGAATAGCGTGCAGTTCTGACATTCTTCGATTGCTGCCGACATTTAAGAAAATTTCGCTATCGGACTCTAAGTCTAATCCACGATTTCGAATGCTTCCACTTTTAAGGGCATAATCATCTCTGCTGGTGGTAAGCATTCCCCCTTCGGCAGTGGTCATTATTTTTGTCGAGTAAAAAGAAAAACACCCCAAGTCTGCGATATTTCCAGCATAAGTATTGTCTATCCAAGCCCCATGCGCATGGGCGGCATCTTCAATTAGGGTAATGTTTCTTTCTTGTAAATATGCCTTGATATTCCAGATTTCAGGATGAATAAGCCCACAAAAATGCACGATAATAACCGCCTTTGTACGAGGCGTGATTTTTCGCTTCATATCCTCAAAATCCAAGAGGAAATTATGATCTGTTTCACAGAAAACAAGCTTGGCTTTGTTTATCACCACGCAAGACCCTGTAGCAATAAACGTTTGCGTCGGAACAATCACTTCATCATCAGCCCCAATTCCAATGGTTTGCAGCGATATTTCTAAAGCGGAAGTGCAGGAATTGGTCACGACGGCGTGTTTGGCTTGGATATACTGGGAGAAAGAAGCTTCAAACTCCTTCACATATTGCCCCATGGTGAGCATGCCATGCCCGGATAAGATATGCCGATATTTTTGTAGGATTTCCTCAATGTCCTCGTCAGGGAAATAAGGAAAGGCTATGTTATGCCCCATGTAACATCTCCTTTATATAAATATTTAGGTTTTCTTCAATGCTTTTAGGCGCAAAGTCCAGTAATTGCTTGGCTTTGGAAACATCAATAACTATGTCAGTATTGGGATTGGTTGGTTTGTCGATGGGCAGACAATCCGACTTGGAATTTAGTGCCTGGCAAATAATGTTGGCAATTTCGATCATTTTTAAAGAATAGTTACTCCCCGCCATAAAGACCTCGAAGCTCGCTAAGTGAGCGTGCTGATTAATAATACTAAACAACAATTGTACGACATCGTCAATATACAGTATGTTTCTTAGTTTTTGTCCGTTACCATATATTTGAATGGGGGTGTTTTCCAAAGCAGCTTTGAAGTAAGTGTAGACCAGACCTCCCTCACTTTTTTTCCCATAAAGAGAAGGTAATCTCAGAACAATGCCTTTAGTGCTTGTATTTTGTAACTCAACGTCCACCAAGCGCTCAGCAGTATATTTGCTAATCCCATAATAGTTGGTGGGAGCGCAATTGGCGTGCTCATCCATGATTTGTCCTTGGTGAAGTTTGTCCAGAACCGTTGTTGTTGATGTATATACGAAGAAGGGAATCTTTCTTTGCTTAGTAAATTCTAAAATATTGAGAGTCGCTAATACATTCCCAGAATAATAATCTGAAAACGATAAATGGCTGTCGGGTTGCACGGAAGCTAAGTGGAAAACCCCATGAATTTCATCTTGTATATCGTCCAGCTTATCGGAAGTTAGATCGGCTTTATGAAAAGAAAAATTTGGATGATTGAAGGTCTCAGTGCTCAGCAATCCTTGCTCTTTTCTACCAATACCAATCACTTTGTAGCCGTAATTTAGTAGTTTATCGACTAATGCACTGCCCACAAATCCGCTACATCCAGTAATTAAAAAACACTGCATAATATTATGTGGCTACTCTTTCTCTAAAACTAGAAAGTATCGACTCCCCACATTAGCATCCAGTAACGATAGATCTTGGACTAAGTGACACCACACAATTTTAAAATTTGTATCGAGGATTAGTCTCTTAATCTTTTCAAAGTTAAAATAGCTTTGCACGGTACCATTTTCATGGGTCCCGCTGACAATTTCTTCGCCATCATATTCTCTAAAATGCTCAGAGTCATCGCCAGAAATAATCGTTAAGAAGGCATATTTTTTTGTAACTCTACTAATTTCTTTCGTGTTTTGTTGTGCCAAGCTAAAGCTCATGCTATCCAAAACAGAATCACAAATCGTGATGTCAAAGTAGCCATCTGGAAAAGGCATTCTATCACCCTCAACAACGCAAAATCTGCTCGCAACATGCTCTCGGTTGGTGGCTCTGGCGATTTCTTGAGCCGCGTGAATGGCATTAGCGGAGATATCCACGCCATAAGCCTCTAAGCCAAACTCTCCCATGAGCAAAGTATTGCTGCCTATTCCGCACCCCATATCTAGGCCACGTACGGTTTGAGAAAAATCTAACTTATCGATAAATTGGTTAAGTCCAATTTTCTTTCTTACAAAGCGGTTTAAAAACTTAACGACTTCTTCCTTGGGAAAAAAAATGTAGTTTTCGTTCCTGGCGTAACTTTGCTCCCACATGTCCTTGAATATTTCCATTTGCCCCCACCTTTTCTTATCTAAAGTTCATAATAAATAATATTATATTAATATTTGCGATTTTGTAAGTAATCCTTCGATATTTCGACACGCTGTTATAGCTCGATTTGTTCGTCTTTTTTATAATCTCTTTTAGCTACCTGGCCAATTAAGTCGTCCCATAGCAGTGGACTTAACCCCGTTCCAGGTCTTTTTACCGTTAAGTTTGAATCGCTAAAACACTCTCCACTCTTAATCGTGTTTTTTGCCACGATACTTTTTCTTACAATCGTTTTGTTTTTCGCTTCAGAAGGACTTGGCAATTTAACCCCATTACCCATGGCTTTCTCGATGTTTCTTATAGCCTGTACCATAGCTTTTAATTCACTTGGATCTAGTGATGCTTTGTGATCTGGCCCACTCATGTTTTTATCAAGGGTAAAATGTTTCTCAATGACGGTAGCGCCTAACGTAGCTGCCGCAATAGGCACCTCTATTCCCAGAGTATGGTCGGAGTAGCCAACCTTGACACCCATTTGGTCTCGAATAGAAAGCATGGCCAGCAAATTTACGTCTTGCATGGGTGTCGGGTACTCGGTGTTGGCATGCAGCACAGTAATTAGCTCTTTTTCTATTCCTGCTTTAACCAAGGTATTAATGGCTATTGCTATTTCCTCCATGGTTCCCATTCCCGTAGATAGAATAACGGGTTTCTCGTATGAAGCAATTTGTCTGAGAAAATAAAGATTCGTCAGTTCACCAGACCCTATTTTAAATAAGCCCTGTAGTGAGTTTAAAAATAGGGCGCTTTCTTCCTCATCGGGGGTCGATAAGAACATAATCCCGCACTCGTCACAATATTGCTTCAAATCTGCAAATTGCCCATAGCTAAGCTCTAGTTTTTTTAGCATTTCATATTGGGTTGTAGCCTCACCCGTAATATTTTCTTTTTGGTACTGAGCCAATTCTCCGTCTGGGGTAACCAATAGTTCAGTTTTCCATGTTTGGAACTTTACGGCATCTACACGCGCTTCAACAGCCACATCAATAAGCTTTTTTGCTAACTCTATGTCCCCATTGTGGTTTACGCCAGCTTCAGCAATGATAAATATTTTACTCATTAACCCCTCTGTCCTTCACTTGCCCCCCCACTCTTGTTAATGGTGGAATGGCACTTTTATCATAATCTGTATTTTAAAAAGTATTTTACGTCACTGGTTACTTGTTGCTCTTCGTATATTTTAACGTATTGCGTGTATTTTTGCTCGTTGATGACATTTCCTGCGATATAAAAATCTTTAGTTAAGGATGTGAATTTTTGCTTAAATTTTAGGAGTGGGTCGTCGGGACTGTTTGTTCGTCCTCCTCCCAAGAGGAAGTATTTACAGCCACGTTTTTTAGCCATCTCAAAAGCGCTGTCCAACATAATGTAATTCGCATTGAGCTTCATGTTTTCTGCCTTATTGGCTGAAAGGTGATAGTGTGCGATGTCCTTTCCAAACATCATAAAGCCCATGGCTACCAGACCTCCACAGCCCAGACGGTCAAAGGTTTCATCTCGATCTATGGTTAAATATTGGCTATCACCCTTACTGGGTCGGGAGTCTATTTTCAACAATACCACACCAGGGATGGCCAGTAAGTTTTTGTAGTATTCTTTTTCAAAATAGTAAAAATCAGCCGCCTTATTGCGATCCATCGTTTCATTGTAGATGGTCATAAAGCTTTGGATGTCTTTAGTCTGTGATATGGCTAATTGTGATTGTCCTTTGCGTAAAATGTTTCGGGTTGTCCCTCCATAGTTTTTCCAACGTTCTTCATCTGAAAGCGACAAGTCTAATATCATGACCTGACGATCTAAGGCACAAAAATTTAATTTCGCTCCAAATGCAGCAGGGAATTCATTAAATGGGTGGAAGCGCACAAATTCTGCGATAATGTTTTCGTCCAAGCATTTTTTCTTGTAGGCGGCTAGGGCTCTAGCAACAAAGCCTTCCTCAGTAGTGTTAGCGTAGTAACCTCCATAGCCGTAAGGTGTCTCTAAATCGTAGTATCCCTCAGTAATGGGTTTCCTGCTGATTCTGGTTATTGGTTTTTTTATCGCGAGGTTTTTAAAAACTAAATCATTTTCGATATACTCAAACTCAAAGAGCTCTGCCTCTTTAGCATAGAGAGCTGCGTATTCTTTTTGATAGTAAATGTCTTGGAGTAAATTCATTCTTGGATTATAGCAGCTCTTTAAGAACCTTACAAAAATACTTTACGCTCTCTTCGTCATTTAAACAGGATGAGGGAAGGCACAGGCCTGTAGCGTAAAGTAAATCGGCATTGGGATAGGTTGAGTTGGAGTACTGTTTGTAAGGCGGCATATGTTGTAAAGGGACAAAATTTCTTCTGCTGGGTAAGTTTTGGTTTTTTAGTTTGTTTTGCAGTTCTGCAACATCCTCTAGCTGTGGAAAGCGAAGGGCACTAAACCAATAGGAACTTTCGACTCCATCTTTCACTTTCTGAAAAATGATTCTTTCGTCAGCCGATAGTTGCTCTCTGTAAATTTCATTTAAACGTTTTTTCTTGACCAAGAAGTCGCTAAATTGTGCAAACTGTGCCAATCCCAAAGCTGCTTCAATATTGGTCATTCGATAGTTGTAGCCAACTTCAGGGTGGTAATACCCTTTAGACTCCTCGCGGGCTTGGTTGGCCAGAAACTTGATGTGGGCAAGCTGGCTTTCGTTCTTGCCTGACACCATTCCTCCGCCACCTGTTGTCATAGTTTTATTGCCATTAAAACTGAAGGCACCTAAGTCACCAAGTGTACCTGTATACGAGCCTTTATATCTAGCTCCCAGACTTTCGGTAGCATCCTCGATCACCACTAAATGATGTTGCGAGGCAAGCTGTAGTATTTCGTCCATGTCGCAGGGGGTACCATAGAGGTGCACAGGCATAAGGGCTTTCGTTTTAGGTGTAATTGCCTTTTGTATACTGGCAACACTTATATTCCAGGTGTCTAAATCTACGTCCACTATAACTGGAGTAGCTCCGATATATAAGATGGGATTAATAGTGGCGATGAAGGTGAGTGCGGGAACAATAACCTCATCTCCTGGCCCAATACCCAGCTCGAGAAGTGCTAAATGAAGAGCTGCGGTACCACTTTGTACCGACACAACTTTGGGTAGCCCCAAATACTTGGCAAACTTTTCTTCAAACTCAGGGACAAAAGGACCAATTGTGGACACAAAACCAGAATCTATGGCTTGGCACAGGTACTCTTTTTCCGTTTGTCCCACTACTGGAGCATCTAAATATAGTTGATTTGGGAAACTCATTAATTCAACTCCAAAAGTCTATTTATACGTTATAGATATCAGCTTTGTATTGCTTTAAATGATCTGGGTTTCTAAACCACTCAATGGTTTGAGCTAACCCCTCATCTATTGAAGTATAAGGCTTCCAGCCTGTTAAACCAAACAACTTCTCATTATTGCCCAATAGCCGTTCTACTTCACTTTTTTCTGGTCTAAGCCGCACGTCATCGCTAATGATGGTCGCTTGCGGATTGATGATATTTATAAGTTTTTGGGCTAAGTTGCCAATGGATATCTCTTGCTGGGTAGAGATGTTGATCTCTTGTCCATTAGTGTTATCCGTTTTGGCAATTTGCACAAAACCTTCGGCGGTGTCTTTTACGAACACTAAATCTCTGGTGGGCTGTAGAGCACCTAATTTAATCTCGTTTTTTTCACTAAGCAGTTGTGAAATAATCGTAGGAATAACGGCCCTTGCTGATTGTCTTGGCCCATAAGTATTAAAAGGACGCACGATGGTTACTGGCAGATTGAAACTGCGGTAAAAGGAGTCAGCCATAGCATCTGCTCCAATCTTTGTGGCGGAGTAGGGCGATTGACCTTGACGTGGATGCTTTTCATCGATAGGCACATATAGCGCTGTGCCATATACTTCGGAAGTGGAGGTGACTAACGTCTTTTCCACATTATAGTCTTTAGCCGCTTGCAATACGTTTAACGTGCCTTTTACGTTCGTATCTACATAGCTGTCGGGTGAATGATAACTGAAAGGAATGGCAATCAACGCCGCCAGATGAAACACAACATCACAGCCTTTTATGGCTTGTCTAACACCGTTTGGGTCGCGAATATCGCCTGTAAATATTTCAATTTGAGAGATAATATGGACGGGGAGTGTATCTAACCAGCCCCAACGGTTAAAGGAGTTGTAGTAAACAAAGGCTTTTACTTGGCAGCCTTCGGCTAAAAGACGCTCTACTAGATGGCTTCCGATAAATCCGTCCGCTCCAGTAACTAGAACTTTTTTTCCTGAAATATTCATTTTTGTAAATATTGAGGGTATTCGTTTTTTATTCTGTCAATCATTCGCTCAAACTCATTTATTGCAAATTCACTGTTCTTTTTTAAGGAAGAAAGCATAAGAATAGATTTGTTTTTCATATCGGTAATGATGTCAGTTTGGTTGTGTTTCGTCTGGTTAGAGTTATCGATGTACCTAGATAAGTAATGTTCTATAGGAAAATTTTGTGTTAAAAAATCTACTTCAGGTCCGTAATTTTGTTGCAGTGACGTAATTTTTCCATTAATCGAAACCGATAATTTGGTTACTAGTTCCTTCTCGACAATATCTTGTTTGTTTTTCCGTAGCTCTTCAAATTGTTCTATGCTGGTTATCCCTTCATGAGCAATAGTAAGCATTTCACGGAATTTATTAAGGCGTACTTGAAGTTTGTCCACCGTTGCTTTGAGCGTTGTAAAATCAAATTCACGCCTAAAGGGAGCGTTAATATTCTTATTACAGTCTTTATTTTTAATATATTTATCGTAGCTTTCTTGCAAACTAATATGTTCTGTACCCTTAATAAAGGCACCACCTTCTGTTGAATTAACGATCTTTAATTTCCTGCCTATAATCATTCTCTCAATAAATTGACGGTAAATATCAAATTGGGGTGTGGTGGGCACTCTTTCTTTATTATATCCTTTAATCCAAACAACTGGGACGACCGCATCTTTTTGTAATCCTAAGAAATCAAAATGGAAGTAGTCTTGTCCATTCTCTTGGAATATATTTAATTTATTCGAAAATGTCGCACCCGGAATATGTGTAAATTCTTCAAAGGCTAAATCTTGCCCCAAGAGTATGACCTCCGAAGCGCCCATAAGGTTGGCAATAAGCACAGACATAAAGGCCACGGTCATGGCGCCGCTAATCTTTTCTTCGTCCTTAATCCGGATGTCCAAGTCTTCTAATAGTCTGCTTAAATAAGTTCTTCCTGTAGTGGAGGCTACGGAAATAATATAGTTGGCGGGCATGTTTTCCATAACTCCAAAGTAACAAGACATCTCGACGGCAATTCTTAAATCTTTTAAGTCTAACCCTTCCAAATAGCGTTGTATTTCATGATGCATATCAAGCGTAGTGACTAAATCAGGTTTAATTCCATAGGCCAGAAGGGGTTTTAAAACGGCTGATACCGCGATAATAAACACCTCATTCTGGATTTCCTTTAATAAGCCAATATTTTTTTGTAGGGAAGGGCCAGCGGCTACGCAGATAATCGGCTTACCTACGTTGGTACGAGCTAGCGAACTGATGTCTGGATATTTAATAAATTTATCTATGCTTCTTAAGTCATTTTCGGCAAAATCTCTACCAAAAAGCATCATTGTCGAAACATTGGATTGTTCAGTCCGTGACACTTCTACAATAATATTCAGTGCTTTGTTTAACACTTCTTGAGCGATAAGCGCAAAAGGGTGGTAGGCAAAAATTTTTATGCCATTAGAAGAGAAACCAGAATACGCTAAATTCATATATATATTCATTTCCAAGGTGTAAATATCGGAAAAGGCCAAGGGCTTGAAGGCCTCATTTATTAATAGCTGCGTAAAATCGAAATAATATAATAAAGTGTTAAAGTAAGAAATGCTAGGAAAAATGGTGTATACATGCCTGTACCATTTGTATTTATTGAAAAAAGCCTTTAATAAATATGGATCAAGAATAAATAAAGCCCCATAAGTATATAAATCAATTTTTTCAGCTTCATTCTCATATTGGCTATCTAGTATTTCGTGGGCTACTTGCTCTTGGTTGCCAAGGTTTGAAATATGGATTTCCTTGTCCTCATGTTTATAGGAAAAACATGTTGCTCCATCGATTTCATAAACCATAAGGTTTTCATCAATTTTGGCGTTATTTATGATGTTGGATATTAGGTTTTTATTTTCTTTTACAGCGGCAATATTTTTCTCATAGAGCTCAAGATTCTTTTCAATAAACTTCATTGCGCTACCTTTGTTTCAAGTTGTCCTAAGTCATTATAAATAATGTGGTTTAATAGAACCCAATCTTTATTTTCTAAAGACTGTTGAATTTTGGCTAAAATATCCTTAAGAGTGGGCAGTAAATCGCTCTTTTTCGCACTTAAAATGAGTTCAATTGTACTTTTTTGATATTGCTCAAAGAGCATGATTAAAGGAAGAATATCTTCATTACTCTCCATATTATATATGAGTTTATTGCTCAATGGTTTCATGGAATCCCTAAGACTTGTAAGTTGTGCTATATTGCTCAAAAATATCTTCCCCTTAAACTATATAAGAAATAACTATGTATTACAAAAATTCAATTGTCAATAACATGTGTGTTAACAAGCGATAGAAAATGCTTCACGATCCTCTGCCTCAATGTGCTCGGTGGTATCTATATTGGCTTTATTCTGCATTGTAGTTACCGCTTCTTTGGAAACTATTTCACCCCAACCTTCTCGTAGTCCCTGCAATAGCTTGATAACTTCGGCAACATTTTCTGGTTTATTGTTAAGATTGGCTTCCAACAGAAGCTTTTGCATAAAGGAATACAAGGCATAAAGTGGATCGGCTATTTCTTTATATTCCATTTTAAGAGTCATTTGCAATTCAGAAATGATAGCAAAGGCTTTATTAATATTATAGGTTTTTGTCTCACATTCTTTAGCATAATCAACCTTATCGAGTCTTCGTAAAAAATTTATGGCTCCATCATAAAGCATAAGAATTAATTTGCCTGGATTAGCGTTCATGACCTCATTTTCTAAATACATATTATGACTCATATCTGTTCCCCCCTTTATATTATTTCCCTGTTCCCCAGTTAGCACTAATGCCAGCCAGTTGTCCTGAAAAAGAAGTGCTTTGACTTTTGAGCTGGTTTAGCGCCTCTTCCATCTTAGTGAACTGTGCACGAAGCCTAGTTTCCTGCAGTGTAAGTCTTTCATTTTGGCTAGCTATTTCGGCATCTAATACAGACTGATTATTGGCAATTCCATCTAAAGCTGCACTTACGGTGCCGGTGCTGGCACTGGTTATTTTGGAAAGGCTAAGCTCCATTGCTCCAGCCATACCTACAGTTTCGTAAGCTTGAACATCAAGTAATTTGGCTTTTGAACCATTGCTTTGTAGATTATTTAGTCGAATCTTGGACGTGACTAACCCTGAGGGAAAATATATATAATTATCCTTGGCTGTGCTAGCAGATAAGGATCGATAAGTGGTCCAACCATTTGTGCTTGTGTCCCAATATTGGATATCATAACTTTTTAAGGTATCGGTGGAAGCGGTATCCACACCGTATATTTTAATGCTGGTTAATTCTTTTCTCGAGCCAAAATTGAGTACATAGTTACTGCCATTATCCGCTTGCCAACCAGTACTTCCATCGGCAAAATCTGAAACATTAATGTCTCCATCCATTGCTCCATTTGTTGTCCAGGGGCTATCCGGTGTTGTCCCACTGGCTGTTGCAGAAAGAGACGCATTATTCTCAAAAGTAAAAAAATCTTTTACGTCACTGGTTGCTGTTAGCAGTGTAGACCTTAACGTTGCTTCATTTAGAGTTAACTGTCCGTCTAAACCTAGAGACATCCCAATTTGCGAAGCCGAAGTAATGGTTCCAGATAAACCTGGAACACTCTTGGTAATCATGCTGTATACCTGTTGCTGAATGAGCATAATATTGGAGTCACCAAACAACGGTTCAGATGAAGATGTATCCGCACTATAGTGTAGTTGGGTGTTAATGAAACTCATGTTTTTATTAAACTTATCAACAAAGTCCTTGGCTGTGGTTACTACACTTTCAACGTCATTGGTTACCGTTACCGTAATGGGAGAAGAAGATGTGGTTTTCAGATTTAAAGTAACCCCTGCCACAAAATCGGTAATATTGTTAGTGGAACTGGATTTAAAAACAGCGTTTTCAGAAGTCGGATCACCCATGACTAAAACGGCATTCTTCGCCTCTACGGCTGTGTTCATATTCAAAGAAGAAAGAGAAGAGCTGAAAACTATTCGTCCATCTCGACCAGAGTTAGTACTGGTCAGCACTAATCTAAAGGGGCTATTACTTCCATCATTAATAATCGAAGCGTTAACATTCATGCCTAAATTGTTAATGGCCGTTCGCACATCCTGCAAAGTGTTGTTGGCCGTGATATTTATGGTCCTCTCAAAAGACCCATTATAGGCGCTTGAGCTCGTTGTACCTTTTATTCCTAGATCTTCTGCCATATGCCCATTGCTTTTTTCAGCAATAACTAAATTCCCAGTTCCCACACTGCTGTCATTAATAATAATGCCGTCCCCTGTAGAATTAATGGAGGCTGAAATATTATAGGCGCTGCCCACGTTATTTATGGTATTAACAACATCCCCGACAGTTTTTATAGAGGAGGAGGTGAGATTTATGTCAAAGGTTGTACCGTTTTTATTGGTAATAGAAATTGTACCAGCTCTTACGCCGGCTCCTTGGTTTAATTTACTTAAAGTCACGTTTTTCCCAATATAGGCGTACTCAAGATCAGAGCCTTTCAGTACCGTGCTGGATGAATCTCCCGCTATTCCAAGGCTATTAGATGTGGCTCCAGATACATTAAAGTTCGTAGAATTTGTTGAATATAGCTCTAAGCCGTTTTGTGCGCTATTATAACGTGCCATTACATTTGTTGTTCCAGATTGCGCATTAATGGCCTCAATAACTCCAGATAGAGACTGTTTCCCAGTTATATCTATATTTGTAGTTGTTAGGTAAGTACTACTTCCTACATCATAATTTGTGTTTAGAGTGATGCTGTTACCGCTAATACCTGCCGCCCCGTTTAAGCTGCTAAGCAACACAGAATTCATGCCAGCCAAAAGCTTATTTCCGTCTCCAGCACCAGTCATACCAATCAGACCTAAATCTTTGGCTGAGGTGTATGAACCAGATTCGGTAATTGTAAAAGCACCACCAGTGGTGGATAGCGCTAATCCATCACCACTTGCATTAATGCTGGCGGTAACGTTCGTTCCCACTGCGGCAATGGCATTAATAACGTCTTGAATAGTCGTAACGCCTGTTAATACCACCGTTTTGTCACCATGCACACCATCATTGATAACAAAGGATTGTTTGGTAATACCCAACCCATCATTGAGAGAACTAACATTATTGGAAGCGGATAAATAGTTTACTTTACTGCCAGTGATGGTATCTGCAGACACCGTTTGCTTAATCCCTAAGTCGGTGGCCGTTGTTCCGCCATTTACCTCTTCAATCTTGAAATCGTTAATACCGGTGGCAGTAGATAGGCTCAGTTTGTTGCCAGAGCTGTCAACGCTGGCGGTAACGCCTAACCCTGAATTATTTATAACGGATGTTACATCGTCGATATTCATTGCTTTTGTCAGATCAATAGTGGCGGAGTTGCCCGCTCTGTTTGTAATTTTAATATATCCTCGAGTAACGCCGTTACCCCCATTTAGTATATTGAGGTCAGTTTGTTTGCGCACATCACCATTTCCTAGCTCAAGATTCAGGGTTCCTGCACCTAGCTTTGTAGTGTCGTAATCATAGAAACCATTAGTACTTAACTGACTGGCTGTGGCTAATTGTTGAACGTAAAAGTTGTATGAACCAGCCACCGCTGTGCCATTTGTCGTAGCGGTTAAAATATCCAAGTTTGATGCTGTTGCGGTTTTAGTATCATAAGTTGCTGGTTTTGATAGTGAATAGGCTGAGAGCTGTAAGCTTAATAGGTTAGAGGATAGTGTTCCCCAAGCGTCACTTCTGGAAGTCTCAAGATCTTTCTTGGCGGTAAGTTTATCAACAGTCTGTTTCTTAATGGACATAAGTCCAGTAATTATTGACGCTGTATCAAGCCCCGAAGATATTCCGCTAACTGTTTGCCCCAAAACATTCCCCCCACACCGCTAATGTCTACAATAGTTATAGTACTTATTATTTACTTTTCGTCAATATTTACGGAGTTATCTAGGCATAATATATGCCAAAACATTCACCTCTCACTATTCACCATTCACTATATTAATTATCGGTAATTTTTCTGAAAACTTAAGAAGTCTCTTGTGTTTATATTTAGCTTTTGTGATCAATCAGCATAGCATCAACTTGATCATTAAAATCTTTAGTTATTGCACGCACAATCTCACCGGGAATCTCTTGGATGACTTGCCCTGAATCCTTATCAACCATGGTAAAAATGACTCGATTAGCACTGCTGTCGTAGGAAACCTTTACATCAAAATTGTTTGTGATTTTAGTTTCTTTTATTAATTCTTGCTTAATTCTTTTTAAAGTTTCATCAACGGATAACTTTGCAGGGTGCTGCTCATTTCTTGTAGGAGTATTAACGGCAGAAAACTGCTTATTATTATCAATGACAGGTCCAGAATTGCTTAAACCAAGACTCATTGTACCTACATGCATACTAAACACCTTCTTTTATTAAATAAGAGTGCTGGCTCTCAGTTAAGAGAGCCAGCACCATAAAGCAAACTCTTAAGGAACGATTACCCTAATAGTTTAAGTACAGATTGAGGCAACTGATTAGCTTGCGCTAACATCGCTGTACCTGCTTGTACTAAAATCTGATTCTTAGTAAAATCCATCATTTCTGCGGCCATATCTACGTCTCTTACACGAGATTCAGACGCTGCTAGATTTTCCTTCGTTACACCGAGGTTGTTAATGGTTGTCTCGAGTGTATATTTCTGGAACGCACCTAATCTTGCTCTCTGTGTTGAAACATCATTGATAGCTGTATCGATGATAGTTACCGCAGAAGCTGCATTGGTTGATAGCGCATAAGTTTGGCTAGACTTAATAGAATCAATGTTTGAACCTGATAGTGAACTAACCACGCCTAACTTACTTGTTCTCATATCCGCAATGCTGTAAGAAATTGTTGTGGCTCTTGCTGCATCATCGGTTAGAGCGAACTGTAAGTTACCAGTTACTATTGATAATGCATTGGTTATAGCACCAACCAAATTCGCATCAGACGCTACATTAAAGTGTGTGCCTACCCATGTACCAGTACTTGAACCAGTAACCACCAATCCACTACCTCTTAGGTCCTCACCACTGATGGAGGCAGCTACATTTTGGCCTACATCAGTAAAGTTAACAGCACCGGAGCCTGCTTGTGCATCAGCTACAAATCTTACAGTTTGTGCATCGCCGTAAGCACATGTATAGATAGCTATGTCTGAACCACCTGTCGTAGAGGCCCAAACCTTTGTTGTCGCACTATCACTATTGATCATGGCGGCAATACACGTTGTTGTTGTAGA
>CAIUUT010000197.1 GCA_903902445.1 uncultured Candidatus Marinamargulisbacteria bacterium
ATATTTACAGACTTACCATTTAAAGATTTGATTGTTTTTTCCTCACCAGTAGGTAGTTCAAATACAGGTACTGTTGCTGAACCAATAATTACATAAGCGTCAAATAAATATGCAAATTTTGAAAGAAATGCTACCAAAAAGGTGTATGTTCTGGGGGGTAAGGTTTGTATCTCATCTAAAATAATTATAGATTTTGCAAAATTATTCAAGCGAAGTAATGTCTTATTCTTATTAGCAGTTAGTGTTTCAAATAATTTTACAAAAGTAGTGATAATGAAGGCATGATCAAAGATATTATCAGAAAAATATGATAAAGCATCTTCTTCATATGTGTTTGGATCGTAATCAACTTCTTTTTGTTTGTTAATCTGTTTGCCGGCCGAATCTATGCGTCTTATGATGTTTTTATTATCCTTAAAAATATTTTCACATATTTGGGTAACCTGATCAGTAATAGAAAGAAATGGTATTGAATAAATCACTTTATAATCATTCGGGTTGTTTAGCTTTTTGATTTCGTTTGCAATACTCATAAAAGTTAGAGTTTTCCCAGAACCAGTTGGAGATATTAACTGAAATACCCTTTCTCCCAAAGATAGTTGCTTCTGAATATTAGTTACACATTGATCCCTAATAAGGGTACGTATCGATGATAATGAATTAGATTTAACATTATCAAACTGTTTATAAAATGTCAGTAACATTTCGTTAAAATACTCAGAATTAAGTTTCAGTTGTTCTTCAGTGAGGTTATACATATTATTATCTCCTGCGTCTCGTTTATCTCCCTCTATAGTGCAGGAAAAAATATACTGCGAAAGAATATAATATTTAAGCTTATTTTCACTAGATAAGTTAGTTAATAAATCTCTTACAAGTCGATTAGCTTTTTCAATAATTTCGGCTTGAAACATATTGAGTTCAAGTTGCTTTACTTGAAATTTGTAGAAAGTTAGAAATTCATTTGTACGTTCTAGAAATTCAGTAGACTCCTTTTTTTCATTCTTAAAATAATCAATAACTTTATCTAATTCATCTTTATTTAATGGAGTATTCTCAAAATCTGGCAAATTGCCATGATGTTTTGCTATTAATACCGAAGATATAGCTAATAAAATCAGATCATAGCGTTCTTTAAAATAGTCTTGATTATTATAAAGACAAATTAATAATACTACGGCCGATAAATACGCATGATTTTTATATCCTCCCAGATAATTACCTTCTGAAAATAAATACTTTTGGAAATTTGGATTTAATTTTCCTATATCGTGAAATACACCAATTAAAGTGATATATTTTCGATATTCTTCAGGTCCAATATAACGATTAACAGCCTTGCTTATTACCCCATTAGTATGAGTCGTAATATTTTTCCCTGAGGGAAAATCAGGGCTCTTTGGATGTGAAAAAACTTTATCTATTTTCATATAAAACAATAACCAATATTATTGTTATCTATATAAGCATGTTCATACTTATTAAGATCAACCTGATTGCCATGTTCGTTACCGGCAAAATACCCATAATAAACCTCACAATACTTTGTGTTAAACCAATTATTATCTTGTTCTACTGGAATAGAATCATAAGAAAAATTGCTAGAACTATTGCTTAAC
>CAIUUT010000198.1 GCA_903902445.1 uncultured Candidatus Marinamargulisbacteria bacterium
AGGCATTCTTCTTTAGGCTATCTTTCTCCTGCTAATTTTGAAACGATAGCTAATGAAAAAGTCGCTTAGTTGTGTCCGAAATATCGGGGTAATTCCAGTTTTGTATTCAATCATTTTATTATTATACCATTCATCCAATCGAATAATGAATGTTGCCTTTTATTCTTTTAGAATGAGATGGGAATATTTGAAATAATTGGTTAACATAAACGAAGAGAGACAGTGTAATTTAAAAGAGTAAGAAGAACCCATTAATAAAATAGATAGCACCAAATAGTCCTACAATCACGCCTACAATCCATAGCTGTTTTTGTTTCAGAAGTGCACCAACCGAATTTAGCATTATGGCAATTTGTAGGAACATGACTGCAATGTGAAAATTTCCACTTTGTTTCTGAAAATGCTTTTCTTTTTCGCCTAATTTACTGGCTTTATCAAAGATTTCTTTCTTTTCTTTGTCATAGCGGGAAATTTCCTTTTTTGCTTCGTCTATTTTATTTGCATAATAAGCATTTTTTTCTGGTGTTGCATTAATTAAGTTGCCCTCAAACGTACTAACTTGCAACTGACATATATTTTGTTTGATACTTTTTGCCTGATAATAGCTCCATGAGCTGTTTTCTTCGGTTGTCATAAGCTGAACCCTTGTCGAATAACTGCTCCCTTTTAGAGAAGCTATAGCAGCAAACACTGCAAACAGAGTTGTAGCTAGCGCAACGCTTTGCATCCAAGGTTCTTTTTTTTCTTCCATGCATAGTATTTTATTATATTTGTATTTTACTGACTACCTGTAATTATTGGAGAGTAAATTAATGAAATCAACTATATTTGCGCAGCTAAGCCACCGCTCTGAAAAGTGAAATTGGAACATTGTTTATCGATAATAATTTTATCATAAACGGTTTAGCCCCTTAGCTATTGCCTACTGCTTACGCCGTACTCTAATGATTGCAATTTTGGTGGGATGATTAAATGGCTCGGGACTCACCTTGTAGGGAGTCCTTACGTTATATCCCACACAATCAGAGCTCACTGGGATTATTTCTTGCAGACTCAGGTATCCGTCTGAGAAGATTTCCTCTAGTTGTGTCACATAATCCGCTCCACTTAGAAACAGAGCGTTATTAACCGATATCAGGTACCCGTCATCATTAATGAGTGGACGCAGTTTGTTAATCAGCGCTTTGGAACCCTTCGAGATATCTATAGTTCCCGACTGATTGGTTGTAAAAAATGGGGGATCTAAAATCACACAGTCGAATCGTTGTTCTTCTCTATTTAGGCGTTTTACAGCTTTCCAGAAATCATCGATATGATACTTAACTTTACCAGAAAAACCATTTAGAGCATAAGAATCCTTGGCAAATTGAAGGTAGAGTTTATTAATATCGAGCTGCTCAACACTAATGGCACCACCTGCAAGGGCTGCAATTCCCAAACTACCCGTATAGGCAAAGGTGTTGAGTACGGTTTTACCGCTCATGTTGTCTTTTAACCAGCTACGAAGGTTTCGAGTATCTAAGTAGAAGCTGCTGTCCTGATTGAGTAAAGGGTTGATTTGGTACAACACCCTATTCTCTTCAATTTGGCGATTAACCTTCGCCCCAAGTAAATATGTGCCATTTTGCTCGGCCTGCGTTGCCGCATAGCGTGCTTTGATCACGATCGTGCTTAACCATGGGAGACACTCTATTAGCGTACTTGCTACTTGCTGGATGAGTGCCGATATCGTCTGTGGATTTTTGGAGTAGTTGTGAATAACGCCAGTTTTGGCATATACATCAATAGAGAGTTCTGGAAAGCCTTCTGTAAATCCATTAAACAAACGGTATGCTGAGGCATGCTTAGGGCTAATAAACCATTCTCTGGCGGATATAGAGGACTGAATCAGGCTTACTAGTTTATCCTCTGGCATACGTGCAGTGTACCCTATTTCTTTAGCAGTTATTATCGAACAAGTATTTAGATTTCTTAAGAGAGTTAGATACCTCAATAGGGTATTCGCCATTAAAGCAGGCAAGGCACATGCTATCTTTGGGTAAATGAATGGCGTTTAAAAGGCCTTCCATAGATAAGTAGCCAATGGAGTCTACATTTAGCTCGTCTTGAATCTCGCTCAGACTTTTATTGGCGGCAATTAACTCGTTTTTGCTGGCAGTGTCTATGCCATAGAAACAAGGGTTCATAACCATCGGCGCACTGACTCTAAAATGCACTTCCTTAGCTCCCGATTCACGTAATAGTTTTACAATTTTTTTACTGGTGGTGCCTCGTACAATGGAGTCATCCACGATAACAATTTTCTTACCTTTCAGGGCATCAATAATTGGATTTAACTTTAGTTTAACCCCTACATCTCTTAGTAGTTGGTCTGGCTGTATAAAGGTTCTACCAATATAGCGATTTTTAATAAGCCCTTCGGCAAACTCTATGCCACTTTCTTTACTAAAACCAATAGCGGCTGGTGTTCCAGAGTCGGGTACGCTAATAACCGCATCGGCTTCAACGGGGTGTTCGCGAAATAAGTTTCTACCCATTTTTACACGTATTGAATACAGGCTTTTACCGTTAAACACAGAGTCTGGTCTGGCGAAATAGATGTACTCAAAAGAGCAGAATCCACTGCGTCCCAAATTGCCTTGTAGGCTCATCCTGGTGTGTGTGCCATTTTCATCAATAACAAACAGCTCTCCAGGTAGTACATCTCTCTGTCGCTTGGCTGCTACCACACTTAGGGCGCAATCTTCGCTGGCGATAACATAGCCATCTGCAATTGTCCCGATAACCAGAGGTCTAATGCCTAAGGGATCACGCAGTGCTATTATTTTATTAAGCCCCATGATAACCAAGGAATAAGCTCCCTTAATTACTCCCATCATTTCTAGAATGGCTTCTTCTAGATTATGATTACTCGATTGTTCTAAAAGTGCGGCAATAACTTCGGTATCGGAAGTACCCTTAAAAATGTAACCTTTTTCCTGACATTGCGCTCTTAAGGTTTCAGTGTTGATAAGGTTACCATTGTGGGCTATTGATATGGGGTCACCGTGAAAATTGGCAATAAAGGGTTGAGCGTTATGGATGGTTACGGATCCTGTGGTCGAGTAGCGGGTATGCCCTACTGCAGCAAAACCGTTTAGGTTGAGTAGGGATTCTTTGGTAAATACTTGCGAAACGAGCCCTAATTCTTTAACCGTATGAATTTCCTGTCCATTGGTAACACTTATCCCGGCGCTTTCTTGTCCGCGGTGTTGTAAGGAAAATAAACCAAAGTATGTCGCTTCGGCAACATTTATTTTCTTAGACCAAATTGCGAAGATGCCACACATTAAATTTGTCCCATTATTTTTTGAATACTGTTCATATAGTTATCATCCATTTTATGCCCCGAAAGATCAACAAGTATTTTGTCTGAAACCTTAATTTTTAAATGATTATTGCTTGTTACTTTACCAATATTCTGGAATTTAAAGTTTTTAAATATTTTTTCAAAGGCTTCTTGCTTGTCTTTGGCAACGGAGAAAAGGATTCTACTTTGGCTTTCACCAAACAGAATACAATCATTTCGTAGGGCCAGCTCATTACTTAAGTTAATCTCTGCGCCAAGTTTATGTTCAAAAGTACATTCGGCTAAGGCTACGGCTAAACCACCATCTGCTAGGTCGTGAGCAGAGTTCACTAACCCACCCTTAATTGCGGCGATGGTAAGTGCTTGCAGTTCCTTTTCAAGAGATAGATCAATTTTAGGTGGTTCACCGCTTATCGTTTGGTGTATGGTTTTAAGATACTCACTTCCACCAAGCTCGTTAAACGTTTCTCCTACCAAATATATGATATCTTCAGCTGCTTTAAAGGACATCGTCATAGATTTGTAGTCACCTTCGAATATTCCCAAAATACCTACAACAGGTGTGGGGAAGATGGAACCAATTTCAGATTCATTATATAAAGAAACATTTCCACTGATAACGGGTGTATTTAACGTCACACAAGCCTCTGCCATGCCTTCTACGGCTTCCTTAAGTTGCCAGAAAGACTCAGGCTTTTCGGGATTGCCAAAGTTTAGACAATTAGTCATGGCAATGGGCACCGCTCCAGTACAGGCTACGTTTCTACTGGCTTCGGCGACACATATTTGTCCACCTACTCTGGGGTTAAGGTACGTGTAGCGTCCATTACCGTCGGTTTTAACGGCAATTCGTTTATTGGTGTCTTTAATGGTCAGTACAGCAGCATCGGCTCTACCAGGAATGACCTCAGTGTTGGTTTGTACCATATAGTCGTACTGCTCATAGACCCATTTCTTAGAAGCTATATTTGGAGTGCCCAGTAAGGTTAAGAGCGGTTCGTTCCCGTTATTAATATCGGGAAGAGCAGAAATAGAGTATTTACTGGTGAGCTCTAAGTAGGCTGGTTTTGTGTAAGGACGGTTGTAGATGGGGGCATCGTCAGTTAGCGCACTGGCTGGAATGTCGGCCGCGACAACTCCGTTATTTAAAACGGTAAACTGGTTATTGGTGGTAACTTTGCCGATAACAATGGCGTGTAAATCCCATTTCTTTAAAATATCAAATACTTTTTGTTCTTTTCCTTTTTCAACAATAACGACCATTCGTTCTTGGCTTTCAGAAAGCATTATTTCGTAGGGAGTCATGTTTTTTTCGCGTTGTGGCACTAAGGCTACATCAATTTCCATCCCATGATTACCACGTGTGGCCATTTCGCTAAGAGAACTGGTAAGGCCTGCTGCTCCCATGTCCCCTAACCCGACTACACAGTCAGTCTTTAGTAGTTCTAAACAGGCTTCAATAAGTAATTTTTCTTGGAAAGGGTCGCCAACTTGGACTGAAGATTTTTTCTCCGTACTTTCGGCAGTTAGCTCGACGGAAGCAAAAGTAGCTCCGTGAATACCGTCACGCCCAGTAGAGGCACCAATGTAAACCACTAAGTTGCCCTCACCTTTGGCTACGCCTTTTACGATAGGTCCGTAGAGCGGACTAATGACCTTATCTCCCGATTGGACAACTCCTACGCACATGGCGTTTACTAAACAATTGTTATCGTAGGTGTCTTCAAAATATACTTCGCCGGCTACAGTAGGAATACCCACACAATTTCCGTAATCGCCAATGCCTTTTACAACATATTCAAAGAGGTGTCTATTCTGTCTATTTTTGGCTATATCGCCAAAACGTAAGGAGTCTAAGCAGGCAATAGGTCTAGCTCCCATAGCGAAAATATCGCGGATAATCCCGCCGGCTCCTGTAGCGGCACCCTGGTACGGCTCAATGGCACTGGGATGGTTGTGAGACTCAATTTTGAAACTAATTGCTACTCCGTCACCGATATCCACAATACCCGCATTTTCACCGGGGCCTTGTAGCACATATTTACCTGTGGTTGGGTATTTTTTTAGAAGGGGTTTAGAGTTTTTGTAGGCACAATGCTCAGACCAGAGAACAGAAAACATGCCCAACTCAGTGATGTTGGGCTCTCTGTGTAAAAGCGTTTTAATTTTCTCATATTCGTCAGGGGTTAAACCGTGCTCTTTTATTATTTCTGGGGTGATTACTATCATGGTTTATTTCTCCTTTATATTTAGATGGTCGTTGATGACCTCTAGGTTATCATTTAATTGATATATCTTTTTTTCTTTGATATAGCTAGCTACTTCTGGAGTAGTAAACGGACTTATATCTTCCTTAAGGAAACTATATATTTTTATTTGTGTCGAAGAAATACTTAAACTACTTTGCGCAATAAAAATTATGTTTGCTTTTTCAAATAGCTTATCTTTGAGAAAATTTTGTATTTGGGTTTGCTCGATGCCGGGCCTATTGTAAATAATCAACTCGCTAAGTTTCAACACTTCTTCAGGTTCTTTCCATTCCTTGAAGGTAAGAAAAGTGTCTACTCCAAGAATTAGCCCAATTTTTTCTTTTTCATTTTGAGAGAAAAAGCGTAATGTGTTGATGGTATAGGATTTCTCTTTTCGAGTAAGCTCAAAATCAGAAATGATAAATTTTGGATTATCTTTAGTGGCAAGTTTTAACATGTTTAGTCTGTCTTCCGATGAAGCTTGTGGCCCTTTATCTAGTAAGGGATTTTGAAAACAAGGAACAAAGATTATCTTTTCTGCTTGGTTAGCAAGATTATTGGCAAGATGTAAATGCCCCAAGTGAACAGGGTCAAAGCTTCCACCAAATATGATTGTTTTCATATAATTTATTCCTTATTAGAAAATATTTTATCTATAAATATTATAGATAATGTTTATTATAGTACTTCTGATACTCTCCAGAAGTGACTTCTTGTAGCCAAACTTGATTTTCCAGATACCAATCAATGGTGGCTACGATACCCTTTTCAAAGGTGTGTTCTGGTTCCCACCCTAATTCATTCTTAATTTTGGTGGCGTCAATGGCATAACGTAAATCGTGTCCTGGTCTGTCCGTAACATAATTTATAAGTTGTGTGCTAGATGTTTTGTTACCAAGCTTTTCGTCCATTATTTTGCAGATTAGTTTCACAATGTCAATATTTGTCCACTCGTTGTTACCACCAATGTTATATACTTCCCCAAACTTACCCTGCTTAATCGCTGTATCTAGTGCCGCGCAGTGATCTAAGACAAATAGCCAGTCACGAATGTTGAGCCCTTGTCCATAAATGGGTAACGGTTTTTTGTTTATTATGTTATTGATAATCAGGGGAATCAGTTTTTCAGGAAACTGATAAGGGCCGTAGTTATTGGAACAACGAGTAGTAATTACAGGTAAGTTAAAGGTTTTATAGTAGGCTCTTACCAAGAGATCAGAACTAGCTTTTGAAGCAGAGTAAGGAGAGTTTGGTTTTATTTGATTATTTTCAGTAAATAGTCCAGTTTTTCCTAAACTACCGTAAACTTCGTCAGTTGAGACATGTAAAAAACAATTTCTCTTCTTGGAAGTTGTTGACCAAAATTCCCTAACAGTATCTAAAAGTATTTGGGTGCCAACGACGTTGGTTTGAATAAAGGGAGAGGAATCTTTAATGCTTCTGTCCACATGAGATTCAGCAGCAAAGTGAGCCACTAGATTGGGTGCCTCCAGAGTAGTTTTTATTTCGGTTTTGAATATTTTTCGCAATAGTTCTTTATCGCAAATACTTCCTTTTATAAAGTGGTAGTTGGCATTGTTTTCGATATCCTTTAGGTTCTCAAGGTTCCCTGCATATGTTAAATCATCAAGGTTGATTAAAGTGTCGGAAGGATATTTGTTTAGGTAATATTTTACAAAGTTAGAACCAATAAAACCAGCGCCACCTGTGACGAGAATAGTGTTCACAATGAAACTCCCTCTTGAATAGTGAATAGTGAATAGTGAATAGTGAGAAGTGAATTAGAAATACAACTAATTATTATATTGCTATTCACCGTTCACCATTCACCTTTCACTAATTATTTAAGTCCGTGTATTAACTGGTTGGCGTGATAAAGAGACTCAAACGTACCCGCGTCGGTCCAGTCTTTTTCAAGGATAGCGTAATTCATAGAATTGTTGGCGATGTATTTATTGTTAATGTCAGTAATTTCTAACTCTCCTCTACCCGAAGGCTTTAGGGTTTTTATGTAGGAAAAAACTTCATTGTCGTAGAGATAAATGCCGGTAACGGCCATATTTGATTTTGGCTTTTGTGGTTTTTCTTCGATACCGATTATCTTACTGCCTTGAATTTGAGCTACCCCAAATCTACCAGGGTCAGTAACTTCTTTAATAAATATAGAAGCACCTGAAGCAAAATTAGTAACATCTTTTTTTATATTGGCAGTAAATATATTGTCTCCAAGTATAACTAAAACACTGTCTCCAGCAGCAAACCCCTCGGCTAAACCCAGTGCTTGAGCAATTCCGCCTGCTTCGTCTTGAACCTTGTAGGTAAACTTACAGCCGAAATCTTTTCCAGAACCAAGGAGACTAACAACATCACCCATATGTTCAATGCCAGTAACAATGAGTATTTCAGTTATTCCTGTTTCTAGAATTCTTTTGATGGGGTGGAAAATCATAGGCTCTTCGCCTACAGGGAGAAGATGTTTATTGGTTACCTTGGTAAGAGGAAATAATCTAGATCCTGTTCCGCCAGCTAGTACTATGCCTTTCATAATGCATTATTATACTTTACTATAGATGTTGCGTAAATTGGTAAATTTACTTCTCTTTGGTGATAATCTTTCTTAGCTTGAGGATGGCCGTGCTGTAAATTCTGGAGACTTGAGATTCAGATAAGTTGATTTTTTTACCAATGTCACTCAAGGTCAGATCGTGTATACTTTTAAGGGTGACAACTTTTTGTTCTGCCGCTGATAATTGCTTTAGTGCCTGACGAAGCATAATTCCGTCTTCTACTTTGCCTGAGAACTCTTCTGAGCTTTTGTTAATTGCAATGTACATATAGGCGGCGTCAGTAATCCAGTTGTAGAGTCGGCTTGGGTCAGCTTTTGTTAAGTAGCGAATATGATCTTTCATGGCGCCGTTAATCCTAGAGTAGGCAAAGGGCCAAATGACTGGGTTTGAAATGGGATCCCACGACCGTAGGGTTTGTATAAACTCCATACGAGCAATATTGCCTAAGTCATCAATTTCACTGCTTTTTACAAAACCTGGAAGTTTCCGCGCATAATTGTTGACGAGCATATCAATTTTATGTTGAAATTTTTTTAGGATATCTTCATCGTAATAGACAATGAGATAGTCTAGGAGATCTTCAACGACTTTATCTAAAATATTATTTTCTAATTCAAGCATAGCTAATTTATAATGCTGGAGAGTTTTTTTAAGGCACGTTTATAAAGAATATTTTTTAGGTATTGGGTTACAAAGATAGAATCTTCTTTGTTTTTATCGTATTTACGACCAACAATAATATGATCATCCATGTGTAAGCCTTGTAAAACAACCCCCACTATTTTTTTCAATTGTTCTTCGTGGATGGGTTCTATGGCACTACTTATGGTATTAGATAAAGTATCAAGATTGATGTGCTGGCTATATTTCTCGCCAATATCTCCCCATCCAGAAAGTTCTTTTCTTGAAAAACCATCCCTACTTTTCATACGCCAATAATAGCAGAAAAAAGCTTAATTAATAAGACTTGAGTCTATTTTTTTATGATTAATATTTCGCTGGGAAAATTCAAGTGTTTGAGTTCTTAAGAACTCATCGCTAGTAAAGGTTTGGGTAACGATATCAATAAGTTCTTTGTTTTCCAAGATATTGGCTCCAAACTCTACCATTAAGGCTGCTTCGATCACACTATAAATTTGCGCTTCTTGCGACAAGTCATTGTTAATGTGCTTAGAAAAATTTAAAAAATCAGATGTTTTTTTCTTTCTGAGTAAAGAGAGGTCATATTCACCTTGCTCTTTTGCTGTTAATACGGATAAAGGGATATCCAAATGGCCAGTATACTCTGTACTATATAATATGTTTTCCATGTTTCTCCTCATGAATCTTTCGTCATTTTTATTTACTATTCACCCATATATCGTCATTCTTTTTGCAATATTTCATCGATTGTATTATTTCCTTCTGAAAGAAATATTTATTCATTAATTACCCCGATTGATTGCACTTTAATCTGAGGTACAATTTCGTTGTAGGAAAGTACGGCAAACATGGGGTAATTCCTTTCAATAAAGCGTTTAAGATGAGGCCTTAAACGAGGTGAACATAAGATAAGTGGAGATTTTTGTAATTTATTAAAGTTTCTTAAATGATCTTTGAGTTGGTTAAGAATCATCTCCCCAGTGTTTGGCTCGAGAGCAAGGAAAGATCCGTATTCGCTTTGATGTATGGCGCCAATCATAACTTCTTCCAGTCGAGGATCAAAGGTAACTACAGTAATCGTGTCTTCGGTATCTGCATATTGACCACAAAGCTGTCTGGAAAGAGATTGTCGGACATATTCGGCGAGTAGATTGGTATCTCTGGATACATGTGCGTAATCCGCCAGTCTTTCCAGAATAGTGGATAAATCACGGATACTGATTCGTTCACGTACTAAATTTTGCAGGACCTTATGTACTTGCCCCAGTGAGAGCATGTCGGGTACAAGTTCCCGAACTATAGCAGCATTGGAATTTTTTACCAGTTCGAGTAAAGCTTGAACGTTTTGTCGCGTCATTATTTCGTCAGCGTAGCGCTTAATTATTTCTGAAAAATGATCCGATATATAATCGACGATTGTTTTTACAGGTAGTCCAAGTTGCTGAAGTTGATCGCCATATTCGGCATTTACCCATACGGCTCTACTTCCGTCTATGGGGTCGGTTACTTCTTCTCCATCGAGGCCTTTTTCTCGCAGAACGGCTAGGGATACTTTAACATAATAGGAGTTCGTGTATCCTTCTCCAAGCCCCACTTTAGTCCCCCTAATTTCTACCTTATATTGATTGGGTGGTAAGCTAAGATCGTCCATCACGCGCACACCCGGGATAACAAAGCCAAGCTCCTGCCCTATTTGGTAACGAACTAAGGTTATTCGCTCGAGGAGTGGCCCATTCTGCGAGGGGTCAATGAGTGGTACTAAGTTACGTCCAGTTTTTAGAGCAATAGGATCTAAAGCTAATGTGCCAAGTAGATTTTCAGGTTTTTTCATCGCTTCTTTGGCGGCTTGTTCTTCTTGGGCACTAACACTGTCATCTTTTACTTCCATTGCTTTTAGGAGTGTTACCCCTAAAAAAATAGCGCCTGAACCAAGAGAAACAAAGGCAATGGTAGGCATTCCAGGTACTATACCCATACCGATTAATATAATACCAGCAAATAAAAATACGTTAGGTTTTTTAAGCATTTGCTGCACAATGTCGGTACCTAAGCTTTCGTTTGATGCCGATTTGGTGATCACTAAACCCGTGGAAATGGAAATAAGTAGCGCGGGTACTTGAGCAACCAACCCATCGCCAATAGTTAGTTTACCAAAGGTTTCGAGCGCTTCAGAGGCGGTTAATCCTTGTTGGAATATTCCGATGGCAATCCCGCCTAAAATATTTACCAGAACAATAATAATACCCGCAATAGAGTCTCCTCTAACAAACTTATTAGCACCGTCCATTGATCCGAAGAACGTTGATTCTTTTTGAAGCTCTGTTCGCTTGGCTTTGGCTTCATTGGCGTCGATCATTCCCGCGTTTAGATCGGCATCTATGGACATCTGCTTACCGGGCATGGCGTCTAAAGTAAAACGGGCAGCAACTTCTGCAACACGCTCTGAACCTTTAGTAATAACCATAAACTGTACCAGAGTTACTATGGCAAAGGCTACGGCACCCACAATCATATTCCCTCTGGTTACAAAGTTGGCAAAGGCTAGAATAACCTGTCCATCAAAGGCTGTCCCCATGCTCAAAATTAGTCGAGTGGTGGCTACGTTTAGAGACAAACGAAATAACGTTGTTACCAGTATGATGGAAGGGAAAGCGGCAAACTCTAAAGGCTTGTTTAGAAAAACAGCCACGAGCAAAATAACGATGCCCATGGCTATGTTAAGTGACATAAGTAAATCCATTAGGAAAACAGGCAGAGGTATAACCATAATGGTTAATACAATTATTAATAAGATAGCGACGCCTAAATCGTTTACGGGTATGTCTTTTACATACTTCGTAATATTTAGTTCCTTGAGAAGGTTAAATTCAGCCATTAAATTATTATCCTTATTCGTTAGCTCTTTTGTAGTTAATCGTGAAAAGTGAAGAGTGAGAAGTGAATAGCAGTTAATGAAAATTCACTATTCCCCATTCATTATTCACCTATGAAAATAATTATACTATATCTTGTGGTGAAAGGTTATAAAAAATGGATATTTAAGGATTAATTAAAAAGATTGTATTTGATGATGCAGTAAATGGCACTAACGCCATCTTTCCATGTAATTTTCTTGCCTTCGTCGTAGTCTCTGCCGTAATAAGAAATAGGAACTTCATATATTTTTAGATGTTTTTTGCTGAATTTGGCAGTTATTTCTGGTTCAATGCCAAATCGCTTAGAGGTAATCTCAATCCCTTCAATGGCTTGTTTGGTAAAAACTTTATAACACGTTTCCATATCCGTCATATTTAGGTTACACAGCATATTGGAAAGTGTAGTTAAGGCCTTGTTGCCTAAATAATGCCAAAAGAAATGGACTCTATGAGTTCCCGTCCCGCCCAGGAACCTAGAACCATAAACAACATCCGCATGTCCATCAATAATGGGAGCCAGTAAGATGGGATATTCGTTGGGATCGTACTCTAAGTCGGCATCTTGGATGATCATGACATCACCATGAGCTTCTTTAATGGCTCTGGCTATAGCGGCGCCTTTTCCTTGATTTACGTCTTGGTAGTAGACATTAACTTTCTTGTGACTATATTTCTGTAGCCATTCTCTGGTTCCATCTTTTGAGTGGTCATCGACACAAATGATTTCATAGTCAGCTTTAGGAGGATAAGGTGCAGCATGAATTTTATTAAGGATAATTTCAATGGTTTGGATTTCATTATAAATTGGAACAAGAATACTAATTAGCATTTTTGACATGATTGGTTAAGTATATCAGGAAGAAATATTTTTAGTAAGGGGCGAAATTTTCATGTTAGCCCAAAGTGATAATGTCACCCCTGAGCAAAGTAGAAATGTCACTCTATGGTATAAAATAGACTTCTTTTAAAAAAGTAAA
>CAIUUT010000199.1 GCA_903902445.1 uncultured Candidatus Marinamargulisbacteria bacterium
ATGCCTGATACTCAATCTCATATCTTGGGCCAGGGATCAAAGCGTATGACTTTAAGTATTTGTGCGAATAATCTAGAGAGAGATTTTCAAGCTGACTATAGGCTAATCCATATGATACATTCAGATTATCGAAATTACTATTTACTCTAGTTCCAGTTCCCTTCCCCTCTTTATAAAAAAGCCTCGAGTCTAGAGCCCCGATAGGAAAGTATATATTTAATCCTTGTTGATAATGGTAGCCTAGGGAACTATTTATAAATATTTTACCTGAGTAATCTTGAGCTTTCTTTTTTGTAATAATGTTTATAACCCCAGCAACCGCACCTATGCCATACACTACAGAATTTCCACCTCGAATAAACTCAATGCGTTCGATGTCTTGTACGGGAATTGCCTCCCATAGCACTTGATCATTATTAAAATCATTCTGTTTCACACCATCAACAAAAACGACTAATCCAGACTTATCCGCATAACCTCTCGACTTTATTTGATATTTTTGACCTATTCCAAAGGACTCTAGCGAATATCCAGGCAGTAAATCTACTAACTTAGCTGCACTTTGAACCGCTCTATCACTAATGTTGGCTGAGTATAGGACATCAGTATCCGCAGCCTTATTTAGCAAATAGCTAACGCCTGAATCTAGCCTTTTACCGCTAACTAGCATAGTGTAGTTTTTGCTTGAAATAGAAACATCTGAAAAAACCAGTGAACATAATAGGGGAAATAAATACCAATACTTATTTAACATACGCCAACTCCTCGAGCAAATTTTCTTTAGCGGCATTCCGACTTTACGGTTGCGGGCCAGTGAAGGATTTACACCTTTCTTTCCCGATAAAGATTTAGAAATTTTATTACATAACTTCATTTAATACAACACTGCTTTAGGTGATGATTATAGAGTTTGCTGTTGCCTAATAAATATAGTCATTTTACAATCTTTAGAATGATTGAATTCTGGCAACACATTCCCAACCACATAAACCCCATTGCTTTGCAAATTGGATTGTTCCAAATTCGTTGGTATAGCCTTATGTATATCACTGCTATTCTATGTGTTAGCTTTCTTTTTTACTCCTTGGCAAAGAAATATAATGAAACTTCTTATTTGCAAAACTTTTTTGACTTATTCAATTACTCAGTGGTGGGAGTTATCATTGGAGCTCGGCTCGGTTATGTATTTTTCTATAATGCACTTTACTATATTAAGCACCCTTTGGAAATAATATGGCCTTATGCTAACGGTCACTTTATCGGCATCAGTGGCTTATCTTATCACGGTGGAGCCTTGGGTTTTATTCTTGGCATATACTTGGCGAGTGCCAAGTATAAACTAAATTTTCTTAACCTACTTAATCGGTTGGTGTTACTCGTACCTCTCGGCTATACATTCGGAAGACTTGGAAATTTTCTGAACCTAGAGCTTTATGGCAGAGCAACAAACTCTCTTCTTGGTATGTACTTCCCCACAGATCCTACAAACGCATTACGTTTTCCCTCACAGCTTATGGAAGCTTGTGGAGAGGGCCTAGTCCTTTTTGCAATTTTGCTGTATTGCAACACCCAACCTAAATTACGACTAATCATCACCCCCCTCTATATGATTGGCTATGCCTTAGCCCGATTTATAATTGAATATTTCAGAGAACCAGACTCTTTTCAAAACTTGCTTTTTGGGGTATTCTCCTATGGTCAGATTTTGTCAGTAATAATGTTCGTCAGCGGGTTAGTTTTAATCCCAATTTTTAATAAATATGTTAATAAGAAAATTTAAGTTTATTATTGTCCTTTCACTTTTAAGTTTATCCTTTGCACAGGTAAATGAATTACTTCCCATTCCCGCCTTTTACGTTTCCTCTGAAAATAAAGTTGAGAGCATTATTGAACATGCCAAAACTTTCAATTTTTTCCCTATAAGCTATAAAGAATATCTTTCAGGCATTATTAATATACCAAAAAACAAGTTACCCTTTATTCTAATTACTACCAATCGTGGGCTTGCGATTAGCCAGGTAAACGCTTTCGAAAATGGGAACCTGCCACCCTATCATCAAAACTTTGACCCTCTAGAAAACTTAAAGGTCTACAACTTAAGCAAAGTTGACTTCTCCTTCTGGGTAAGCTGCAATAAAACCCAAGCGTTCTATACTAGTGACGGCATTACCAGCAGCATTTCGATTCCCCAAAGCGAGCAAGCCAATCTCTTCCTGTATGCACCTGGAAGTAGTATGAATATTGAAATACCCTCATCGATACCCTTTCTAACTTACAAAACACCCTACCGCTCTAAAGCAGAGAGACTGAAAGCCAAGAAGCCCACTATTCGGGGGCTACATATGACGTGGGACGGAGTAAATACTCCCGAGAAAGTAAATGCCCTATCCGCACAAATGAAGGCAGGAAGAATCGACACCATTGTCATTGATTTTAAAAGTATTTATTACAATGTGCTCACTAAATATACCAACTACAATGCTTTCATGTCTGAGGATAATAATAAGCTGTTTGCTTACTGTCCTGAGCTCCAGAAGACAGTCACTCTTTTTCATAAAAACAACATAAAAGTTTCCTTAAGAGTAGTTGTTGCGATGGACTACTGGGCGGAAAGAATGAACACTGATTTGCTGCTCTGGAATAAAGCCACTAATTCTGCTTGGAAAGACCCCAATAAACAGCCTTGGATCGACTTGTTTTCACCTGAAACGATTCGTTATTATAAGAAAATAGTTACAATTGCTACTATGTATGGTCCTGAGGAAATTCAGCTTGATTACATTCGCTTCCCCACCGAAGGTCATATAGACCAAGCTATTAGTCGTAGTGGCGGAAATAAGCCACACTACAAAGCGCTAGATACTTTTCTTAAGGAAATGGTGTCCATTGTAGACAGCAAAAACATAGCCTTATCCGCAGATATTTTTGGAATTGTATTATGGGAAAACAAAGCTACCAATGATCAACTTGGACAAAACTTGATCACTTTCATGAGATATTCTGATGAAATATGCCCAATGATTTACCCCTCTCACTTCCACAAAGGATTTGAAGGCATACCTCTACCTGGGGATGCGCCTTATGCTTTTATTAAAAAAGGGGCAGAGAGATTTAAAATGCTTACGGCACAGTACCCCTACTACAAAACGTTGATGGTTCCTTGGCTTCAAGCGTTCCAGTACTTAGCACCTAGCTATAGCCCCATTTACATTAAAGAAGAGATAAGGGCTTGTACTGAAGTTGGCATGGATGGCTTCCTAGCTTGGAATGCAGCCAATAATTACAACACTTTCTTCAAGGGTTTACAAATATCCAACTATTAAGCAACTCATTTGTTTTAATATCCTTAAATTAAAATGCCTTAAGCATTTCTATTTGTTTATTATTTAGCTAAAATATAAGGATTATGCTCACTTTAGAATTCAACCTATCTGTTATCGCGGGCAGTTTTTTAATTTTCCTGCTTATCTACATTAATTTTTCCTTATATCTTTCAGTAAAAAAAGATAAAGAAGCCCAAAGCGAAAAT
>CAIUUT010000200.1 GCA_903902445.1 uncultured Candidatus Marinamargulisbacteria bacterium
AGCTATATTCGATTATATTGAAATATTTTATAATCGTGAAAGGAGGCATTCTTCTTTAGGCTATCTTTCTCCTGCTAATTTTGAAACGATAGCTAATGAAAAGGTCGCTTAATTGTGTCCGAAATATCGGGGTAATTCCACATAACCAAAATAGTCTTTTTGTTTATGACCGATATAATGAGAAATGTTTAAAATGTAGTTCTATCGTAAATAAAATGATACAAAGTGGACGATCCACATTCTACTGTGGGAATTGCCAAAAAAATACTTAAGAAATCTTAAGTATTTTCAAACTTTCTCTATTCACAAAATTGCAACGCTCAGGATGAGGCATCATGCCTAAGACATTTTTATTCTTGTTAAAGATACCCGCAATACTTTTTAAAGAACCATTAGGATTGTCCTCACTGGTAAGGTCACCACTCTTAGAAACGTACTGAAAAGCGATTTGTCCATTATCTTCTAGCGATTGCAATCCCTGCTTATCAATAAAATAGCGACCTTCTCCATGCGCAATGGGCACTGTAATAACTTGCTGTTTTTGGAAATCACGAGTAAACGAAGATTCGGTATTGGTTACCTTTAAGAAGATATCTTTACATATAAATTTCTGAAACTGATTTCTTAGTAAAGCGCCTGGAAGTAATCCTGACTCAGTAAGAATTTGAAACCCATTACATATACCAATAACATAACCACCACCATTGGCAAAACGAACAATTTCAGGCATTATTTTAGCGAACTTAGCTATAGCCCCACAACGCAAGTAATCTCCATAGGAAAAACCACCTGGAATTATTAGTACATCAAGCTTGGAAGGTAACGATGACTCTTCATGCCAAATATATTGGATATCAGCCTTTATTTCATCTCTGATGGCATGGAAACAATCGCTATCACAATTCGATCCTGGAAAAACTATTACTCCGTAATTCATAATTATATTTTCTCCACTGCATATTCGAACTTTTCAATAACTGTATTGGCTAGAATTTTTTGACACATATCTTTTACTGATTCTTTTAATTTCTTATCATCAGTTTCGGCAGAAAAAAACTCGATATATTTACCAATTCTAACCTCACTAACTCCCTTATAGCCTAAGTGATCAAGTGCATTTTGTACCGTTTTACCTTGTGGATCGAGAACATCATCTTTTAATAAAATATGTACTTTTACTTTAAACATTATTTACTCCTTTTCAAACTTAATAACTCAATATATCTGACTAATAAGTCATTCAATAATGGCGTTAACTTCTAATCTGTCCATTACCTGAAACTATATATTTGTAAATAGTCAATTCATTTAATCCCATTGGGCCACGCGCATGAGTTTTTTGAGTACTAATACCCATCTCCGCCCCAAAACCGAACTCAAAACCATCAGTAAAACGAGTTGAGGCATTTACCATAATCGTGGAAGCATCGACTTGTGTTTTAAAAGTTTCAATAGCCGTATAATCCTCTGAAATTATTCCCTCTGTGTGTTTTGTTCCGAAGCGTGAAATATGGGTGATGGCTTGCGATATATCCTCAACAACCTTAATTGAAATTTTATAGTCTAAGAATTCCGTTGCATAATCTTCATCCGAAGCCAGCTTCACCAAAGGATCGTAAGTTTTCGTCTCTTCACAGCCAATGAGCTCTACTTTGTGTTCTTTTAAAGCTTGTAATATCTTAGGCAAGACTTTGGGCGCAATATCTTTATGAATCAATAGAGACTCTATGGCATTGCAAACGCTTGGTTTCTGCACCTTACAATTTAACACTAAAGGAATAATAATGTCTTCATTAGCAAACTTGTCGATGTATAAATGACAATTTCCAAGTCCAGTTTCGATACAAGGAACGCTAGCGGTACTCACTACAGTTTTGATAAGATCTGCGCCACCTCGTGGTATAACTAAATCTACGTAACCATTGCAGGTAACCAGTTCCTGTACCGTTTTTCTATCTGTTTCTTCTATTAGTGAGATAACATTTTTAGGATAACCAACCGATAAAAGTGCTTCATTAATAACTTTCACAATAGCTATATTTGAATTTGCAGCAGACGATGACCCTCTTAAAATTACTGCATTAGAGGACTTTAGGGTAAGCCCAGCTACGTCTACGGTTACATTAGGTCTGGCTTCATAAATTATGCCGATAACACCAATAGGCACTCTTTTCTTTACAATATCTAATCCATTAGGCCTTTTCCAACCTTCCATTGTCTCTCCGATGGGATCTGGTAAAGAAACAAGGATTTGAATACCTTCTGCCATAGCCTGAATTCTTGATTCATTTAAAGTTAAGCGATCTAGAATACTCTTACTCATGGCTTTTTTTTCACCTAGCAAAACATCTTTTATATTTTCAGAGATTAAATAATCACTATTTGCAATTAGCGCAGCAGCTATGGCTTGTAGTCCTTCATTTTTTTGTTTTGTAGAAATGCCGTTCAAAAACTTTGAAATTTCTTTGGCATGTTTGGCTTTAGTTTGTACTTCACTCATAATTTATTCCTTTCTACAAAAAGTACCATATGGTTTGCCGCTAAGTAAATCCAGTAAAATATTTTCCTGACGTCCATTGGCAATCACCACATCAATATTATTATCCATAAGCGTTTTAGCTGACTCTATTTTAGATTTCATTCCCCCTCGGCCTTTTTGGGATGGACTTTCTGCGCTTAAACTTTTTATTAATGAATCTGAAATAGATGATAATTCCTTAATTAATTTTGCATCTTTATTGAGGCGTGGGTCAGCATCATACAAACCATCAATATCTGTTAAAATAATGTGCAAATCTGCTCCAAGCATTATGGAAACTAGAGATGAGAGGTTGTCGTTATCGGAAAATTTAATTTCGTCTACAGAAACGGTATCATTTTCATTTACAATGGGAATTATATTTAAAGATAAGAGTCTATTAATGGTATTTTGCGTAAGAGTGGCGCGGTTAGCGTCCTCAAAAACATCTTTTGTTAATAATATTTGGGCCGTTTTTAGACCTTGTCTAGCAAAAAACTGCTGGTAGTTCTCCATAAGAATTACTTGACCTACTGCAGCGGCCGCTTGTTTGTCAGTGATGGACTGTGCTTTTATTCCTAAAGCCTCAGAACCACAAACAATGGCACCCGATGTTACAATTATTACGTCTTTACCGTTTTGTTTATATACGGAAATTTGTTCAATTAAATGACGTAAATTGTTTAAATCAAGTTTGTTTTTAGAGTCTGTTAAAAGATTTGAACCAATCTTGATCGTTATAAGTTTATGGTTATCAAAGCCAATCATGACTTGATAATAATATCATAGAATATGATTTCCGCAAACTACGAGACTAGGCCAATTTAGACTATTCTACAGTTACGCTCTTGGCTAAATTTCTAGGCTGGTCTACATGGCATCCGCGAAGCACAGCAGCGTAGTAGGCCAGTAGTTGTAAGGGTACCACAGCTAGAATAGCCGTTAATTCTTCTTCAGTATCTGGAATGTAGATAACGTCATCCACTTTCTCTAGAATAGAAATATCACCTTTAGTCGCAATGGCGATAACCTGCCCTTTTCTGGCCTTAACTTCGGCAATATTACTTAATATTTTTTCGTAGCTGCGTCCCTTTAATGCAATAACTACTACTGGCATATTCTCATCGATGAGCGCAATGGGGCCATGCTTCATTTCAGCAGCGGAATAGCCTTCAGCATGAATATAGGATATTTCCTTCATTTTTAAAGCTCCTTCTAAGGCTACAGGGAAACCGATGCCTCTACCCAGATAAAGAAAATGATCATATTTGTAGTACTTACAAGCAATCTTATAGATATGATCTTCACTGAGGAATATTTCCTTAATTAAAGACGGGATATTATATAGTTGTTTAATTAAATGTTTTCTAGTTTCTTTAGAAATTAACCATTTAATTCGAGCCATGTATATAGTAAACATATAGAGAGCTGTAATTTGGGCGGTAAAAGCTTTGGTAGAAGCAACCCCAATTTCTAACCCAGCTTTAGTATAAATCACTCCATTGGCTTCTCTGGTAATGGTACTCCCTTGCACATTGCAAATGGCAATAACTAAGGCACCCTTACTTTTGGCTTCGGCCACTGCCGCCAAGGTGTCTGCTGTTTCACCAGACTGACTAATAGCTAATACTAGAGTTTTGGAGTCAATTATTGGGTTGCGGTAACGAAACTCGGCAGCATACTCGACTTCAACTGGAATTTGGGCGAATTTCTCAAGAAAAAACTCACCTACAAGCCCAGCATGAAGTGATGTTCCACAAGCGGTTATTACGATACGATTAATGGATAACAACTGATTGAAACTCACATTAATGCTGTGTAGCATTACTTCACCAGTTTCCACAAGGCATCTATCTTCTATGGTACGGATAATAGATTCAGGCTGCTCATGGATTTCTTTCATCATAAAAAAATCATAGGAACCCTTGCTTACATCCTCAATATTTATAGCGCTTTTGGTTAATTCCTTAGGCAATAAATTTCCTTGAAAATCCTTCACATCTAAATGATCTTTAGTGAGTATGGCGTATTCATTTTCGTCTAAATATAGAATCTGCTTGGTATGTTTTAAAATGGGAGAAATATCCGAAGAACAAAAACATTCATCTTTGCCGACACCAATAATTAGGGGACTGCCCTTGCGCACTGCAAATATTTTATCTGGCTCATACTCAGAAATTAAGCAAATTGCATAAGCTCCTTCCAATACAGCAATGGTTTTCAGAAAAGCTTTTTCTAAGTTTTTTGTTATTTTGTAATTCTTAGCAATTAAATGAGGGATAACTTCTGAGTCTGTTTGGGATAAAAATTTAATGCCTTCAGTTTCTAGTTCTTTTTTCAAAACCATATAGTTTTCAATAATCCCATTATGGACAATTGAGAATTTACTGCTTTCATCTAAATGTGGATGGGCATTTATTTCTGTTGGTTCTCCGTGTGTTGCCCAACGAGTGTGACCAATCCCGATCGTCCCAACCAGATGTTTATCGGCTATTGTGTCTTGCATTTCAGAAACTTTACCTACACATTTGTAGGTAAATAGCGTATCTTCTAAAGTGGAAATACCGATGCTATCATAGCCACGATACTCAAGTTTTTTCAAACCACTAATAATAACATTCACTGCTGGACGATTGCCGATATATGCAAAGATTCCACACATAAAATTAAACTCCTTTAAAATAGTGAAGAGTGATCAGTGAATAGTTAGTGCTGAATTCTCATCTTCGAAACTTATTGTAGCATAGTCTCTTGGCAAATTTCCACTGCTATTACTCGGTTAATTTTTATATCTAGTAACTTCTTCTTTACCAGAAATTATTTTATCTACAACTTCTACACCTTGCATAAAACTGTGATCCATATTTCCAGTTTCGTAGCGCCATAAACCAAAGCGTCCTCGACTGTAAAGGTCTTTACTATCTAAAGCTGGAATAATTTCACTTAATGCTTTGTCGCGCTCAAGTGACGGTATAGGGTAAGAATAATCCATTTCGATGATATCCGTAAAATTAATTAACGCTTGGTCTTGCGGAGTAATAAACTTGGAGTCTAAGAGCCCCTTAATTGTTTCATCAACTATAGTGTCTCTGGAATGTTTCTTATAGTCTGAGTAAGAGGTTTCGCACATTAATAGGAAATGATTATTTATGTCTGGCACCATATTGGGTGAGTAGTTGGACAAATAAGTAACTCGGTAAAAAGGCACATTAGCTTCTGGAAAATAGTTCCAGCATTTCGTTCTCAGATTGGTGTCAAGAGCACGATTAAACCCTACTCCAATGCTGTATCCGCTACTGTGGAGCAATAGTTTTGTAAGCTCACTATACGGTGCTGATAAATCGGATATGCCAATAAATTTATCTAAGGGTGAGGTGTTAATCAGTACATCGTAGGTAATCGTTTCGCCACTTTCTAACGTTAATTTCTTGGAAGCGCTGTCAACCCTTACTACGGTTTTATTAAACTGAATTTTATCTCTTACTTCATCGGCAATACCTTCAAAAATAGCACCGGTGCCACCGCGCAAAGGGAACTTGAAAATATTATTGGGGCCCCACCCTGCATCGTCTTTATTGAGAATAACGTTTTGCAAGACTTTTTCGAAATTAATCACACTCACTCTTTCGGCAATCCAATCCTTACTCATCATTTTTAATGGATGTGCCCAGACCTTAAAGTTGTAGGGATTCATAAAATGTTTAGCAATTCCTTCGCCAAAAATGGCCATTACCCAGTCCTCAAAGTTTTGCGTACGGGCCGAGTCACCGTGTATTTTCATAAGGCCTTGTAAACATTCCCAAATCATTTCTTTCGGTAAATATTTAATGTTATTTTGGAAAGGATACGGCACAAATTTTTCCTGTATCCATATCCAAGCTTCACGGACATGTTCCAGATAGTCATTGGCGAGAGCCTTAGCTACAGCTTTGTCAAAATACTCATAATGAGAAAATAAAACGTGTCCACCTATGTCCACGGTGTACCCGCTATCTCGCTTGAAACTTGCTGAAAGCCCACCTACGTAATTATTTCTTTCCAAAATGGTGACGTTTTCATGTCCCAAGTCTTTCAAACGATACGCCGCGCCCAAACCTGTAGGACCGCTACCAATAATTACTATTTTCTTTGTCATACTAAGCTCCTTACCCCATTGTTAATTGTTAACTGCCCAGCATTATAAATATCTATTTAAATGTTGGTCAACGTTCATTCTTATTTCCAATAATTGTCTTTTCTGGCTGTCGTCAGACTTTCGTATCCGTGCTCTAGTACTAAGACAGTATCCTCAACACGAACCCCAAATTTTCCGGGAAAATATAATCCAGGTTCAATGGTAAAAACCATACCCGGACACGGGAGAACCCCTTTTTTCATATCAGCTGTGATTCTGGGATACTCGTGTATTTCGTTCCCGACCCCATGGCCAAGGCTATGTAAATAGTTGTATAGGACACCTTTTTTCTCAAAATATTTATCAACACACCCGGCGATACTGGCCAAAGGTTGATGAGATTCTAAACCTTGCAATGCTTTTTCTTGCGCCTTATTTACATATTTAAAGGCTTGTTTTACGTTCAAACTAACGTGCTTCTTTTTCCCCATAAAGACAACCCTAGATAGGTCAGAGCTATACCCTTGATAAACTACACCCAAGTCAAACTGGACAACATCTCCTTCTTTAATGATCCTACCTGAAGGAATACTGTGAATAAATGAGGAATTCGGGCCAGAACCAATAATCGTGGGGAAAGCCATAACGCCATTTACCCCATTGCTTTTAGAGACATCAGCGCCTAACTCCTTGGCCAATTCATTAATTTTCTTCTCTAAATAGACTTCAGAAACTCCGAGCTTTAAATGCTTATCAATGATTATTTCATATAGCGTAGAGGTAATTTGACACGCTTTGCGAATGGCTGCTATTTCCTGAGGTTTTTTTATTACAATTTGTTGATTGTAAGCGTTTAGGGTAAATGTCCTCAAACTTAATAAAAATTGTCTATAATCTCTAATCAGCATTAAAGCATAAGAAAATATTCAACTGCCAACGCATAGCTCTTAAGCTTAAAACCAGATATTTGCCCGACCGTAGCTGGAGCAATAACTGAGTTTTTTCTAAATTCTTCGCGATTATGGATGTTGCTGATATGCACCTCAATGGAAGGAACATTTATTGACTTAAGAGCATCATGAATAGCCAAAGAGTAATGAGTGTAAGCTCCAGCGTTAATAATAATTCCATCATATTGAAGTTTAAATGCTTCGTGGATTTTATTTACTAATTCGCCCTCTATATTTGACTGGTAGAATTCCAAGTTAATTTTATCAGCATATTTTACCGTTAAAAACTCTTCCAGATCATCGAGCGTGTCCTGCCCGTATACTTCGGGTTCTCGCTGCCCAAGTAAGTTTAAATTGGGACCATTAATTATTACAACCTTTTGTTTTCTCATTATATATTATCCTTGTAAGCTACAATCGCTCTAAAGATTCCTGTTTCTACGCAATTGCACTCTTCCATATGCAAATTTATTTCAAAGCATTTTAAGAATTTGTCTTAATTGCGTCTCCTGAATACTCTTTTCTATTCTAACTTTACCAATTGCTTCTGGCAATATGAGTACCAGCTTATTATCATGTACTTTTTTATCAAGTTTAATGGCCTGCAGTATTTTTTCAATGGTCACATTCTTTGAATATGCTACAGGCAAGCCAACTTTAAGCAGTAATTCTTTCTGTTTATCAAATACTTCCAGGGAACAAATATTCGTTTTATAGGCAATATAAGCAGCTAAATGCATTCCAATGGCAATTGCTTCTCCATGAGTATAGGTTTTATAATGAGTAATCTGTTCCACGGCGTGGCCTAAGGTATGGCCATAGTTCAGGATCATTCTAAGGCTACTTTCTCTTTCATCCTTACTCACCACTTCAGCTTTAATTTGAGCGCAAATTTTAATTATTTTCTCCCAAATCAGTGGAGGAAAAGATTGAAAATTGCTCACCGGATATTGAATGAAAATATCCTCCAAATAGGAAAACAACTCGCTACTATAAATTACCCCGTATTTAATAACTTCAGCCAGTCCTGTGCGAATTTCACGAAGAGCTAAGGTCTTTAAAAATTCGGGACACAACATTACAGCCTCCGGTTGGTAAAAGGTGCCAATTAAGTTTTTTCCAAACTTATTATTAATCCCCGTCTTGCCACCAATACTACTATCCACCATGGCTAACAACGTTGTGGGCAATTGTACAAATTTTATTCCGCGCATGTATATGGATGCAGCAAAAGCAGCCATGTCACCGGTAACACCACCACCCACTACAATCAGGACATCATCTCTATTGAATTTGCTACTTAGTAAGTACTCCAGTAATTTATTAACTTGGCCTAATGTCTTATACTTCTCACCACTACTAAGGATGTATGAATAGTTGCATTGGGGCGTAATATATGACGCATAATAGCTGTGGACATTTTCGTCAATAACCCAACATATCTTCTGCTTAGAGTATTTTTCTAGAAGCGAGTTTACGACTCGAGCAATATGCTCTTCATAAATTATTTCATAACTATTTTTAGCCAGTTCTACCTGAATTTTAAACATATAGTCTCTGGTACTCTTCACAAATAGCAGCGGCTACTTGCTCGCCTGTTAAATTATCGGTATTAATAATAACTTTAGCAGATTCCAAGTAAAGAGGGAGTCTGGCTTCCAGCATCCGTTCAATCGTAGCGATTATTTCCAGTTTACTGGCACCAGTGTTTATGAGCGGTCTATGGCTATCATCCTTAATACGCTCATAAATTACGTTAGGGGAAGTATTTAGCCAAAAGACTAAGCCATTTACTGAAATATTCTTTCTATTTTCAGCATTGAGAACCACTCCACCGCCGGTTGAAATTATTTGCTTTTCTTTTTGGCAGTATTGAAAAGTAATATTAGTTTCTAGTTCTCGAAAAAAAGGTTCGCCCTCTTCTTTGAATATTTGCGAAATCTCGCGTCCGTCCGAAGCGACAATTTTCTTATCGATGTCAACTTGCTCAAAATCATTGAATAACTTAGCTACTTCTAAACTTACGTAAGACTTCCCTGACCCCATATAGCCAATTAATATTATATTGCGCTTCACTCTTTATTAGCCTTGGATTACAAATATCTCTTCTAACCCCTTCTGGGCTAAATTAATAAGGTTATCTAGCGTATCTCGGGAAAAGGGCTCATTTTCAGCCGTTCCTTGCACTTCAATTAGCTTACCCGACTTGGTCATTACAATATTCATATCAACTTCAGCCGTTGAGTCTTCTAAGTAATTAATATCAAGCAATGGCTCATTATTTATAATTCCCACACTTATCGCAGCGATATTTTCTTTAATAGGATTTCTCTTGAGCTGCCCCTTTGTTACTAACTTTCCTAAGGCGTCGCGCACTGCTACATACGCGCCAGTAACCGAAGCCGTTCGAGTTCCTCCATCAGCTTGTATAACATCGGCATCGACATATATCGTTTTTTCTCCAAGTAACTTTAGGTCTACCGCCATACGCAGAGTCCGACCGATTAGTCGCTGGATTTCGTAGGTACGTCCCGATACTTTAAAGCGCTCACGCTTAATTCTCTCATTTGAACTAGCTGGCAACATGTTGTACTCAGCTGTGAGCCAGCCCTCGCCAGATCCTTTTTTATGAGAAGGTACGCCGTCATCGATTATGGCCGTCACAATGACTTTCGTTTTACCACAACAAATTAGTACCGAACCGTCAGCCCCTTCAATATAGTTTCTTTCAATAGTTATGGGTCTTAATTGATCTGCTTTTCTACCATCATTTCTTTTCGTCAATTTCTTCATCCTCCTCAGATTGCGCATAATGCGCTGTTTTTTCAATTCGGTCTCTACTCATTTCTATTACGTCATCTAATTTTGTCAATTTCCTTTGAAATTTGGTAACTGTTAGTTTTAAATTCTGAAGAATTTGATCAGCGTATTCATCTATTTCTTCTTTAATTTCATTAGCGTGATTCTTAGCTTGTACTATGATATCTCGGGCTTCTTCGTTTTCATTGTAATTTTCTAATCGAACACTTTTCAATTTATCTAGTTTCTTAAAGTCTATGTTATCGCTTTCGGTTTGCATCTTAGCTTTTAATATCTGATACTTTGCTTCAATTAACTTCCTAATAGATTCAATAAGGTCTAAAAGTTCCTTTTTTTGAATTATCGCTTCATCTTGTTGCATGAAAAAGAATTGTTTTCCTTTTAAGATTCTATTTTCTAACTCATTTAAAAGATCAATTATCTCCATAGCTTAAAAACCTTTCTTTTAGTTTATTTTTAACATTCTCTGGCACCAGACCTTCAATATTTCCGCCGTATTTAGCCATATCTTTTAACATGGATGAGCTTAAATAAGAATATTTATAATCTGTCATTAGGAAAACAGTTTCCAGCTCTCTATTCATTCTTCTATTGGCTAATGCCAACTGAAATTCGTAATCAAAATCTGATACAGCGCGCAACCCTCGAATAACAATATTTACATTTTCTTGTTTGGCACAATCTACTAACAGACCCTTAAAACTTTTCACATGCGTATTTTCAATACCCAAGTCTGCTATTAGTTTAACGCGTTCTTCAATTTTAAATAAGGGATTTTTCTCACTATTTTCTGCGACCACCACAATTAGTTTATCTACTACTTTGAGTGCTCTTTTTATAATAGAAATGTGTCCATTTGTAATGGGGTCAAAACTTCCAGGGTATATTGCTACTTTTTGCATTGTTTTTGGTAAAAGGTTATCTTCGTCTGACCATAATCTTTAACTCTTATCTTATCTAGACCCTCAATCTCAGGCTCTAGCTCATCTGACTCAATAGCCAGCAGGCCTTCAGAATTTAGTATAGCAAATTTACCTAGGGAAAACAATAAGTCCTTTTTGTTCTTAAAGGCGTACGGTGGGTCTATATAGACAATGTCAAAAGGTTCTTTTTTACTCAAAATAGACAAGGCACGCAAGGCATCATTTTTGTATATTTCTAAGTTTTCTACAGCTAGTTTCTTTAGATTGCTAACCGCAATATCAATGTGCAAATCTACTGCTATAGCTTGCCTAGCTCCACGGCTTAGGGCTTCGATACTCATAGCTGCTGAACCGCAAAAAAGCTCCAAAAAACGCGCTTCCGTGATCTCGTGGGCAATACTGTTAAAAAAAGCTGCCCTCACCTTAGAAGTGGTTGGACGAATGTGTTTGCTGTCGTAATTTAAGCTTCTACCTTTGTAGATTCCGGAAATTATTTGCATAGATTAATAATATAACTGCTTGATAAAAGTAGCAAATTAATTCATACCCTCTAAACCTACATATAAGTGGGGCATCAGTTTTAGTGCTTCAATAAGAGGGCGATAGAGCGGGTTTCTAAAATCAGATGCTAACAGAGTGGCGACTTGTTTGGCTTGCAAAAGTATTTTCTCATCCTTGATTAGGTTAGCTACCAGCATGGTTGGCAAGCCACTTTGTTTAGACCCAAAATAATCACCTGGCCCACGTATATCAAGGTCTACTTCAGCCAGTTTAAACCCATCCGTAGTCGATACTAAAGCTTCCAATCTCCTCTTGCTAATTAATGTTCGGGTAGTGCTGAGCAAAATACAGGTAGAGGGTTTATTACTTCGCCCTATTCTTCCACGTAATTGGTGCAGCTGAGACAAACCGAAACGCTCTCCATGCTCGATAACCATTACGGTGGCATCGGGGACATCTACGCCAACTTCAATTACAGTGGTGGCAACAAGTACCTGTATTTCTTTATTTCGAAACATAGCCATAATCACGTCTTTTTCTTTTTGCTTCATCTTGCCATGCAATAAACCTACTTTATATTTTTGAAAAACACCATTTTGCAAGTATTGAGAGCCTTCAGTGGCTGCCTTTAAGTCTATTTTCTCGCTTTCTTCCACTAAGGGAAAAACCCAGTAGGCCTGATTTCCCTTGTCCAGCTCTGACTTTATGTAATCAATTGTCAGTTTATCCATTTTTTTTAGCCACAGAGTTTTAATGGGTGTTCTTCCTGGGGGAAGCTCGTCCAATATCGATTTATCTAAATCTCCATAAAGAGTGAGGGTGAGCGATCGGGGTATGGGCGTTGCTGTAAGAACCAGAAGGTCAATAACCTCCCCACTTTTTTTCATTAGAGATGAGCGCTGCTGCACACCAAAACGGTGTTGTTCATCGATAATGGCCAACCCTAAATTTGAAAACGTAACTTTGTCTTGAATCAGCGCGTGTGTTCCCACCAGTAACTGCGCCGACCCACTGGCAGTCAGATATTGTTTTCTAACTTTTAATTTTTCTTGTAAACTGCCAACCAATAGCTCTACCCTAATCCCCAGTGGCAGTAAGTACTTGAGCATCTTTTGATAATGCTGGTAGGCCAATATCTCGGTAGGGGCCATAATAGCTACCTGATAGTCATTTTCCAGAGCGGTTAAAATGGCTGCCATTGCAATTTCAGTTTTTCCAGCACCTACATCTCCTTGGACAAGTCTATTCATAGGGATATCGCGTTGCATATCGGCTCTTACCTCACTAATCACTCGCTCTTGTGCTTTGGTAAGTTTATAGGGCAAATTATTAAAATACTGACTCGAGAGAGTGTTATGCACTTTAAAGGCAATGCCTTTTTCTTGTTTGCGGGTTAGCAATTTATTAATGGCCAGAGAAAACTGTAAATAGAAGAAGTCTTCAAAAACGAGCCTATGCTTAGCAGCCAAATATGTCTTTTCATCCAGTGGATAATGGAAGTAGGCGATGGCTTTGTCTAAGACCAGTAGATTATGCTGCTGTCGTATATTTTCAGGGAATGGATCTTTTAAATTTATTAATTCTAACTCTAGGGCTTTCTCTATAATACTGCGCAGTTGCTTCTGATATATGCCTTTAGTAAGCGGATAAATGGGGACAATCCTATCAATATTTCTGGCATCAACATATTCATAATCGATTACTTTAATAACTTTACGGTGCGAAAGAAAATCGAATTCAACCTTACCTTGTAAAAAAACTGGAAAATCAATTTTCAGATTCTTCTTAATAAATGGCTGATTAAACCAAATACATGATATTTGACCAGTTTCATCACTTAGTAGAGCTTTTGTAATGTGGAAATTCCCTTTAGTAGATTCATCAATTCGTAGAACCTTGCCGACTAAAAAGCAGTCAGTATCAACGACTAATTGGGCAATCTTTTTCCTTTTTCTTCGATCCTGATAGCTATGTGGGAAAAAAGTTAAAGCATCTTTAGTTTCAAATAAATTTAGCTTATTAAGTTTGGCTGCTACCGCAGGGCCAACACCTTTTAGATATTGGATCTCCATTAATTATCTGGGCTTAAACCTAAAGCATCATTTAATATCTTACTGAGTTCTTGCGCAAGTATTTTTGGGACTTTAAGAGTAAAAAACTTTTCGGCTTCAATTCCTGTTTCCTTATTTAGCCAATTGGTGTTCTTATAAATATACTTAAACGCACTTCTATTAACCTCTTTGGCTACCTCCATAGCTTTTATATTAATAGTACTGCGCATATCGTTAATCATCTCTTCTTCCGTAGCTTGTGAAATATTGTCCAGTGGGCTTGGTACTTCGGCTAAAGAGGGGGCAATGAATTCGCCCTCAAAGGGCTGGGCACTTGAAAAGCTACTCGATAGATCGAAGTTTGACGTGATGTTCTCTATAGGCATTTTCGCAGATATTTCCGAAGACAAACTCATAATAACACTCCTTTGCATTCAGATTATACATAATATGTAGTAAAATTAACATACACCTACCCGAAATTGCTAGTAATATTCACTATTATATTAGACTTGTACCCAATTCATACTGGTATCCACCTACACCTATTTATTGGTTGCTAAACTATATACTATTTGCTATGATATCTAAGGTTTTTATTCGTAATAATCATATAATTTATAAGAGGTGTAGACTGTGGCAAATATTAAATCGGCAATTAAAAGAATACATAAAAATAATCGTCAGGCAGAGGAGAATCTTGCTCATCGTACAAAGGTAAAAAGTTTTGTAAAAAAAGCCATTACTGCTATTGAATCCAACGATGTAACAATTATTCCTGAAGCTTTGAAAGCGACAATTAAAGTAATCGATACAGTGGCTGGCAAAGGCGTTATCCATAAAAATAAAGCGGCTCGCTTAAAATCTAGACTTACTTTAAAGGCAAATAAAGCAGGTACAACTGAGGCTGTAAGTGGGGCTCCAGTAAAGAAAAAAGCAGCTACTAAGAAAACTGCTACTAAGAAAGCTGCTGCAAGTAAGGCCAAAGCAATCATCGCAAAAAAAGCCTAAAGCTTCGTTTTTATTTTTCGCAATTAAAAAAGGGAACTATAACTAGTTCCTTTTTTTTTATTCAGTTTGTTTAGATTATTGAACCCTAGTAAATGGAAAGCATGGAAATCAGGTCTTTGCGAATCTTTGATCGCAAAAAAATTGGCTCAAGGACCTCAACCAGAGGGCCAAAGGATAATAACCAGTGATATACGGAATCTAAATCATTGGTCATGAAATGGACAATTAGATCGGATTTGGTATTGCGTGAAATGGTAGCACTGGCATCCTCTCGAAAGCGATCTTCCATAATGAGTGAAATTTTTTGTGAAAACTTAACTTTTATATTTACATTTTGCTCTTTGAATTCTTTAAATAAAAGACCGGTTACAACTAGTTTATCTTCTAGAGGAACATAAACCTCTTTTGTTTTTTTAATATTAATAATTTTTTTGACGTTAATTTGCATATATCTTTCTTTGGATTTATCATATGCCAATAAATACCAGAAACCTGCTACATAATTAATTTTGTAAGGGTCTATTTGTATTTTGATAATTTTATTCTTTAATTTTATGTCACTGTATTCTACTTTTAGAGTGTTCCTTGACTGAATGGCTTCAATTATAAGTTTGAAATTTTTTATCCCCTGCCAGCTAACAAACATAGAATCGTACATTTCCACACAAATGGAAGCTACCTCCTGTTCTTCAATGCTAATGAACTCAGGTAAAAGGTTAGCTAATTTATGATAAGCTTTTGTTAATTCTTCGTAAAATGGAGTATGTTTATAAGCATTTAATAATCTTTTTCCTATAAGAATTGAAATAAAATCACCTTCAGTTAGCTGTACATTGCTTAAACTAAACGTATCATCTGAGTAAAAGTAGCCATTATGTTTCTTTGAATATTTTATGGGCGCCAGAAAGACTTCTTTTAAAGCATCTATATCTCGCAGAATAGTTCTTTCAGAAACTTTTAATAAATCTTGTAAATATTTACAATTTGGGTGCTCATTATTCTTAATTAGCTTATCAATTTCTATAATTCTTAGGTAGTTTTCTTGTTCCATAGCTATATTTGCACACTCATTCCAAATATTTTTTCGACATCTTCCCAATACAGTTTAAAATCAAGGCAATGCTCATAAGGCAAGGTTACTTCAATCTTTTTGTAATAATAATACTCTGTATCTATTCTTTTGCGTACAGAAAACTCTAAGTCAAAAAAATCAAAATGAATCTTCGATGCTAACCCTATTTTATCATAAGTATCCATTTTGAATAAATCATATAAAAAAGGTGAACTTCCTACAAACAGGAATAAATGCTCATAATCGACGGTCCATAGCAAACCAATAAAAGGATATCTGAAACTAATATTATCTTGGACTCTTTCATGCATGTCGAAAGCTAAGTAATGATTGCGAACATAGGTTAAACTATTGTGAATACTGATGTCCTGTACTGCATAATTTGATTGCAAATTAGCTTCGAACGCTATTTTTCGGGCCGTCGTCACGCTATTTTCTTGTATTTCAGCAAGCTCATAGGATAAATTTAAATCATTTTCTTTATCAACATCTACATAACCTGAAACCTTGAGGCTAGGAAGAATATTTACAAACTGATTATTATTTAACTCCTGATAATTTAAGGCACCGGTAAAATAGAGGTTGCTAATTTTTTTTCGGGTACTAACATCATCAAAGAGAAAAGACAGAAAATACTTATCTTTAGTAATCTCATTTAGAAGAGAAATAGTATAGGATAAATTTCCTTGCCAAGTTTTAGGCGAATAATAAATTCCAACTGTCCCTTTTTGTTTTCCCTCATCTAATAAAAAGTAATGCTGCACACCAGTTTTAAGGCCAAATTTTTCAATGAGTCCAACGTGAAAGGTCCCGTGATTTGTGGCGTTTAAGTAATAGGGAAGATTCTCTTTAATATAACTCCCTTCAGCAGCATTGGAGCCTATCTCTGGAACTAAATTATTTTGCGCAAAAGCACTGTAACGTCTATCGCCCATGAAATAGGCGGGGAAATACATAATGGGAACTTCACTAAAATATAAGACTGAATTAAATGCTACGATAAATCCAAACTGAGGATAGACGACAACTTTTCCACTTTTAAGGAAGATAAGGGGTTTCTTTCCCTGACAGGAAGTAATTAGAACATTATCCATCATTAATTCTCCCGTTTTTACATAAACCCTCTCTCCATCTAGAGTATACTTACTAAAAATCAAGGAAACATTATTGGCTGTTAAGAGTGAGTTGTCCGTATCTAACCATAATTTCTCTCCATTAACTATTTGGTTTAAATATTTAATTTTAAAGGGTTCTGAAATACTAATTTTCTTATCATCCAAAGTCATGGTTGCTTTATTGGAATTGAAATAATATTCATTTGTTTTTATCTGGACATCATCGGATAAAATGACCGCATTCTGGTCTAAATCTAAGTTAAATGCATTTGAGGTAATATCATAAGCACTGCTTAATATAAATAGCATAGATAAAAATGAAAGGGATAAATACTTGATTAGATTATTGGCCATCCAGCTGATTTTCTTTGGGTACAAATTTTGTGTACTCTTTTAAGAATAGTACATGCGCTTCCCCTGTTGGACCGTTTCTATGTTTAGCTACAATTAAATCGGTTAGGCTTGTGGGAGAAGCATTGGACTCATAATAATCCTCTCGATGTAAAAAGATAACAAGGTCAGCGGTCTGCTCTATTTCTCCAGACTCTCGTAAGTCGCTTAATTTTGGTTTTTTATCATTCCTTTGCTCTACGGCTCGACTTAACTGAGAAAGTGCAATTAACGGCACATCCAACTCTCTAGAAATAGATTTTAACAATCTACATATCTCAGATATTTCTTGGTTTCGGTTTTCACTCTTCTGCTTACTACCTTGCATCAATTGTAGGTAATCGATAATAATCATATCTAACCCTTTTTCAGACTTCATCCTACGAGCTTTTGCCCTTAGTTCCATTGCATTAATACTGGGTGTATCGTCGATATATATACTGGCTTCATTTAATCTTCCCAGGGAACGAATTAGTTTTTTGAGCTCGTTGTCACGTAAATTACCTGTTTTAATTTTATTGCCATTAATTTCAGCGTCAGCACAAAGCAACCTCTGCACAAGGGACTCTTTGGACATTTCTAAACTAAATATGCCAACTGTCTTTTTTTGTTTAATGGCTACATCAGCGGCAATATTTAGACAAAAAGCTGTTTTTCCCATACTTGGTCTGGCTGCTACAATAATTAAGTCGGAATTTTGGAAACCAGAAGTCATCCTATCCAGATCAACATAGCCAGAAGAGATACCGAATAAACTATTATCCGTCATATTTTCAATCTCTTCCATAACATCTTCCAGAATATCTTTAATATGAATAAAATCTTTTTTTACGCGATCATTGGCTATTTCAAATATTTTTTTCTCGGCTGTGTCCAGAATAGTTGCTGTATCTTGGACTTCACTAAAAGCTCCCTCCACTATTTCTGACCCTGCAGAAATTAATTTCCTAAGCATCGCTTTCTCTTCAATAATTTTGGCGTAATACTCGACATTCGCCGAAGTGGAAACGATATCTGTAAGCTCGGAAAGATAGTACGCACCTCCAATAGATTCCAGTTGACCTTTCCCTTTTAAGCGTTCGGTGAGCGTCACTAAATCTACGGGTTCAGAGTGATTGACTAAGTCAACCATGGATAAGTAAATATACTTGTGTGCATCCTTATAGAAATAATCAGGGTTCATAGTCCCCGCAACTCTATGGAAAGCTTCAGCATCTATAAGTATAGATCCTAGAACTGATTGTTCTGCATCTATATTTTGTGGAGGAATTTTTCTGTCATGCTCAGCCATGACTGTATTATACCCTTAAATGGTGAATAGTGAATAGTGAGTAGTGAACCGTGGAAACTAATATTATTGAGCTTTAAAGATATGATAGCGTTTACCGACTTCAGAAACTATCTTTATTGGTAAATAATCCACTTGATAATGCTTTTTTAAACCATTATGCACAGTGCTAAAGGCAAGCTCATGGTTATTGCAATCTCTGCTTAAATGCGCTAAAAATATTTTCTTGGTTTTATCAATGTCCACTACTTTTATTAAGTAATCCGTTGCTTGCTCGTTGGATAGATGGCCAAAATCTCCCATAATTCTTTTTATAAGGCCCCATGGGCGACTTGAATTCATTTGAAGATCTTTATCATAATTGGCTTCAATTACATAAGCGTCACTGGCCATAATCAAATTCATTACAGTATCAGTAATACTCCCTAAATCCGTCATATAAGAAAGTTTGTACCCTTGGCATTCAAAAACAAAACCAATATGCTCACCAGCGTCATCGTTATCATCCTTCAACCAACCACCATGAGGTAACTTAAAATAATTAACCTTAATATCATTAATCTGAGTAAACTTACTCTCAATAATATTTAGCTTTTCTAGTAAATACGAATATTGAGGAAATTTACTTATTAGAACCTGCTTTGTTTTATTTCTTGTGAAGACTGGTATTTGGGACTTCTTAAGTAAAGTAAATATGCCAGATATATGGTCAGTGTGCGCATGGGTAATATATAGTCTCGAGACATCTTGTAGATTAATATTAAATTCATTGAGGTTCTTAATTAATCGAGCGTAAGAAATGCCTAAATCAACGATTATTTTACTCTTTTTGCTCTCAATGACTACACTATTTCCAGAACTGCCACTGGCTAGTGGAATGAAGGAGAAAATTTAATCTCTCCTTTTTAATCGATAATATTGGTTAACAATAAATTCTTCATCCCTGCCAAGCTCAACTAAGGGCCAAACAATTTCCGCTTCTAAGTAATCATCATTTTTATAAAATTCAACATTACAAGCATGTGGATAAGAAGCATTTTCACAACCTAAATCAAAACTTTTGGTCAGTTCATAATCTGCGTTACTGATAACCATTTGGGGGAC
>CAIUUT010000201.1 GCA_903902445.1 uncultured Candidatus Marinamargulisbacteria bacterium
ATCAGGACATTGAAGCCATGAATCGAAAGCTGGTTTTGTAGCACCTGAATGTTAATGAACTCGTCATCCACAACGAGGATGTTGCCAGCGCTGCCAGCGGCAGGTGAAACTGGTGAAGGGTGAAGGGTGAGAGGTGAAGGGTGAGAGGTGAAGGGGAATCGCCTTCGGCGGGGGAATTACTTGTCATTCCGAGCGCAGTCGAGGAATCTTTGGGTACAGAGCCGCTAGATCCCTCCACTGTAGTCGCGATGACGGATAATCCTCCTGTAATTTTCTCCCTTTCCCCGTGAACGGAGAGAGGGTCGGGTACAGAGGCGGTTTCTTCCTCCACAATTTTGGAAGCTACTAGTTCCGGAGCAGGTTGAGAGAGCTCACCCATATTAATATTTGCTAGTGGTAACGTAAAGTAAAACGTAGACCCCTTACCAACTTCAGACTCTACCCAAATTTTACCGCCATGTAGTTCTACCAGTTGCTTAGTAACAGCTAGGCCAAGCCCTGTGCCACCATATTCTCGGGCTGTCGAGGAATCCACTTGCGCAAAGGACGTAAAGATGGATTCAAACTTATCGGAAGGAATACCAATGCCTGTGTCGGACACAGAAATTTGCAGGAAACCTGCAACTGGTGAAGGGTGAATAGTGAAGGGTGAAGGGGGGTGGGCTGTATTTTCGTCTCTCGTCTCAGCGAAGCGGTCGTCTTTCGTCTCTCGGCAAACAGAGGCGCCCACCGTTACACTACCCTTGTGCGTAAATTTGATGGCGTTACCGAGTAGATTGTGTAGAATTTGTTGTAGTCTGTTCTCATCGGCAAAAATGCGGGGAACAGAGCTATCTATGTTGTTGATGAGCGCTACATTCTTCCCAGCTAATAGAGGCTTAGAGAGGGCAAATACTAAGTCGGTCATTTCCCTTAATCCAACTAACTTACGCTGTAAGGTTAGTTCGTTGTTTTTAAGTTTAGAGAAGTCTAGAATATCATTAACTAGTGAGGATAGTCGCTTTCCGCTGGAAACAACAAGTGACAAATCTTTATTAACGTTGTCCGATAAGTTTCCGCGAGCGCCATCAATTAAAGATTCAGTTATGCCGATTATGCCATTTAGTGGCGTGCGCAACTCGTGAGAGGTGTTAGCCAGAAAATCATCTTTTAGTTTATCGGCTTTTTTAAGATGGTCAAGAGCCATTTGGTGATTGCTAATGGCCTCTGCCTGTGCTTCTTCTTTTTCTTTTTTTATAATGTTAATTCTATCCCCCAAAGCTATCGAGATTAAAAAGGTTTCCATGCAGGCCCCAATTTCCATAGCATGTAGCGTTATAACATTGTATGGAAGCCATCCGTACCACATGGCACAACTAATGGTAATGCCTATTAAAACAGACGTCCAAGCAATGATGAAAAACTTAGCGGGCTTAAAGCCTTTTCTGTAAATATATACTCCTGCTACTAAAAATGATACTGAGAATACTGAGCCTATGGTGTTGGCGAACTGGATGGAGTATATGTGCGGAAGGACGAAGCACAATAAAACTTGTGCAATGATTGCGTAAAATACAATATTTAGGTATTTTTCTGCTTTTGGTAAATTTTTCTTAGTTTCCAAAAAATGCCTAAAAAAGAGGGATGCAAAAAATAAGGTAAGTCCTGCCATGGGTGCATTGGAAATGTTTTCCCATTTACTATTACTGGGCCATAAGAATTGAAAAGCAAAGCCGTTAAGAACAAATTGTAACATGGTCATGGCGGCGATATAAGCAATATAATACAAATAATTTATGTCTCTAATGGTGACAAATAAGAGAAGGTTATAGAGAAGCATAACGATAAATATTCCATAAGTTATCCCAGCAATGAATAGTTCTATATTTGAGCTTTCAGAAAAGTGTTTCATGGTCGTTATGGATATAGGCAGTGTTAGTGAAGTATTGTTTTTGACCCGTACATAATAGATACCGCTGGGATTTTTATTAAGCTTAAATAAGAAATATCGATTTAGTATTTCTCGATGGATAAACGGAAAATTGGTGCCACCTTGTTTTAACTTGAAGGTTTGCGAGTTGTTTTCAGGTAAATATAGGTCAATACCCCGAATATAGGGACAGGCGATCATAAAATACAAATTATTCTCCAGCTCTTCTTTAGAGGTTAGTTCAAAGCGCAGCCAAAAAGTAGAGTGGGAGTAGCCAAAATTAGGTACGTCCTGCTTTGATAATATAAATTTAGAGGACATTTCTTTTTTTGTAACATCGGCAAAAGTGAGTTTGTTGGTTTTGTCCTCGAGAATTTGTACAGATTTTCCAAGATTATAAGACTCTCGAGAGTTTGATAATTCCACAGGGAAAGATATTTGCCATAAACTTATACAAAGTATGAGCAGAAAAGTAAGACGTACATTAATGATAGACATAATATAATACTATTAACTTTTGTAAAAATGACAACTATTTACTAGAAAATTGCTTAATTAATCATGAAAATTATCGCTATACCCCGCACTCAATTTATATCGTAGTCTGTTTGTGTTTGTGCCGTCTAATTGTAACCGTAATTTAGAATAGTCTTGACCAAACCGTCATTACGCTTTAGTATAGTCAATATGCAGCGATCGCAAAAAGCGCAAATAATCAAAGATTTACAAAAGAAAATAGTCTTTTTAGTCGGGCCCAGACAAGTTGGAAAAACCTGGCTAGCCAAAGATATTGCCAAGGAATTTACAAATAGTGTTTATTTAAACTATGACTACTCCTCCGATAAACGAATAATCCAGAATGAAAGTTGGCTGGATAACACGCAACTTTTGATTTTAGACGAAATTCATAAAATGCCTTTATGGAAAAATTACCTAAAAGGGTTATATGATACAAAAAACGAAAAATTAAAGGTGCTTGTAACAGGAAGTGCTCGTTTGGATACCATAAGGCAAGCGGGAGATTCTTTAGCTGGGAGATTCTTTGTTCATCATCTTTATCCCTTTTCACTAAAAGAATTGCAGGGACAAAAACCTGAGAACTCAATCGATAAGTTAATAAATAGAGGTGGTTTTCCAGAGCCACTCCTTTGCGAGAGTGACGCAGATGCTCTACGTTGGCGCAATCAGTACATAGACGGACTAATCAGAAACGACATTCTTGATTTTGAAAATATACATAACTTAAAGCAAATGAACTTGCTTCTGCAGCTATTAAGAGAAAGAGTATGCTCCCCCTTGTCTTATGCTTCTCTCGCCAATGACCTGCAAGTATCTGCGGTAACTGTAAAAAAATATATTGAAATCTTGGAGAACCTATTTATTGTTTTTCGAATATATCCCCACTCCCAAAACATTGCTCGTTCAATCCTTAAGGAGTCAAAATTATACTTTTATGATACGGGTATGGTTATCGGAGACCAAGGCAAGTTGTATGAAAATATGGTCGCCGTAAGTTTGTTAAAAGAATTGGCCAATAGAGAAGACCTAACAGGGAATAAGCACTCTCTTAGCTATTTACGCACCAAGGAAGAGAAGGAAGTTGATTTTTGTATCCTCATAAACAATAAGCCTGCGGTAATAATGGAAACCAAATATAGTGACTCTTCCTTGTCCAAAAATTTAGCCTATTTCCAGCAGAAATATAATTTACCTGCTATTCAACTGGTAAAAGAGCTAAAAAATGAACGAAAAGACAAAGAAATTTTAATACTAAAAGCCGATAAATATCTTGCAAGCTTAGAACATTTGTATCCCTAATAATTTAGGGTTCTTTAAAAATAGATCTTTTCGTCCTATCAAATCAAAGGAATTAATAGATTATCCATTGCTTGCCTTTATCAAAAAACTTAAGGTATACTTAATTTGTGCAGTTGCAAAATAGTGTTCGGGGGAGGAATCATGGCAGCGAACAAAGACGATGACGAATCACAAGAAGTAGAGATAAAGGCAAAACGACCCAAAAAAGTGATTTTAATTATTGTTTTTGCTGCAATCTTAGGCATCTTGATTGCTTTCCTTTATGCGCAATTCATTAACTACCTTACCGCCATACCTGAAACAAAAGTTCCGAATATTATAGGCCTAGAAGAGAAAGATGCTCAAGAGACTTTAAAAAAGGCAAAATTAGAAGGGTACCTCTTAACCAAAAAATATTCAGCGACTATTTCTACTAATAAAGTAATGAAAACCGTGCCTGAAATTGGCGATAAAGTAAAAGCTGGAAGAAAGATTGGTTATGTCCTAAGCTTAGGTATAGAAGGGGGAATGGCCCCAGACCTTGGTGGACTGACACTAGAACAGGCCCTGCAAGAGATAGAGGGGAAAGAGTACTATAAAATTCAGGAAGCGGGGCATGTCTACTCCTCGGGAATGAAAGAAGGCCGTATTGTCTCGCAAGACCCTCTAGCAGGGCATTACTGTACCCCCGATGTGCCAATTAAGGTTTACATTTCAGAGGGTTATCCAATTAAAATCGATTTTCAAAAAATTGAAGAGGGCAGCAATAAACTACAAGTGAAAATCGATTTGCAGATTTTAGGTAATGCGGAGAACAAAAAAACAAATGTCAGAATAATCTCTATTAAGGACGCCCAAAGTAAGGTGCTCTATAGCGAGAACGTATTGCCAGATAAAGAGTTGTACTTTGAACTGGATGAAGAAATCGGTGCCAAAATTGAAGTTTATTTTAATGGTGAGTTGGCTAAGTCTAAAGAAGTGATCCTCTAATAAATTTTGCTTAGACAAGGAAAAGTTCTTAGAATTTACAATAGTCTTTTTGAAGTATTAGAGGAAAATTCCACAGCTAGGTTTATTTGTAGCAAAAAGAAAACCATACGCAATATATTGGTGGGGGACAGGGTAGATTTTGAGTGTGTCAGTCAGCAAGGTAATATTATCAAGGTTTTGCCTCGAACTAACAGCATATTAAAGCCAGCCATAGCCAATATCGACTTGATTATTTTCATAATTGCCGTAAAAGACCCCGATTACAATTTTTTCCAAATAGATACGGTGCTCGAGTATTTTAATTTCAGAAAAATAGACGTGGTCATCATCATCAATAAAGAAGACTTAGCTCCTGCCGAGGTGTCAAATTTACTAATCTATGAGAAGTTGGGCTACAAATGTATTGTGGAAACACTTAAAGATTTAGAAGAAATAAACATGGAACATATTTCCCAGATAATTAAGGGAAAAAGTATTGTGTTGGCGGGAAATTCTGGGGTGGGAAAATCTACCTTGGCGCAGACTATGTGTAAGGAATCAATTCGAATTGGTAGTATTTCCGATAAAAATAAAAGAGGTAAGCAAACAACCAAGCAGGTTAGCTTATATTATTTAGAAAAATATATGGCATACTTAGCAGATACACCAGGTTTTTCTATGATAGATAATGCAGCTATAACAAAGGAGCGAATCTTGGATTTCTTCAAAGAGTTCCATGAGTTCTCGTCAAATTGTAAGTTTAGTGACTGTAAGCACTTAAACGAGCCAGATTGCAAAGTGCGCGGCGCCGTAGAGAAAGGGCAAATCGCCCCAAGCCGATATGAAAACTATAAAAAGATGCTGCAAGTTGTAAAGCCCCAGTGGGCGCAAAAGTAACCCCTTAAAGGGGTTCATACTTGAAATCTGGGTGAAAAAATGAGAACATGTTTATATGGTTAAAATAGCACCCTCTCTTTTATCAGCCAATTTCAACAATTTAGAGCACGATATCCGCAAAATAGAACGTGCTGGTGCCGATTATTTGCACCTAGATATTATGGATGGTAAGTTTGTTCCCAACATTACGTTTGGCCCAGTAGTTGTAAAAGGGCTTAGCGCCATCTCCATGTTGCCGCTCGATGTTCACTTAATGATTTATGAGCCTGAAAAGTTTGTAGAGGAATTTACAAAGATAGGTGCGCATATCGTCACCATTCAGTACGAAGCTACTCCCCACTTAGACAGAGTGTTAAATCTGGTGAAGGACTTAGGGGCCATTCCTTCTGTTGCCATTAATCCAGCCACCCCAATTGAGTGTATTTACCCTGTGCTGCCGATTGTTAAGCAGGTGCTCATAATGTCTGTAAACCCAGGGTTTGGCGGGCAAACGTTTATCCCCTACTGCTTAGAGAAAATAAAAGCCTTAAAGAAATATATACAGGATAATAACCTGCAAGTGGATATCGAAGTCGATGGTGGTGTTACCGAAGCCAATGCCAAGCAAATTGTAGCAGCTGGCGTAGAAGTTTTGGTAGCAGGTTCGGCCGTCTTTGGTAGCACGGATATCAATAAAACCATAGCTGTGCTTAAAGCGCTGTAAGATGGATTTCTCCAAACAAGACAAGCAGTATATGCGCAAAGCCTTCTCCTTAGCGAAAAAGGGTGTTGGCTGTGTTTTTCCCAATCCTCTAGTAGGGGCTGTCGTTGTAAAAGATAATAAAATTTTAGCGCAAGGGTTCCATAAAGGTTATCGTAAGCCGCATGCTGAAGCTGAGGCTCTTGGTAAAATTGGAAATGTGGCTATTGGAGCCACAATCTATGTAAGCCTTGAGCCTTGCTGTCATTTTGGTTCCAATCCACCCTGTACCGATTTAATTATTAAGGCCGGTATTAAACGAGTCGTCTTTTCCAATAAAGACCCCAACCCCATAGTAAGTAAAGGCCATAGTGTTCAACAGCTGCAAGAGGCGGGTATTACTGTAGATTACGGCTTGCTGGAAGAAGAGGGAAAGCAGCTTAATGAAGTTTTTTTTAAATATATCACTCAAAACAAGCCTTTTGTAACCTTAAAACTTGCCCAAACCCTAGATGGAAAAATAGCCGATAGGTTCGGGGACAGTAAGTGGATAAGTGGTGCGCTGTCGATGCAGGAAGTCCATCGTCAACGATACGCCCATGAGTCTATCATGGTAGGCAGTGGAACAATTCTCAAGGATGATCCTCAACTCACGATTCGCTTACCACATAAGACTAAAAGCTATACAAAAATTGTTATAGACAAACATTTAGAGACACCTCCTCAGGCCAGAATTTTTGACTCGAAGGACCCTGTGATTATTGTCACCCAGACTAAGTTTAGAAACGAAGCCTCAAAGTATAAGTACGCGGAGTTTGTTTTCTTAGAAATAAATAATAACGAATTTGATTTGGCAGAACTCTTTGCGAAATTGGGCGAAAAGAAGATAACCTCAGTGTTTGTGGAGGGCGGAAGTAAGTTAGCCTATTCTCTAATGCGCCAAGACTGTGTCGATAAGCTGCTTATTTTTTACGCTCCCGTTTTGGCTTTAGATAATGGGGCCGTGTCTGGCTTCAATGGAGATTTTCCCATGTCTATTGCGGATTTTAAAAGGTTCAAACTGCTTGAAACAAAAGTATTTGACGAAGATGTTTTGCTAACCTACAGTTTGCAGGCAGCAAGACAAATATTGTAGTGGTGAATCGCCCTATATACGAAGATAAATTGGGAAATTTACAGCATGATTTCAATGTAGGTAATCGTCATAATAAATCGAATTACTCACCTGCCAATATATAGCTTGAAATCAGGTTCTAAATACTGCATAATTAAGGTAAGAAAAATTCAGAGGTGATTATTATATTAAAAGGCATACGTGGCGCAACTACGGTGGAGCAAAATACTAAAGAAGAAATTCTGGATAAAACAAAAGAACTTCTCCTTCAACTCATCGCTAAAAATAATATCGAAAAAGAAAAGGTGGCTAGTGTCTTTTTCACTGCGACGGCCGATGTGAATGCCGATTTTCCTGCGGTGGCTGCCAGAAGTATTGGCTGGGTAGAAGTTCCACTAATCTGTGCTAAAGAAATAGATGTTCCGAATAGCCTAAAGAGCTGTATCAGAATCTTAATTCATTATAACGTGGAGCCAAACACGGAAATTAAACACATATACTTACGTGGAGCGAAGGCTCTGCGTCCTGATATTAAATGAAGGTAGCCGTAGTTGGTCTTGGCTTGATTGGTAGTTCCTTAGCCTTGGCACTCACGCAGGCGCAGGTAGTCGTTAAGGGTTACGCCCGTCGTCAGGAAACAATCGATAAAGCCAGAGCCTTACATATTTTGCAGGAAGGTTCTACTAGTCTTCAGCAAATCGTAACGGATGTTGATTTAGTTGTTATTGCTCTACCGATCGAACACATCCCCTCCATGGTCAAACAAATAGATGAGTTGCTAATAAATGAAACGTTAGTTATCGATGTGGCTAGTGTGAAGGGCTATATTATGCAAGCCGTAAGTGAGTATAGCCTAAAGAAGGCTCTGTTTGTTGGGGCTCATCCGATGGCTGGTTCAGAACATGTAGGCATCGATTATTTAGTTAAGGATTTATTTCTAGACAAACCTTTTATCGTCACCTACCCAAGCGATGAAACCAAAACGAAAACCCAAAAGCAACTGCAAGATTTTACACAAATCATCAAAGCCAAATATATGGAACTGTCTGCCGAAAAGCATGATCAAATGGTGGCTGCTGTTTCGCACTTGCCCTATATGGTAGCTATTAGCTTGTATAATCGTTACTTATTAGACGCCCAAGAGCTTGCCACCGTTGCTTCGAGTGGCTTTCGGGACACCAGTAGAGTTGCTCATTCCGACCCTCTGTGGGGGTTGTTGGTAGCTGCGACTAATAAGGAAAATATTGTAAAAGAGCTAACAAATACCATTAAAATAATGGAGGATATAAAAAATAAAATAGAAAAAGCAGATCTACTAGAATTGGTAAAAATATTCAATGTAGATAAAGTCCCCATAGAAGACAGCAAAATTGACCTTGTAAAAAAATTAATTAATGTTTATGATTGAGGCATTAATTGGTTTGTGCAATGGAGGGATACCCAAGTGGCCGAAGGGGCGGGTTTGCTAAACCTGTAGGGTGGTTTTACCGCCGCGAGAGTTCGAATCTCTCTCCCTCCGCCAGTTAAGAAAGCCGTGTTACAAGGGCATGATTGTTGGAAAGAAGACGGAACTTGTAGAGATGAGAACTCGAGAAGAGAGTTCAGCTAGCTGCTTAGCGAAAGCGAGCGAAGCGAAGCTTGAGGTTAGCAGGTGCATCGAGCAAGGCGAGATTATCTCTCTCCCTCCGCCAGTTAAGAAAGCCGTGTTACAAGGGCATGATTGTTGGAAAGAAGTAAGCCTTTTTTCAGGTTTTGGTTGGTTTAGCTAAGTTTTATCGCAAGAAAATATCAAAGAAAAAATATAAATGCAAACAGTTGAAACGGATGTTTTAGTAATAGGTTCTGGGCTTGCTGGCTTAACCACGGCTCTAAATATCTCCCCCAAAAAAAACATTATTCTAACCACTAAAATTAAGCTAAGAGGCAGTAATACTTACTATGCTCAAGGTGGCGTAGCAGTAGTGTTAAACGATGTAGACGATTTGCAAAATCATTTTGAAGACACCATTAAAGCAGGTGCGGGTTTGTGTGATGAAAATGCCACGCGCACACTGGTGGAAGATGGTCCTCAAAGGATTAATGAAATCATTAAGCTGGGCGTTAATTTCGACAAAATGACCAATAACAAATACGAGTTTCTCAAAGAGGGAGCCCACTCCAAGCGCCGAGTAATGCATGTGGCCGACAGGACAGGCTTTAGTATTGAAAATGTTTTAGTTCGACAAATAGTAAATAGGAAGAACATTAATATTAAAGAAAAAATGTTTATTAAAAAACTATTAGTTGTAAATCAAAATTGTTATGGGGCTGTTTTTATTAACGAGCAAAGCGGCAAGGAAGAGTGTATCATCGCCAAGAAAGTTGTTCTGGCAACGGGTGGAGCGGGCAATGTCTTTGATAAAAATACCAACTGGAAAGGAAGCACTGGCGATGGTTTGGTGGCTGCTTATGAAGCGGGCGCTATTATTCGTGATATGGAGTTTTATCAGTTTCACCCAACAGCTATTCAGCTTAGAAAAAAGAAAAGAGGCATCAAAAACTTTCTTATTTCCGAGTCGGTAAGAGGTGAGGGTGCTATTGTGGTTGATGAAAAAGGCCAACGATTCTTGTATAAATATGATGAGCGCGGGGAACTTGCTCCTAGAGATGTGGTCGCGAGGGCTATATTTTCCCAGATCAAAGCAGGCAAGGAAGTTTTTCTAGATCTAACTAAGATGAATTGTGACCTAAAAAAGAAATTTCCTGTGATTTACAAAAACTGCCTGAAAGATGGCTATGATATCGCCAAGAAGCCAATACCGATTGTGCCGGTGGCGCACTATATGATGGGTGGCATTCAAACCGATACGCAGGGGAGAACCAATATTCATAACCTATATGCTTGTGGCGAAGTTTCCTCAACGGGTGTTCATGGAGCCAACAGATTGGCGAGTAATTCCTTGCTTGAATGCGTGGTTTTTGGTTACCGTGTAGCGCAAGATATAAACAAGAGTGCAAGCGAGTCTATGGTTTTTGAGAAAACGGAGTCTTCTGCGCGAAAATTAAAGAAAATTAGTGCTCATAAAATCATGGAAATAAGAGAAAATTTGCAAAAATTAATGTACGATAATGTTGGCATTGAAAGAACTGGGCAGGAATTGCAGTCTATGCTGGTGTTTATTAAAGAGAATCTGGATATCCTTCGAAACAGTAAAGCAACAAATTTTTTCACCCATATGGAAACCAAGAATTTACTTGTGGTTGCCTATCTCATTACGAGCGCTGCTATTCAAAGACAGGAAAGTCGGGGGGCGCATTTCAGGCTAGATTTTCCGCAAACCAATAAGTCTTTAGATGGCGTGCATACTTTTCTTGAGAAATCGCAAGACCAGTAATCCACAGAACCTGCTATGCCACTAGATAATAAAAAACTAGCTGTAATTCATATCCTAAAAAAAGAGCTAAATCTTTCAGAAGAGGAGTACCGCGGCAAGTTAATGCAAGTTACAGGTGTGAGTTCCTCAAAGGATTTGAGCGAAGAAGCCTTCCAAAAGCTAATGCACTATTTTGTAAGAAGCAAGTATTATAAGCTAAATGAGCAAGGATTAACCATTAAACAAAAACTCTATATCGAGCATTTGGTGTTTGATTTAAAGTGGGATAATCAGCATTTTTCCAATTTTCTCGCCAAGTATTACCATAAGCCAAGTCTACAAAGTCTAAGCAAGAAAGAGGCTTCAAAGGTTATTGAGTCCTTGAAGCATATTTCTCATAAGTAGCTTTTGGGTCTAGTGGCTCACTATTAAAGAAGCTCTTTGTCTCTTGGCTTGCCTTTAAAAAGTTGATATTATAAAAACATGCTAAAGAATTTAATCAACAGACATTCTAGAAAAGTGGGATTAGATTCAGGTACCCCCTTATATACTGGCGATGTGCCGAAAAAAGAAGTATCTATTTCCCTTATTGAATATAGCCAGCTTAATGTAGAAGAAAGGCAAGTAAGTTCAATTTCCGAGGCTATGAACACATGTAGCGAGAATAATATTACCTGGATTAACATTGATGGCCTCTCTAACGGCAAGATAATGGAGGATGTCGGGAGTATTTTTAAACTACACCCCTTATATCTTGAGGATATGCTAAATACCGCACAAAGGCCGAAATTTGAAGATTGCGGAAATTACTTTTTTGTAATCTTAAAGATGCTTTATTATGCGACTAATAAACAAGATCTTAACATCGAGCAGGTTAGCTTAATTGTTGGCGAAAATATTGTAATTTCAATTCAAGAAGATAAGATTGGCGATGTCTTTGACTCAGTCAGAGAGCGAATTCGTCACAATAAAGGGCGTATTCGTAAGATGAAGTCTGATTACTTGGCCTACTCACTTATTGATGCCATTGTAGATAATTATTTTGTTATCTTGGAGGAGTTGGGAGAAAAAGTTGAAAATTTAGAAACACTTATTATAAAGGTTCCAGGGCCAAAGGTTGTAGAAAAAATGCACTACTTGAAGCAGAAGATAATCTTTTTGCGTAAATCAATTTGGCCATTGCGTGAGGTAATAGGCATGTTAATCCGCGAAGAAAATATGCTTATTCAAGCCAATACCAAAATCTACCTAAGAGACGTCTATGAACATACCATCCAAGTTATCGAAATCATCGAAACCTGTCGCGATATGGTGTCTGGATTGCTGGATATATATTTGTCGAGTATCAGTAATAAATTAAATGAAATAATGAAAGTGCTTACCATGATTTCTACTATTTTCATCCCCCTAAGCTTTATCGCTAGTTTTTACGGTATGAACTTTAAGTTTATGCCAGAACTAGACTGGAAGCTGGGCTACCCCTTAGTGATTCTTGTGATGCTTCTAATTAGTGGCACAATGCTCATTTTCTTTAAGAGGAAACGATGGCTTTAGTTCCTATTGCTCTTTTAACAGTCTCCAATATTTTTATGACGTTTGCTTGGTATGGTCACTTAAAGTTTAAAAGCTCTCCCTTAATTGTAGCTATTTTGGTTAGCTGGTTCATTGCATTTGTGGAATATTGTTTTCAGGTGCCCGCCAATAGAATTGGCTCGTACTATTTAAGTACAGCGCAACTTAAGACGATTCAGGAAATTATTACGCTTATTGTGTTTGCAGGTTTTTCGATTTTATTCCTCAAGGAAGAGTTAAAGTGGAACTACTTAGTAGGTTTCTTTTTCCTAATGGTAGCCGCTTATTTTATCTTTAAGAAGTAACGGTTATATATTAAATCCAGTCATTACCTATGAGAAACAAACAGCCTGAAAACAGGAGAAACTAAAGATAACCCGAAGATTATCCCAAAGATTCTTAAGTCATAGATGGGTACTGTATTAAAAATCAGGTTAAACCCAGGCACATAAAGCATAACGACCAGTAATACTAGGCTTAGCACGAAAAAGCTTTTCAATAATAAATTGGGTCTAAATATCTTCTCCATAAACTTTCCGTCACGTAGCGTAAAAATATACCATTGAGGAGACAATAAGGTTACCATAAAAGATGCGGTAATCGCTTGTGGCACGCTGTTTGAGAGCTTGTAAGTAAAGTAATAGCCAAACATAATGGCTAGGCCAAACAAGGTGCCGTCTAAAAACATTTTTAGGCGCTCAGGTCGAGACACTAAAGGGTCAGACAAACGGGAAGGTTTTTGCTTCATAATATCGGGGGAGCCAGGGTCTACGGAAATACCAACACTGGGGAACGACTCCTGAATTACGTTAGACCACAAAATTTGCAGAGGCGTTAAGGGAACTGGGAAGCCCAGTAGAGGCATGCCTACAATTGCTATTATTTTTCCGATATTATTGGTTATCAAATATGTGATTAACTTTCTAATGTTGTTATATACCGTTCGTCCTTCCTTAATGGCGTTAATAATGGTGGAGAAATTATCGTCGGTGAGAATAACCTTGGCGGCTTCGGCTGCAACTTGCGTGCCCGCACGACCCATGGCAATGCCGATATCTGCTTTCTTCAGGGCTGGGGCATCGTTTACGCCGTCGCCGGTCATGGCAACAATATGCCCTCTGCTTTTGAGAAGCTCTACAATCTCTAGCTTGTCGAGGGGTGAGACACGGGCAAACACACGGATGTTCTCTATAGTTTCGGCTTTCTGTGTATCGGAAAGGAGCTCCCACTCTTTTCCTTCGATGGCTTGAGTCAGGGAGCTGGCGATACCTACACTTTCAGCTATAGAAAAACCAGTTTTCTTACTATCACCGGTTATCATAACTACACTTACGTTGGCTTCTTGGGCAGTTCTAATAACCTCTTTTACTTCGTCTTTTGGCGGGTCATAGATAACTGCACACCCCAAAAAGACCAAGCCAGATAAGTTGCTTTCAATATCCCCACCAGTCACTTGTTTTTGGGCAAAGGCAATCAAACGATACCCTTTTTCTGCTTTTTGAGATAACTCTTTAAGTATGTGATTAATAGCACTGCTGTCTAGTTTTACATTTTGCTTGTCCTTGTATTGTGTGGAGCATAGTTCCAGAACTCTTTCCGGCGCTCCTTTCAAGATAAGTCTTTGCTCGGAGTTACCAATCGTTATAAGTGAGGCGGAATACATTCTTTCGGAAGAAAAAGGAATATTGCTTAAAACAGCATATTGGCTGAATTGTTGTTTTCTAAAACCCAAAAGGTACCCTGCCTTCATAATGCTAATTTCTGTTGGGTCGCCAATCTCTTTGGTGAAATTACCATCGACTTCCTCAACTTCAGCGGTAGAGCATAAGAAGCCAATCATAAATATGTTCTGCAACACTTCGTTTTCTCCCTCGGCCAGCAGTTTTAGCAGGTCGGTAGAGCTGTAGTGTTGATTGCCAATAAATAATTCTTTTACGGTCATGTTGTGTTGTGTTATGGTTCCTGTTTTATCGGTGCAAATGAAGTCCACATTTCCCAGAGTTTCCACAGAAGAAAGTTTCTTTATGATTACAGAGTTTTTTGCTAGTTTGTGTACGGCCAGAGAAAGTGCAATCGTGATAGATGCTGGAAGGCCTTCTGGGAAAACGGCAACCATCAAGCTAATGGCGGTAAGTAAGGTTATTTCTAGGCTAGAATGACGCACGAATCCTTCGACAATTACCATAGCTGCTGTAACGAAGGCTATTTTCATTAAAATGTTAATCTCAACGTCTATTTTCTTTTGCAGAGGTGTTTTTTCTTCTTTGGCCTGGGCGATGTTTTTAGCAATTTTGCCAACCTCAGTTAGTTTACCGGTGCTAATGACCAAAGCTTTACCGGTTCCTTTTATTATTTTGCTGCCGGTAAAGGCAATGTTTTTCATTTCGTAGAGCTTCAAATTGCCGTCAAGTAGTGGCGCACTATGTTTCTCAATCGGCTCGCTCTCTCCTGTTAAATGGGCTTCATCTACCAATAAATCTGTGGCCTCAAGTAAGCGACTATCCGCTGCAATGATATCCCCAGCCTCAAAAAATATAACATCTCCAGGGACAAGATACTTGGCTGCAATAACTTCTAATTTGCCACTTCTTATTACCTTTGCCTCTGGCGAAAGCATTTTGCGCAGCTCTTCTACGGCTTTTTCTGACTTGCTTTCTTGCACCAGACTAATACAGGTATTGATGGCCACAACCCCAAGAATAACAAGGGCATCAAGCAAGTCGCCTACAAAAATGGAGATGATTGAAGCTATAAATAATATAATAATAATAGGCTCTAAAAGGCTATTTAATAATTTTTCCAGAAAACTTCTTCTTTTTTCTTCAGCTAATTCATTCAGTCCAAAGTTTAAGAGGTTGGCTTCTACCCGTTCAGGGGTTAAGCCAGCGGGTGATGATGTATAGGTTTCATACAGCTGCGAGATGTCGGAAGCCGTGATTTGATTTAGCATATGCTTAAGCATAACAAGAAAGCAGTCCTATTTGCAATATAAATAATGCTGGCGGCTAAGAGAACCAATCTATATTCGTATTTCTTCCCATATTTTATTGTATTTTTCTAGATCTGGGCCTAGGTCTTCTTTAAGTTCGCAGTTTTTTAAATCCTCGAGCTGATAGTGAGGTTTCTCTTTAATATATTTTCTAGACTCAGTGTTAACCGCAGGTAGCTTTAGAAAGTCGCAAATTTTGGCATATACTTGTGGTTCATGGATGTAGTTGATAAAGGCATAGGCTAAATCTTGGTTTTTAGAGTCCTTTAAAATTACCATATTGTCGATATACATGGCACTTCCTTCTTTGGGGATAAAGAATTCTATGTGGCTTCGGTTGGGAGTATCAACCTCTAAAAAAATGTTTTCAGCATAACCTTGCACAACTAAAAACTCACCGGAGGCAAATCCTTTAGCAAACGATTCGGCATCAAACTTGAGTATGTTTTGTTTCCAGCCTTGAACCACTTTTTGGGCTTGAGCCAGTTGCTGGTTATCGGTGGTATTTACCGAGTAACCCAAGCTTTTAAGCGCAAGGCCAAGTACTTCGCGCATGTCGTCGAGCATGGTCATTTTTCCTTGGAGGTCTTTTCTGTTAAAAATATTGGAGCTGTGTTCATAGTTTGCCACTTTTTCTTTGTTAACCGCAATGCCGGCTGTCCCAATCATATAGGGTAAGCTATAGAGGTTTCCAGGGTCATAGCTAATTTTAGCTAAGACATTTTTGTCTAAGTATTTAATGTTGGGCAGCTTACTCTTGTCGAGCGAGGCCAACATTTTTTCCTTAATCATTATTTTTACAAAGTCTCCAGAAGGGAATACGACATCATAACCCTTCCCGCCTGCTTTGAGCTTGGCAAACATTTCTTCGTTGGAGGAAAAAACATCATAGACTACTTTAACGTTGTATTGATGCTCAAAATCCTTAACAATGCTGTCGGGAATATAGTAGGTCCAATTGTAGATGTAGAGCGTGTCCTTTTTATCGGAACTACAACCAATAAAAATAGTTACTACTAGCAATAACATTAGTATCGCCTTAGTTTTCATAAGAAAAACCTCCTATTTTTGAAATAAATATTTATAAAATTTTACAGTAGAAATAGCCAGAAGTATAGAACCTACAATGAGTATCACCGACAGACAATTAATAATTGGAGACACCCCAAAACGAATCATGGAGTATATGTAAAGTGGCAGGGTGGTTGCTCCTGGGCCAGCGACAAAGAACGTAATAACAAAGTCCTCAAGGGAGAGGGTCACGCTTATTAAAAATCCAGCCATAATAGCTGGAAAGCACATGGGTAGAATTATTTTAAACAAGACATCTAGCTCCTTGGCTCCCAAATCATGAGCTGCTTCAATAATGGAGTTATCAAACTCGTCCAGCCGCGACATAATTATTAAAAAAACATAAGGAATGTTGAACGTGGTATGTGCCAAGAAAATGGTAAAGAGCCCCAGCTTCAAGCCAATACCTGCAAAGAATATTAGGAGCGAAACCCCCAGTATTATTTCGGGTAAGAGCAAGGGGAGAAAGGCAATTAAATTAATGGTTTTCTTAAACTTAATAGAGTACCAGTAGAGTCCAATGGCTCCAAGGGTTCCAATAATCGTTGAAACTGTGGCTGAGGAAATTGCAATTATTAGACTTTTGCTAAAGGCGTCCCATAAATTGGGTGAGTCTAAAAATAACTGTTGGTACCATTGCCAAGAAAATCCTTGCCAAACCATTGTCTTGGAAGCGTTAAAGGAAAAAAATGTCAGTACCAGTAGGGGGGTATAAAAGAAGATTAATGTAAAAATAAATAAGCTGGTGGAGTAAAGGCCTCTTTTAGAATTATGCATTATTTGTGGATGGCTCCTTTGTCTGTTTTCTGGAAGATAAGCTATTTTGTCTCATAAAAACAAGTACCCCGAGCATTGTAACTAGGGTGAGTACGGTTGAGATTGCCGAAGCCAAAGGCCAGTTTCTAGTGACGGTAAGCTCACGGGCAATAATATTACCCAGCATAAAGGAGCTACTGCCACCTACTAGCGCAGGTATTGCGTAGGCACCAAAAGCTGGAATGAAGCTAAACAACACAGCAGAGAAAATGCCGCTGCGAATATTAGGCAATAACACCAGCAAGATTGACTGGAACTTAGAGGATCCCAGATCTCTGGCGGCTTCCAGTAGCGAGAAATCAAACTTTTCAATTGTCGAGTATAACGGCAGTATAGCAAAGGGCAGATAGGTGTAGGTAATAACAATAATAACAGCTAAAGGATTGTAGAGGAATTGAATATAGTCGTGAATTAACCCTAATTTAAGTAGGAATTGATTAAGAAAGCCATTATTTCCAAGAATAGCAATCCAGGCATAGATTCGTATAAGAAAATTTGTCCAAAAAGGGATAATGATTAAGAAAAGCAGGGCGTTCTTGTGCTGGCTACGTGCAATAAAATAGGCGGTAGGCAGCGCCAGCATGATTATTAAAAAGGTGGAAGCGGTGGCCATGTATAGGGTAGCCCATAAAATTTTCAATAAAGAGGGGCTGATCAGTGCTTTGTATGCGGCTAAAGAAAAATGTAAATTTACGCCTCCATACAAGCCTTTTTCCAAAAAGCTAAATATAAAAATAATACCTAGGGGAATAACAAAAAATAAGGATAGCCAAAGGGCAAGCGGTGTTATGTAATAGTATCCATAATTCTTTTTCACGCTTAGCTAACCTCGGCTAGGTATACATCCTGAATATTCCACCAGGCATATACTTTGTCTTTCCATTTTAAGTAATTGTCAGCATTGCATTCTCCTATGTGGGAGTGAAGCGATTTAATAACAAAATTGTTGGATGTTTTGATGAACAACTTGCTTTGGAACCCACCATAGATAATTTCATCAATGGTGCCTTCAATGATGTGTATGTTCTCTGATTTTAAGGGAGGGGTCTTTGAGACTTTTATGCTTTCTGGGCGAAGAGATAATTTTAAGATTTTTCCTGAAGATAAAGTGGGGGTTAATGGAAGCGATATTTCACCAATATCCTCAACTTGAGCGCATACATGACTGGCTGTTTGTAAAATAATTGTGCCCGTTAACAAATTGGTCTCACCAATAAAATTGGCCACAAAGGAATTGACTGGTTTTTCATATATTTCTCTGGAAGTACCGACTTGTAAAACGTGCCCGTCATTCATGATGGCAATTCTATCGGAAACACCGAGTGCTTCCTGCTGGTCGTGGGTAACATAAATAAAGGTAATGCCAACTTCGTCATGGATGGTGTCCAGCTCAACAAGCAATTGTTGTCTTAGCTTTGCGTCGAGGGCGCTTAATGGTTCGTCGAGAAGAAGCACATTAGGTTGATTAATAAGTGCTCTGGCTATAGCCACTCTTTGTTTTTGTCCCCCAGAAAGCTGGGAAGGAAACTTCTGTGCATGATCATTGAGTTTAACTAAATTTAAATAGTATTTAACGTTTTCGACTACTTCTTGGTTTTTTGTTTTTTCCAACCGTAAGGGAAACGCAACATTTTCAAAGACGCTTAAGTGTGGAAATAGGGCATAATTCTGAAAAACCGTATTTACTGGTCTTTCATTTGGTGGGAGGTTTGTTACGTTATTGTCGCTAAGAAAAATTCCTCCAGAACTAGGGGGTTCAAAACCAGCGATAAGCCTGAGGAGTGTTGTCTTTCCACAGCCAGAAGGGCCCAACAGAGAGAAAAACTCACCTTTTTTAATTTCTAAGTTAATATTTTTAAGCACCTGAAATTTGCCAAAGAACTTATTCACATTTTCAATTCTAACTGGAGAACCAATCACTTTTCTTACCTCCATCTTATTAAATAACATTTAAATTAGGCTATATTTGTACTGTCAAAATAGATGCCTTAAGGGTGCCAAATATAACTGAGAATAATAGTATTATATATGTTTGAAATTAGCTTGAAAAGCCTAGGCAAGGACTAAAGTATATAATATTTAAAGGAGGTTGTTTTTCCTAATGAAAAATAGGGCAGTCCAGAGATGTACATTACCTTAGCACCAGGCGTTAGAAAAGTTTGTGACAGTAACGACTCGCAAACTTCGGTCATGTCATCATTTTGTATACTTAATCTTCCTTTGTATAGGATAGGAATTACTCCCCAAACCAAGTTTAAGCGGTTGCAAACCTGAGCATTGTTACAGAAGGCAATAATAGGTGGCATAACTCTGGATTTAGAAAGCGTCAAGGCGGTTTGCCCACTTTCAGTAAAGGCGACTATGGCCTGAATATCTATTTCATTAAATAAGCGATTTATTTTAATATCTGAAAATCTATTATCGGAGCAATATTTTTCTTCTAAAAAAGAGTTGTATATGTTGTTGTAGAGTGGATTGTTTTCCACAACTTGGGCAATTTTATTCATCATTTCAACAGCTCGTAGGGGAAATTTGCCAATGGTGGTTTCGTCGGAAAGCATGATGGCATCGGTGCCGTCCAAAATTGCATTAGCCACGTCGTTGGCTTCAGCTCTGGTAGGAATTGGGTCATATACCATAGACTCTAGCATTTGTGTGGCAACTATAACGGGTTTATTGGCAAGATTAGCTTTATTGATAAGCATTTTTTGGGTTAAGGGTACATTCTCTGGCCCCATTTCTACACCTAAGTCGCCTCGGGCCACCATTATGCCGTCGGCTTCTTGGAGTATTTGGTCGATATTATCAACGGCTTGAGGTTTTTCAATTTTAGCAATCAAAGGAATTGTTGCATTATGGCTTTCAAGAATCTGTTTGGCTTTTCTAATGTCCTCTTTGTTTCTCACAAAAGATAATGCAATATAGTCTACATTTTGTTCTATGCCGAATTTCATAAACTCGATATCTTTTTCAGTCAGACAGGGAATGCTTAAGGTGGCAGAAGGGACGTTTATGCCTTTGCGAGAGGTTAGCTCTCCTCCTACTATTACTTTAGCTTTAAACTGAGTGGAAGAGGTTTCTGTAATTTCTAGCTCTAAACGACCGTCATTAATAAGTATTTTCTCCCCGATAGTTAGGTCATTAAAAATGTCAGCGTCAATTGGGATAACTTCTTGTAAAGCTGACTGTTCTCCGAAGGCAAAGGAGTAGATTGTATTATCAACAAGTGTTATGGGATGATCCAAAATGCCTACGCGTAGTTTTGGGCCTTGTAAGTCTAGGATGATAGCAATGTGTTGGTTGGTTTCAAGAGCAGCTTTCCTAATATTTCGAATGCTATCCTCGTGCTCCTGTGTGCTGCCGTGAGAGGTGTTGAGGCGAAAGACATCAGCTCCAGCATTAATAAGACTAATAATGGTTTCCAGATTGCTAGTAGCTGGGCCAATAGTGGCAACTATTTTAGTGCGATTAAACTTTGTTTTATCCATAAACTAATAATAGCAGATTTGGAATGCTTCAAACAAGAAGTATATTGTAAAAATATATTTGTTTTCGGGTAATTCGAAGAACCAATTTCTGGTCTTTACTTATACTTGCTACCGGTTTGTTGGTCTCAAAAAAACCGTAAACCAATTTGGTAGTGGTATATACTCTTTTGAGATAGATAATAGCTCATCTTTCCATCTTTAAATATTTATTATAATCAATGAATTTACTTATTAATCTTGAAGTTGCAATTTTATATATTATGTTTTAAAAAACACCAAACTTTTCTTTCAGTTCCACAATCTTTTCCAGGTCTTCTTTTCTTGATTTTTCAGCACTTACGTTAACAGCTATTTGAATAATTTTTGCTTCTAGTTCCTTCTTTAGTTGGCGAAAATTCCCTTCCCAAGCCCCCTCGATATAGGCAGCAATTGAGTATTGAATGGGGCCAGGGGAAAGAAAATACTTTTTTAACGAGAAAACTAGACTGCCATCTCTTAACAAATTCAACTGAAAATAAGTCTCTATTCTATCAAATATTTCGCTGTTTATCGTCCTAGATTCTATTTTATAAGTATGATTATTCATTTTAATCGTATAATTCTTCGACAAATCATTTTCATAATCGCATCTAGCCTCTTGAATGAAACTAGGCACCCATTCACCATGGTCAGAAGCAAACCATTCACAGATTATTTTTATACTTTCAAATACGCTCCACACTAAAACTGGTAAACCTTTATTGTTAGCTTTTTTTCTTCTTTTATTAACTTCTTGTAGAATAATTTCAGCCTCTGAAATATTTACAGCAACTATATCTTCCGAATTATCAGAGGATATACTTTCAACTTGTTGTACTAAGGACTCATTTACTTCTTGTGTGAGAGTAGTTGCATGAGGTTTGTTACTCACCGGTTGATTCGCTATGTTTGAGTCACCATCACTGATTAAGGTCTGTGAAGTTTCTTTGACAGGTCTAACTATCCAAATTATTATAAGGAATGGAACCGCAACTGCGACTATACTGAATATTGAAGTCGAAGATCCAGTTAGCAAACTAAAAATGCCAACACCAACAACAATTACAAGAAAAAGAATCCCTGCTACTATGGCTAAAAATAAGAGTAATACGAGTAACGACTGTCCGCCTAGGCTTAAAAGAAGTACCCCTACAGCAAGGATGAATAAAAGAATATATAGCACAATATTATAAATAATATATTAATCTTAACTCAAAGGCAAGTGAACGGTAAAGTTACAAGCGAGTGAGTTACCGCTATATAACCGCAAGACTTTCCTTTTTTCCCTCCTCCCATTGCAACCTTGCCCTGTGTGAAATCAAACACCAATCATTCCAATCGCTTCAACAACCCAGGTGCAACTTTCCATTGATGCCCATCATCAGTAGTTATAGAAGCCGTTTTCTTGTTTAACCGAACGATATGTCCTTTTCGCTCAAGCCCATCGGGAGGAGTAAAACATACTCGTTGACCATTATGAAATACAGACATTTTTACACTAGACTTTACCTGTGCCAAAATATTGAGTCTATCAATAATAAGTCGGTTGATATACACAAGTTCTTGCTCGCTCAATTGTTTAATGAAGTCATCGACTTTGGGTATATCAAGTTGTGTGGTCATTTACCTATTTGGCCTAATTTATGCAGTAATTCAAAGACACCGATTTCCATTTTGGAAAATGCAAACCATTTTTTACCAACGTCTTTTAATGAAGCACCCAAGTGATAAGCAGTTGTGTTGTCTATAATCATAAATCTATCATGACAGTCTTTAAATTCTTTAATTTCTATTTGGGGATATTGTTTATTATATTTTTCTAAATCAAGCAACAACTGCTTGGAGATTGATTTCGTATAAATTTTTACTGTGGTATCTTTTTCTCTTTTGGTAACTTGAGTAAAAACGGTATCATCAATGTAGTTATCTAAAATAACTATTGATTTCTTTGCCGAACGAATAATATCAGAAACAAACTGGTATGCATCGAAGACTTGTCCTTCAAAGAATATTCCCTGCTTTGGTTGAATATCTTTGTTTTCAATGGCATTTAATACCTCATTCATTTTTTTATCTGTCTCTAATTGCTTCAATTCTATATTATGCAACCTTTGAAAAACTTGGGCGTTGGAAAGAAAAAAACGTCGCATAGCAACAAAGGCTCGTATTATTTGAATGTTTACTTCTATCGCTCTGTCACTAGTTAGAACGGATGAAATATTTGATACCCCTTGCTCTGTAAATACGTAGGGAAGAGTGCCTCCCAAATATTTTTTTGAAGGTATCGCATTTTGCGATACCATATATTTCACTTCAGCTTCGGTAAGTTGAAACATAAAATCTGAAGGGAATCTTTTTATATTCCTTTTGACTTGTTCTCTTAATCTAATCGGTTTGACTTCATAAAAAAGAGCTAAATCTTTATCCAACATTACTTGAACACCCCGAATGGTGAATATTTTATTTTGTATATTTTCAGTTGTAATTACAGATTTTCCACTCATGCCAACGTTACCTTTTTCAAGTTTACAAGGATTAAAGCATTTAGCCTTGTTTCTATCTTTAGTTGCTCTTAATATTAAGACTTTAAACTGTTGAACCGCTAGTTAAAAATTAAAATCAGCCTCATCATCACGCAATTTATTTAATTAGAACAAAGTTATTGATATGGAATCAATATTACTCAAAATATTATAACATTTATTTATAATTAATCTATGCGCGGTTATAGGGCGAAATATTTAATATATTCCAGGACAAACTAGATGTCGGGATTACCCTCCATGATGGCGTTGTTGCCTTCGAGATTTGGAATATTCCACTTTTGTGCGAGTTAAACACGGAAAACCAATTAGATATATTAAGAAAAAATATTTATATTGCATAAAATATAAGAAATATTTAAACTTAAAGTCATGAGTTATCCCGAAGTAGTTTTAGGTAGGGCCAAAGAAATCCAGGTTGTAGGTGGTCATCCTTGGGTGTTTTCCAATGCTATTGTGAGCATCAAGGATAATAGAGACATTGCCCCAGGCAGCTTAGTTAAGGTGGTTTCAGATAAGGGAGCGTTTGTTGGGGTAGGAACATATAATCCAAACACTTCAATTCGAATACGAATAATTTCCCGAGTAGAGAATGAAACAATAAATGTAGATTTTATATGCAGGAAGCTATTGGAGCTAGATAAGATAAAATCAAAATATTTACCCCCAAATACTTCAGGATATCGCGTAGTACATGCAGATGCGGATGGCCTGCCAGGTTTGGTTTTGGATAAATATGGTGATGTTTATGTTTTCCAATTGCATACTTGGGGCATGGAGAATTTGCGCCAGGAAGTAATCGCTGCGGTTACCAAAGCATTCAGCCCAAGAGTTATTGTAGAGCGCTCAGATGTTATTTCTAGGCGAGAGGAGGGTTTGCAGACTTTAGCCCCGCAAATCCATTTTGGCAAGCTAAGTGAAGAGATAGTATTTACAGAGAATAATATTAAGTTTGTGGCTGATGTTATGAAAGGTCAAAAGACGGGATTTTTTTTGGACCAAAAAGAAGCTAGGATAAAACTGGGTAAATATTGCCCACAGAAAACGGTTTTAAACTTGTTTTGCTACAGTGCCTCTTTCAGTGTTTGTGCGGCTTTGGCGGGAGCTAGAGAGGTTGTGTCGGTAGATGTTTCAGCACAGGCGCTGGAAATAGCTCAAAGAAACTTTAAGCTTAATGGTTTAGATAGTAATAAGTTTAAGTTTATTAAAGAAGATGTCTTTGCGTTCTTAAAGAAGGAAGATAATACCGATTTTGAGGTGATTATTTGTGATCCACCGGCTTTCGCAAAATCGCAAAATAAGATTAAAATTGCTGTGAATGCTTATGAGAAAATAAACAATATTTGTTTTGAAAAAGCAAAACAGGATACAATTTTTGTCACCAGTTCTTGCTCAGGGAGAATTACTCAGGAAGAGTTTCGAAATGTCCTTAAAGTTGCAGCCGGCAAAGCACGAAGAAATGCTAGAGTGGTAGATTATTGCGGACAGTCAGCGGATCACACAGAAATCTTGGCTTTTCCAGAAGGTAAATATCTGAAGACATTTTTTGTTGAAGTTAGGGATATTTAGCGTTAGATGGTAAAATACGTTTATGCATATACTGGTTATTGAAGACGAAAAGAAAATTTCAAATTTTATTAAAAGAGGCCTTAAGGAAGAAGGCTTTATGGTTTCCGTGGCCTTTAATGGTGAAGAAGGGTACGAATTAGCCAAAAGTGAAAACTTTGCTTTAATAATCTTAGACCTTATGATTCCAAAGATAGATGGCTTTACGCTGTGTAGTAAGCTGCGTGAGGAGGGTGCCACAATGCCTATTATTATGCTTACAGCCAAGGATTCAATAAAAGATAAGGTAACAGGTTTAAACTTAGGGGCTAATGATTATTTAACCAAACCCTTTGCTTTTGAAGAGTTAATAGCAAGGGTCAGGGCTCACCTTAGAAAGCCAGCCGAGAAGGCGATAACTAAGCTCAAAGTGGATGCTTTGGAGCTAGACTTGTTAAACCACAAGGTCATGCGAGAAGAAAAGGAAATTGTTTTAACGACAAAAGAGTTTTCCTTGCTAGAATATTTTATGCGAAATGAAGGGAAAATTGTTACAAGAACCATGATTTCTGAACAAGTCTGGGATATTAATTTTGATACCGCCACTAATATAATTGATGTATATGTTAATTATCTTAGGAAAAAAGTAGATTCTGATTACGAAAAAAAATTGATACAAACGATAAGAGGTCGTGGCTACTTGCTTAAAGCTTAAATGTTTCTAAAATCCATAAGATTCAAAATTTTATTAATGTACATGGGGATAATGTTCCTGACATTATCGCTATTTAGTTTTATCCTTTATAATAATTTTAGCCAAGACCTCTATGACCACTTAGATAGTTTATTGTTTTTTAAAGCTGATGGAATTATTGATTCCATCAATACCTATTGGGATGCTGAAAAAATCGAGGCCTTAAAAGATGGAAGCTGGAATGTCTATACCAAAGCCAATAATAAAAATTTCATCAAGATTGCGCAGAAATGGGTGGAAAATAAATCTTCTGCAGAAAAAGTTAATGATCCGCGTTTAATTAACATGATTGTGCAGATATTTGATGCCAAGGGCAAGCATATTATTTCATCTAAGGAATTACCCCAAATAGAAGTGTTGCCAGAGCAGATAGCCAAAGATGTTATTAATGGTAAGCTATATTTTAATAGCGTCATAATAAAAACACAGACGAATAAAATGCTTCATTATCGACAGCTTACCGTTAGCGGTACGGAAGGCAATAAAGTCGCCTACATTATTCAAATATCAAGTTCTCTAGATCGCTTAATAATTGAGCAAAAAAGCTTGAGGACGATTATCTTTATTTTCTTACCGTTGATGGTTTTGCTAACGGGTGTGGCTGGTTCTTTTTTGGCTAGTCAAACCTTGCGCCCAGTTAGGTCAATGACGGATACCATCAAGAAAATTACCTCTCAGAATTTAAGTTCCAGGATCGGTGTGCCAGAAACCAACGATGAAATAGCAGAGTTGGCGCATACGTTTAATATTATGCTTTCTGAGCTGGATTTGTCTTTCTCGGCGCAAAGTAGATTTATTCAAGATGCCTCTCATGAGTTGAGAACTCCATTAACAATTATCAAAGGTGAAATAGAGGTAGCTTTAAAGAAAGACAGGGACTCTTCCGATTATCAGGAAATTTTAGTTAGTAATTTAGAAGAGATTAATAAACTTACGAAAATCATTGAAAATTTGTTGGTTTTAGCTAAGTTTGATAGCCCGGAAATTCAAGTAAATATTGAAAGGGTAAATCTTTCAGAAGTAATTAGTCTTGTGGTTCGTAATGTGAAAATATTAGCTGCCGCAAAAAATATTGATATAAAATATAGCTATGATCAAGACTACTTCATTAGTGGAGATAGAAATTATTTGCAGAGACTTTTTTTAAACCTAGTTGAAAATGCCATAAAGTATACATCTGAAAATGGGCAAATTAGAGTTGAGTGCTCGAAAAGTGATGACTTTTGCAAGATTAATATTAAGGATAATGGGATTGGAATTTCCAGTGAAGATTTGCCAAACATTTTTAATAGGTTCTATCGGGCTGATAAAGCCAGAAATACTGCGGGTTTTGGATTGGGGCTTTCCATTGTAAAATCTATTGTAGAACTTCATAAGGGGAAAATATTGGTGGACAGTGAACTGCAAAAAGGCACGACATTCACAGTTTTGTTGCCGTTAGATTAAAAAAATCTAATCTACGCTTAATCTTATTTTAATGAAGAGTATAGTATGCTTGTATTCAGAATTAAATAAATGGGGAGGTGAATATTTTATGAAAAAGATTACAGCACTAGTTATGGTTCTTATGTTTGGTATTGCTACGTTTGCTGCTGAAGCAAAGGTTGCTCCAAAGGCTGAAGCTAAGGCTCCTGCGAAGGCAGAGGCTAAGGTAGAAGTGAAGAAAGAAGCTAAGGTTGAAGCAAAGGTTGCTACTGCATCTGCAAAGGTTGTTGCTCCAATTAAGGTTGAAAAGAAAGCTGAGAAGAAAGCCGAGAAGAAGGCTGAAGTTGCTCCAGCTGTTAAGAAATAATTAATTTAATTATTAGATTTTTAAAAGCCCTGAATAATTTGTTCAGGGCTTTTTTTATGCACACAAAATACTGTTAAAAATAATAAAAAGAGCCAGCAACTGCTGGCTCTTTTCCAATACAAAACTTAGTTTCTTAAAGCTATTTAGCTTCTTGAATACGCATGGTGTAAAAACTACGCCATACAAAAGTAGCAGAAATAACAAAGAAAACTACCGCTAGAAGAGTAGCCAAATGACCATTTCCAGCATTTCTCATGCCTACTGCCATTGAAACTGCTAATAGCCCAAATAAAGTGGTGAACTTAATAACTGGGTTCATGGCAACAGAACTGGTGTCCTTAAATGGATCACCTACTGTGTCCCCTACAATACTGGCATCGTGCAGAGGAGTTCCTTTTGACCTTAGCTCAGTTTCAACTACTTTCTTGGCATTATCCCATGCGCCACCTGCATTAGCCATAAATACCGCCTGATACAAGCCGAATAAAGCGATGGAAATTAAGTAGCCAATAAAAAAGTAAGCTTCCATGAAGGCAAAGGCTAAGGTTCCAAAGAAAACGGCTAGAAAAATGTTCCACATGCCTTTTTGTGCATATAAAGTACAAATTTCAACCACTTTCTTACTGTCTTCCACAGAAGCTTTGGCTGCGCCTTCCAGCTTCATATTTTTCTTAATAAACTCAACAGCTTTATAGGCTCCAGCCACAACAGCTTGAATAGTTGCACCTGTGAACCAATAAATCATAGCGCCACCAGTTACAAGTCCTAAAAAGAAGGGGGCGTAAGTTAACGATAACTTCATAACTTCAGCTGTGTTGGAAAGCCCTTGTGTTAGTTCCATAATTATTGAAAAAATCATGGTCGTTGCACCAACTACGGCTGTACCGATAAGAACCGGTTTGGCTGTGGCTTTAAACGTGTTCCCAGCTCCATCATTTTCTTCTAGTAGCTCTTTGGCTAATTCAAAATTAGGTGTAAATCCAAAGTCCTTTTGAAGTTCTGCTCCAATGTTAGGAATTGTTTCTATAAGGGATAATTCATAGATAGATTGGGCGTTGTCGGTAACTGGTCCATAGGAATCAACCGCAATAGTAACTGGTCCCATTCCTAGAAATCCAAAAGCTACTAAACCAAAAGAAAAAACTGCAGCCATCGTGTCGCCAGAAGTGCCGCCGCCTAAAACAGCGCTTAAGCCAAGATTAGAAACTAAATAGGCAACCGTCATTAAACCTACAATAATCAAACCTAACCAATAGGCGGAAAAATTACCGGCTACAAGCCCAGAAAGAATATTTAAAGAAGCTCCACCTTCTTTAGAGGAGGTAACAACTTCTCTAACGTGCTTAGAGTTTGTAGAGGTAAAAACCTTAACAACTTCAGGGATAATGGCGCCTGCGGCAGTGCCACAAGAAATAATTAGCGACAATTGCCACCACAATGCTGTGCTGCCAGAGACTATAGGAATTAGTAGCGCAGATAAAGCAAAGGTAACAGCGATGGATAGAATAGAGGTAATAAATACTAAACTAGTTAACGGAGATTCATAGTTGAATTTTACCGCTTTAAAGAATCTTGGTCTGGCAATAGCTAAGTCATTAATGTAATAACTTCCAATAGAAGTAATTACCATAGCAATACGCATTGTAAAAATCCAGACTAAAAGAAGAACCTGAATTTGAGGATCTTTAATAGCCAACATAATAAAAGTAATTAGCGCAACGCCAGTTACTCCGTATGTTTCGAACCCGTCAGCAGTAGGCCCAACGCTGTCGCCTGCATTATCACCAGTACAGTCGGCAATAACTCCAGGGTTTCTAGCATCATCTTCTTTAACCTTAAAAACTATTTTCATTAAGTCGCTACCGATGTCTGCTATTTTAGTGAATATTCCACCAGCAATACGTAATAC
>CAIUUT010000202.1 GCA_903902445.1 uncultured Candidatus Marinamargulisbacteria bacterium
ATAAACAAATTTTTATCCGCTTTACTTCCTGCAATCTATCCTGTAACTACTGCGATGAGTCTTTTGGGCATGGAACCTTTTACGAAAATAAAGATGTGTTGGCTAAGGTTAAGGAGCTAAGCACTTCCTACATTCACTCCATATCACTCACTGGTGGCGAACCGCTTTTGCAAGTCAACGACATTCTCCACTTATTACCTGAGCTAACGCTTCCCTTGTATCTTGAAACCAACGCCACTTTGCCCGACCATTTAAAAGAAATAAAGCCCTTTATAAGCATTTTCTCTCTGGATTACAAGGTTGGGTACGACAAAGAATTTGCTCATTGTTTGGAGATAGTGAAAGATGAAGATACTTTTGTGAAGTTTATCTTACTTCCCAAACAAAGCATGGTAGAGCTAAAACTAGCTGTGGATCTTATCGCAGGTATCAACAAAGACATTCCGTTGGTCATTCAACCTGTGACGCCTAACAAGGAAATAAAGCATCAGCCGCACCCCGAGGAAATCATGGCGGCATATTCTTTAGCCAAGAAAAAATTAAACGATGTGCGTGTCATACCCCAGACCCATAAAATAATGCATTTAAAATGAAACTACTCTTTGTTTTAGTACTCTGTATCAATTTAATCTTTGCCTACCAGCCTTCGGGTTTGCTAAATAGTGTGCCCACCAATAAAAAAATTGTTTTTCTCACTTTTGATGATGGCCCACTTCCTGAAGTTACGAATCAATTATTAGATATTCTGGCCAGTGAGAATGTGAAGGCTACTTTTTTTCTGATTGGCAACAACATCATCAAGTATCCCGATTTGGTGGAGAAAATCTATCTAGCAGGGCATGAAATCGGGAATCATTCCTATAATCATATTCGTTTAGACAATCTCTTTGGAGACAATCTGAGATTCGAAATTGAGGAAACCAATAACCTCATTAAGGATATTTTAGGCTTTAAACCTCGTTTTTTTAGGCCTCCGGGTGGACGTTTCAATAACATCGTCTACGAAGCAGTACGCAATAATAATTTAATTTCGCTGGGCTGGGTAATAAACGCCAGTGATTACTTGGATGATAATCGAAGAGTGATGAGCGAAATAGAAATCGACAGCAAACTAAGGCAAATTATGTCAAATTTACATGGCAACTTAAAGCCGGGAGCCGTTATCTTGATGCACAACGGAAATAAGCTTTCGGTTAGGGCCGTGCAAAGGGTAATCAAGTATGTCCATGACAGTGGCTATCAGTTTAAGAAATTATCAGATTATTTGTAGCGAAGCACAACTCGCTTCTTTCTGTCGCTACGTGACATCTCCAGTACATGCCATTATGGATATTTTTTGAGACTTTTCTCCGCTGGCGGAGAAGAGGTGTACCCAATCTCCTAAATAACAAATTGTTTGAAGTCTGCCATCATTTTGAAGAAGTTATCGATTAGCTTTAAAAAGCCCAGACGATTATTTTGTACGGCTTTATTTTCCGCCATAACCATAACTTCATCAAAGTAACGGCTAATAAGCTGTGCAAAAGAGGATAACTCGGAGCAAAAATTATTATCCCATTGGCAATTTATTCGGGGGGATATTTTTTCAAAAGAGTCAAAAACAGAGTGTTCTACCTCCAATTCTAGCAACTTCTCATCAACGAGTGCGTCTTGGGTAAAATTTTTAGTAATATTACTTATTCTGACTGCAGCCTCTACAATAACCTTGAAATCGGCGTGTTTTGAAAGGGTGGCAACAAACTGAAGCCGTTTATTTAATAAGGAGATGTCTAAGGTGTTAATGGCTTTAATTTGGTCATGAGCAAGCAATTTATCTTTTAGGTACCCTTCTACTCTTTGTAAGAAAAAGCCAGTAAGGGAGTTGTGTGTTTCCGAAGATATCTCCACGCTTTCCTCGATAATTTTTCGTGCATTTTGCAAGAGGTCACTAATATTAATCGCTAAATTATCATCAGACATGAGTATTTGTACAATGCCGTTAGCCTGTCTGCGCAGGGCAAAGGGGTCATTGGATCCTGTAGGAATATTGCCAATGCAAAAGTGGGCAACAATGGTGTCTATTTTGTCTGCAATTGAGGCTAAAGAATAGGGCAACTTACTTGGCAGGCTATCTCCAGCGTAGGTTGGTAAGTAGTGTTGGTATATTCCCTCAGCAATATTTTTCGGGTAACCCCATTTCAGGGCATATTGTTGGCCAACATAGCCTTGCAGGTCAGTAAATTCAAAAACCATATTAGTGGCAAGGTCAGCCTTCATTAGTTTTACTATAGAGAGGGTTTCTTCCTGCTCAGTGGGTGAAAGCTGCAATAACTGAAACAGGCCGTTAATGTTCTTAAGGTTACGTTGAGTTTTTTGCGCCATAGTGCCTAATTTTTGCTGAAAGGTTACGGTGGAGAGTTTATGAGTGAAATGCTCGAAGTCATGTTTGGTGTCTTCCTCAAAGTAAAATTTGGCGTCACATAGTCTGGCATTTACAACGCGTTGGTTTCCTTTAATGATATTCTCCTTACTTTCAGTGGTAACGTTATCGGCCACTATCAGGAAAGTGTTGGATAGTTTTCCATTTTTAAAAACAGGGAAATATTTCTGATTTTTCTGCATGGTGGTTATGAGTATTTTTTCTGGAACTTCCAGGAAACTTTCAGGAAAAGTGCCGTGCACCAAGGTGGGGTATTCAACTAAATGGGTTACTTCTGCTAGTAGATTTTCAGGGATAGGATTGTCGGGGTTGAGCTCTTTAATTTGTTTAACAATTTGTGCTTTTCTCTTTTCAGTGTCAGCGATAACCAAGGCCTTCAAAAGGGCCTCTTCATATTCGTCAGGGCTAGAAATGGTGATTTGAGTCCCATTAAGCGAGTTGCTGCCAGATAAAATCAGATGTCCATAAGTCTTGTTGTCTGCTGTTTGTCCTGCAAAATCAAATTTAATAATAGTCCTTCCTAAAATAGACAAGATCCAGTGCACGGGTCTGATGAATTTTTCTTCCTCGTCTCCCCAATTCATGGCTACTGGTAAATATACCTTGCGGATGGCTTGCAAAACAAAATCCCCTAGTACCTCTTGGGTGGGTTTTCCTTTTTGGAAGGTAGAGGTGTAAATGTAGCCATCCTTACAAAAACTCTCAGTGGTCCCATATTTTTTCAAAAAGCCCAGACCTGCTTGAGTTAAAGTTTTATCAGCGTTGTAAGCTATTTTTTCAGGAGGACCTTTATATTCAGCCGCAATGTCGGTTTGCTGTTGCGCAATGTCTAGAACCGCAACGGTAAGCCTTCTGTATGTTGCGAAGCTTCTGGTTTTACTAAAGGTAATAGCGTTAGCATTTAATACATTTTCAAGTTGTTTGGTTAAATCGGCAATGAGTCCATCTACAAAGCGTGCTGGTATTTCTTCTGTGCCAATCTCGAGTAAGTAATCCATGGTTCAAATTATAGGATAAGAAGGGGTACTTAGTAAACCGACAATTTAGTTCTTGTTGCTCTACAAGCGGCAACTTCATCCAGTCGATATATTGGATAAAGTGTTGTCAAACTATAGAAATTTTAGTCTTTTAAACTTTTCGTCTTTATCATATAATAAATGCTATGGCACAGATTAAACCCTTTAAAGGTATCAGATACAATGAAGAAATTGCTAAGGATTTAGCCAAGGTTGTTACGCAGCCCTATGATAAAATTTCCCCAACACTACAGGAAACCTACTACGAGCGCTCACCTTTTAATGTTATCCGTATTGAGAAAAATAAAGCTGAAGTGGAAAGTAGCCCCTACAAAACATCGCATTATTATTTTGAAAAGTGGATAAAGGAAGAGGTGTTGGTTAAGGCCAATAAAGAGTCCTTTTGTTACTTAGAACAAACGTTCGATTTTTATGGAGAAAAAGTTACCAGAAAAGCTTTAATAGCGCTTGGTAAACTATATGAGTACTATGAAAATGTTGTTTATCCCCATGAGCAGACGCTGAAGGGGCCTAAGGTTGATCGGCTAGAACTTATCCGTGCAACGCAAATTAATCTTGGTCAAATTTTTATGCTCTATGAAGATAAGCAAGGTTTAGTCGATAAATATATCGATGGGCTAGCTACCAAAAAGATTTTCTCCAAGTTTACCGATGATGATGGCGTAGAACAAGTCATTTACATTATTGAAGATCAGATAGCCATTAAAAGTATCCAAAACTTAATGGCCGATAAAAAATTGTTTATTGCTGATGGCCATCACCGTTATGAAACTGCATTGGCCTATTCAAAGGAAAATATTCATGCTGACCATCATCTAATGTCTTTAGTTAATGCCTATGATCATGGTTTGCGCATATTACCCACTCATCGCTTAGTAAATTTTAACCTACAGTACGACTATAGTGATAGCCTTACCCAGATTGAGGAACACTTTGAAGTAACCAAGATTCCTGTTCCTGAAGATCTAGCACAGGTACATCAACTTATTAAAGCGTTACCAACTAATAGCATTTTATATTTAGACGTTAATGATAAAAGTAATTTTTTACAACTAAGGTTAAAAAACTATAGGTTCCAAGACGCTACGCCTGCTTCCTTGAAAAAGTTAGATGTTTTTATTTTACATGAAGCGGTTTTGGAAAATATTTTTGGAATAACCAAAGAGGACCTCGCCAATAATGTTTACATTAACTATAAGCGTGACCCACAAAGTACTGTGAAATCAGTTTTAGATGGGCAAAACCCTATGTGCTTTCTGTTAAAACCAACCTTAGTTAAGGAAGTTATAAACGTTGCCCTAGATAAAGAAACGATGCCTCAGAAATCTACAGATTTTTATCCTAAACTGCTAACTGGATATGTGATAGCAGATGTCAGCGGAAAGTAGTAGGCGTTTCGACGGAATATCGACCAATAATTATTCTTTTGATTATTTTATTTTTATCGCCCAAAAAAGAGAGATTTCGCCCTTATTTAAGACGTTGCAGCCCATAAATAATCATTTTTATTCGGGAGTCATTCATGGCTATAATGTTGGGGTGTATGTTACAGGAGTGGGCAAGAATGCCGTGAAACTTAGTGTAAAGAGGTTTAGGCAGCTGAATATCATGGCCACGACCTACCTAAATCTTGGTAATGTGGGCGCGCTTAAGGACTACTTACCAACTACAATATTTAAAGTGGGACAGGTCTTTGGTGAAAACGGCAAAAAATGTATCGTATTAGATAATAATTCACCCTTTTCTATGGTTACGGTTAACTCCACGCAACGAAAAGGTCAGCTCAGAAGCCAATACCCCGAAGCTGATTTGGTCGACATGGAATTATATGAGATAGCCAAACTATTACAAGGATTGCCCATAGTGTCCTATAAGATTGTTATCGACTCCTATCACCTTAATCCGAATAGCTGGTTATTTAAAATAATTCTTCCTTTACTTATTTGGGTTAATGCAAAGAAATTAAGTACCTATATCAGTGAGGGTATTAAATTACAGAAAATTTGAACGTGAAAATATTGAAAAATCTATTAAATCATTTTTCTATAATTTGTTCTATTCCAAAAATTGCTGTGTTATACTAAGTGAGTTAATCGCTAAATTTCCGTTTATTAAGGGATAAATGGCAAGGTTTTTTAGAGTTAAAGTAAATTGGGGGGTTGTTGGTGTCGCAAGATATTGAACAAAAAGAGTCAATTAAAGAAAATGTAACGAAGCAGATTTTTTTCACGGCTACTGTCGCGATATTGCTTGCAAACCTTTTGTCTTTAAGTTTAGTTGTAGCATTGAATAAACTTTCTTTTTCCAAAAATTTAGTCCTATATGTTTTTATAATAATACTTTCTGAAGCGATTATTCTTGTTCCCTTGAGGCTTTTATTAAATAAATATCAGAAAATATTAGATGCATGGGTTCTCATAATTAGTGAAAATATAAATAACATGCTATGCAATATCCCTGCCAAGCCCATAAATTATAGGGAGTTTAAAGAACTAGATGTTTCTTTTGCTCAAGTTAATGAACATATTGCAAAGCAAAGCAATAAACTAGCGCAGCTTACCCTGAGCTTAAACGATTTTAGCCAAAAGCTAAATGTTACAACGCGTAGTGCAGAGCGTGGGGTATCTCTTTTAAGTAGAATAATTCAGGATGTGGCTCGAGGAACTTCTAATCAGGAAGAAGAAATTCATAATATTACCATGGATATGCAGAAAATGATGGAAATTGTACAAGACATATCCGATGGAGCTGGTGACCAAGTGTTTCAGTTACAAAATGCGGTAAATTTAATGATGCAGAATGAAAAAGAGATGTTAGAATTAGCCACTACTTCCGAATATCAGGCTGGAGAAACCAATAAGGCCAGAACTATAATTCATCAAATTTCCGATGCTATGAGTGATGTGTCGCATGAAGCTAATGAGATCGCCAAGTTTGCCTCTCAAACGAGTGAAGTAGCCAAAAAAGGGGAGTCAATCCTTTCCGAAACGATATTAAGTATGGTTACCATTCATGAGACGGTTATGGATTCGGCACAAACCATCAAGAATCTGGGTGAAAGTTCAATGAAAATTAGTAATATAATTGAATTCATTGATGATATTTCCAAGCAAACAAACTTGTTATCTGTTAACGCAGCCATAGAGGCGGCCAGAGCAGGTGAGCATGGGCGAGGTTTTGCCGTAGTTGCCGATGAAGTACGAAAGCTTGCGGAGAGATCAAACACGGCTACTAAGGAGATTGCGCATTTAGTTAGCAAAATTCAATTAGATACCAATAAAGCAATAGACTCAATGGATAAGGGAACCTCTCAGGTAAAGAAAGGTTCGGCCTTAGCTACAGAAGCCAGTCATGCCCTTAAAAATATCATGGAAGTGGTGAAAAATACTGTAGTCCAAATCGAGAGTATCTCTGCCGCTTCGCAACAAGTAACAGCCTCTAGTGTTGAAGTAGTAGCCTTATCGAACAATATTGCTGAGGTTAATGAGAACAGTAATAAAGCGATTCATGACTTTTCCATAAGTTTTCAGCACTTAGTGCAGGTCATTAATATGGTGAAAGATGTGTCTTTTCAAAATCAAGCTAGATCCAAAGAAATGGGCGATAATTATTTAGTGGTAAATGAAAAGAGTAATACTATTCTGGATATAGCCAAACACAACTCTAATTTATCTAAAGAGGCTAATGACTCCAATCAAAAGATGGGCTTTTTTATGGAGAAGTTCAATAAGCATCTTATGGAATTATCTGGATACATGCAGATTGTGGATGATAAGAAAGAAAATGTCGGGGACTCTTTAGAGTTAAAGGCCGATGATTTGCTCAGTATTTAATAAATAAATATTTCTTCGTATAGTTCAATATTTTTCTTAGTTTTAGCTGTTTTTTTCAAAATGGTAATTAACTCTAGTAGTTCTAAGCAACGGCTTTGTTTTGTGGCTATGATAACATTGGCATGGTTTGTACAGACTTGGGAATGTTTATACGCAAAACCTTTCATTCCAAGTTCATCAAGAATTTTACCAGTACTATAGGTTTCACCATTTTTAAAAATACTACCTAGGGTATTGCTCATAGGGTAAAGTGCTAATCTTTTAGAGGATACTTCACTTAGTTTATTCTCAATATTTTCGGGTTCCATTTCTGTTAATGAAAATAGTGCTTTTAATATAACCAGTTTATTTTGCTTAAAATAACTGTCTCGGTATGAGAAGAAGTCTTGTTGGTTGTTAATTTTATGTTTCACAATTTCTTTGGTAATTTGGCTATAAGTAGTAACTTCTTTTACATACGTCCCAATTTCCTGTGCATAGGCACCAAAATTCTGATAGATGGCACCACCAACGCTGGCAGGGACTGGGAATGTAAATTCTAGTCCACCCAAATTCTTTCTCTTTGCCTGGTTGATAAGTTCAGGTAAGCTCACTCCAGCTTCTGTTTGCACCAGTGTGCCACCCAAAAAAGTAATTTTATCCAGCAGTTTAGTTGATACAATGATATCATGTTGGGGTGTAACGAGTAACACATTTGTTCCCTTTCCTAACAAAAAGAAGGGTTCGTTGATTTCCGCAGCTTCCAGTATATTTTCTAAAAAGTGAACGTTATAATCTTGCCCCAATGCTTTGAAATTACTTAATTGCTTGGCATTTAAGGTTTTTACTTGCATTAATCTTGAGATTTGAGGAGTTGATACAGCTCTTTGGAAACGTGGGTAATATCACCAGCTCCTAGGGTGATTACTAAGTCATTAGGTTTAAGATAGGGTAAGGCCTTTCCTGCTATATCACCGACATTTTTTACATAGAGAACTTTGTCGGCATTTATTGTGGCGCAGAGTTTCTTTGAGTCTAGATCTGTTGTATTTACTTCCCCCGCAGAGTAAACGTCGGTAATAATAATAAAATCAGCTATATTTAAAGCTTGCGAAAATTTCTCAAAAAATGCGCAAAATCGAGAATATCTGTGAGGTTGAAAAATAGCTACAATTCTTTTTCCGTAACTTTTGGCGGCCTCTAGCGTGCATTTTATTTCCGTTGGGTGATGAGCGTAGTCATCATAAATATCGATGTTATTCACTTTGCCAACTAAATGAAACCTACGACTAGCACCTTCAAAGGTCTGAAACGAGTTTACTACGTTAGCAATAGGCTGTCGGTAGTAATAGGCAAAGGCAAAAACAACCAGGCTATTTAGAATGTTGTGTTTCCCCGGTATATTTAGTGCGACACTTTCAGTAATGAGTTCGTCTTTAGCATAGACATCATAATATACTTTATTGGTTTTGGTTCTAAGGTTAACGGCCCTAATGATATTTCCCTCATTAAAACCATAGGAAATGACATTAATTCCACTGACTTCTAATTCTCTAATATTTGGGTCATCCCCACAGGCGATGAGAAGATTATTATTTTTAGGCATTCGTTGGATTAATTTATTAAAGGTTTGCATAATATCTTCGAGGTTTTTGTATTCGTCCAAATGTTCTTCCTCAATGTTGGTGATTACGATAACGTTGGGATTGAGAAAGAGAAATGATCGGTCGCTTTCATCGGCTTCAGCAATAAAATATTCGTCTCGCCCGTAGTGTGACGCAGTTTTAAGCTGTTTCAAGGGGGCTCCAATAACATAAGTGGGATCCTTGCCTTCCATATATAAAAAATGGGAAAGGAAGCTAGTTGTGGTGGTTTTTCCGTGAGTCCCAGCTACAGCGACTTTAATATGGTGCCTATCCATGATAAAAGAGAGTAACTGGGCTCTTTTTATGATCGTTAGATGAGTGTTTTTTGCAGCCTGATATTCAATGTTAGTATCTTTGATGGCTGAAGATACCACAATTAAGTCGGCGGTTCGAATGTTGCTTTCGTTGTGTCCATAGAATATTTGGGCGCCCATTTCTTTAAGGCGTAACGTATATACATTTTCCTTAACATCACTACCAGAAACTGTGTATCCCATGTCAATTAAGATTTTAGCTAAGGGATTCATCCCGCTTCCCCCAATACCGATAAAGTGAATTTGTTTTTTATTTGTTAACAACTTAGATATATCCTCTTTGCTTCAGCTCTTGGGATATAATAGCAATGGCTTGAGTTTTGTTCAACACCTCTAATTGTGCGCTATATCTATTGTAGTCGTTAGAAAGTTTCATTATGGCGGCTCCAATGATCTCTGGATTGGCTTCGGTTTCGTTAAGTAGTAAGCCTGCCTGATTTTCTTGGATATGAAGCGCGTTGTAATATTGATGGTTCTCGGCGGCAAAAGGGTAGGGGATATATAGGGCGGGAACTTTGTATCCTGTCAGTTCTGCAATACTCATGGCTCCAGCTCTACTTACCGCTAATTTAACTTCTGGAAGGATTTTTGGCACATCTTCCAGAAAATCAAACAAGGTAATTTTTATTTTATTAAACAGGTAAGTGTTATCGCTTTGATAATAAGGTTTTAAGAGGGTTGCTATTTCTGGGTAATTTTTTTTACCTGTTAGCCAAATAATTTCCAGACCAAGCTCCTGAATATAGGATAGCGCATAAAAAACCAATAAGTTAAGTTGTTGTGCTCCCTGACTTCCGCCTGTAACTATGATCTTATTCCTAATTTTTTTAGTAGTATTGGGCATATAGGGGTTGCCACTATAAATAGTTTTTGCAGCTTTGAAATATTTGTTGGCGTTAGGAAATCCTGTAAAGATTAGGGTAGCAAATTTAGCCAGAAAAAGATTGGTTTTGCCAGGTATACTGTTCTCTTCAAGTAGGATTAAGGGGATTTTTAATAATACGGCAGCCAACCCAACGGGTACGGTAACGTATCCGCCAGTGGAAAAAACCGCTCTTGGTTTTTTTGTTTTTAGAATACGTAACGCTTGCCAGAGTCCTTTGAGTATTAAAAATGGGTTATTCCGAGAAGTGGTGATTTCCAGAAAAGGGTAATCAGCCAGCATTTGTTTTTCCAGACGATTACCCCCGATAAACAAATAGTCTGAATTAATATTTTTTGCAAGATTGATGGCAGGGCTTATATGTCCGCCGGTTCCTCCACAAGTAAAAATAATCATTCGTGAGATTCTCTGTAGCGGGAGATATTTAGGATTACACCGGTAGCAAACATGACCATAATCAGCGAAGTTCCTCCAAAACTAATAAATGGCAGAGTAATCCCTTTAGTGGGTGCAAGATTGACCGCTACACAAATATTAATAGCCCCTTGAAAGCCGATCCAACTGGCGATACCAATGCAAAGTAACTTAGAAAATAAGTCATTAACTTTAGAGGCAATTAAAAAACTACGGAATATATATAAAAAGAAGATAAATAAGAAAATAGAGGTGAAAATAAAACCCAACTCTTCAGCAATAATGGAAAAAATAAAATCAGTGTATTGTTGAGGAAGATAAAAAAACTTTTGTCTCGATTGGCCCAGCCCAAGTCCAAACAACCCCCCAGTACCCACGGCAATTAAGGATTGGATTACGTGAAATCCCTTGCCCAAAGGATCTGCCCAGGGGTCAATAAAGGCAATGACTCTTTTTAATTGGTAAGGATTATGCAAAATACTAATAATTACCCCCCCAATAGAGGCAGGAATGAGCAGGAGCATAAAAAGCATGGGGAACCCTGAAACAAAAAGCAAGACCAACGAAACAAAAGCAAGTACTACAGAAGTCCCGAGGTCAGGTTGCCGAATAACCAATAGTACGGAAATCCCAACAAATGCCCCAATGGTCAGTAAAATACGCTTAAAGTTTTTTATGTCATCTTTATTAACATCCAGAAAGTCTGCAATTAGCAAGATTAAGGTGAATTTTAAAACATCTGAAGGTTGAAAACGAAATCCAGCCACGACGATCCAGCGTGAAGAGCCACCGGCAATAGATCCCACATGGGGCATATAGGTTAGGAAAACTAGGAAAAGTGAAGCCAGCCAAAGGTGTAAAGAGTACCCTCGCCAAACTTTATGAGGGACAACTAAGCCTATTATAAAGAAGATGCTGCCTAAAATAATAAAGAAAACATGTTTTTTTGCAAAATAAAAGCTGTCATTATAAAGCTTGAACCCAATAATATTGGACGAACTCATAATCATTAATAGCCCAAAAATGATAAGTCCTAATGCTATGGTAAACAGTGAAATGTCAAACTTACTTTTCGCTGGAAATTCTTGATACCAATTCTCTAAAGACATTGCCTCTCTCCTCAAAATTTTTGAACTCATCAAAGCTAGCACAACTTGGAGATAATAACACGATATCTTGTGGGGAAGCTAATTTATATGCCAAAAGGGTTGCTTGCGACATTTTTTCAGCGTTTCCAAGTAAAAGTGAATACCCTTCTAGCTTGTCATTAAAAAAACTACGGTCTTGGCCAAAGGTTATGACACGCAACTTTTCATTTTTTATTAGCTCAAACATTGGTTCATAGGAAACCTTTTTGCGCTCCCCGCCAAGCAATAAAATAGTATGGGCGCAATCTACAGAGTTAATCGCGGCAATGGTTGAGTCGGGGTTTGTTCCCTTGGAGTCGTTAATAAACGTGATTTTATTCACTGGGGCTAATTTTTCTAGGCGATGGGGAATGTTTTTAATTTGCTTAACCTTTTCTAGAAAACTAAAACCATTTCCCACTAAGCTAACGGCGCAAAGAGCGGCGCATAAGTTGTCTTGGTTATGAGCACCTAACAGGGGTGACTCCCTAAGTTCGTTTGAAAATGTATCTTTTTTTGTTTGGAAATCGACTAAATTAGTTGGCAAGGGAAGTAGTTCCTTTAATAGCTTCAGGCTCCACTCATCTTGTCCATTGTATAAAAAATGCTGCTGCGTATTTTGTCTTTTAGCCAAACTTAATTTAATACGTCCATAATTTTCCATAGTTTTGTGCCTGTCCAGATGGTCAGGGGTGATATTCATTAAAATATAGATGTCGGGAGTGAAGGTTGGTGATTGTTCAATTTGATAGCTCGATAACTCCAAAGAGAACATATTTGGAATTTTCTTTATGTCTTTGGAGACATAGTTAATTAATGGAATACCCACGTTCCCAGCCAAAGGAATTTGCAGTAAGTCGGCTACCAGGTGGGTCGTAGTGGTTTTTCCGTTGGTTCCAGAAATAGTAATGAAATAAGGCAATTTACCAACATACGAAAAGAGTTGATAGGCTAGGTCTATTTCACTTAATAAGGGGAAATGGTATTTACTTTGGTATTCATCAGTATGAAGACCCGGAGATAGTATTCCTAAGTCAGGATTATCTTCAGGCGCAACTTCAGAAAATTCGCTAAACTCCTTGAGCTTTTCGCGTACGGCATTCGCCGTGACTCCGCTGCCAAAAATAGTAATTTTTTTTATGGTATGGAAATCTAACATGTTAACCGATATTAAGTGCAATCAGTGTAGCTACTATGCCGACCATCCAAAATCTCAGGACAATTTTTGGTTCCGTCCAACCGCTTAATTCAAAGTGGTGGTGTAATGGTGACATTTTAAAGATTCGTTTACCCTTGGTTAGCTTAAAATAACTAACTTGCAGTATGACGGATAGCGTTTCAAACACGAACACAATTCCCAAAATAATCAGCTGTAATTCTTTATGCATTATTATGGCAACTCCAGCCAAAACGGCTCCCAACGCCAAAGAACCAGTGTCTCCCATAAATATTCGTGCGGGATTTACATTGAACCACAAGAACCCAAACAAGGCGCCGATGACGGCCAGTAGCATAACCAGCATATTATAGTCAGATTGGAAAAAAGTAAAAAACATCAAACCCAGAAAGGCGATGATTAGGTTTCCCGCGGCGAGACCATCGAGACCATCCGTAAGGTTAACGGCATTGGAGGCTCCCACGATAATAAACACCAATAAGATATAGTAAACGACGGGCGGTAAGTAGCCCAGAACTCCGGAAACAGAGGCAAAGTGATTGCTGGCCGCCAAACATCCCACAAAAGCACTGGCTATTAGAATTTGTAAAATGAACTTAGGCGTGGCCTTTAATCCTAGGTTTTGCTGATTAAGTACTTTCTTTAGATCATCAAAAGCGCCGATTGCGGCATAACCAAGGAGGAGGAATAGCGTGATAATTACAAAGGGACTTAAATAGGTTTTATGAATGAGTAAAGTAATCACAATGGTAAAGATTATGGCTACGCCACCCATAGTTGGAGTGCCTTGTTTTACCATATGTGTTTGAGGCGCATCCTGCAAAATGTATTGTTTAATACTTCTTTGTTTAAAGAAATTTATAACAAAGTTAGTAGCAAACAAACTAATAAACATACTAATTAGAAAAATATTTATCATGTATGATGTATAAGAGCTTCTATCGCTTCTTCTAACTTGATACCCCGAGATGCTTTAAACAATAAAACATAATCGTGGGACGCAAGTTTTTGTAAATCACTCACCAGCTCTGCCTTTCCTAAGAAATAATAACATTTTTGCGTCTTTTTCTCAAATTTTTTGTAGATATTTCCTAAAAAATAACCCTTAAGGATGTTTTCATTATTATCCACAAATTCTAATAGCCTCAAATGTTCTTTACTTTCTTCTTTTCCTAGCTCGCGCATTTCACCTAAAATTACTACTAATCGCCGCACAGGGTAATCCTTTGTTGCTTTTTTTATGGCCCAGAGCATGCTTTCAGGATTGGCGTTATAGGTGTCATCAATAATCACGGTGTTCTGCCATTCTAAGATTTGCTGACGATGGGCACTTTGCGATTTATAGTTTTTGAAAACGTGATCGATATTGCTTTGGCTGATTCCTAAGTGAAGTGCCAGTTTTTCTATCATTAAGTAGTTCGACTCGAGAGGGTCGGTTGCGTCTATGGTTTCAACAGTAAAATTATTTTTTTTTGCGATTGTGGATAATAAATCGTAGTAACTTAACGATTTATTTAAGCAGGTGTAGCATTTTTGCTCGGACATTTTTCTAAATTGGAAAATTTCAGCTTTGGCTAAGGCAATATTTCGCCTGGTTTTCAATAATTCAATATGGGTTGAGCCTACGCTGCTGATTAAAACATAGTCGGGCTTAGCAATGTTTGCCAATTCTAATATTTCCCCTCGCGCGCGCATGGCCATTTCAACTACAATGTAGTCATCATCAGGGGCGGCATTTAATAGAGTAAGAGGCACTCCCACTTGATTATTTTGATTTTCCAGGGTTTTATGTACGTTAAACTGAGTTCTCAGCACTTGAGTCAAGAGATCCTTTACTGTCGTTTTTCCAGCACTTCCAGTAATTCCGATAATTTTTGCCGTTACATTCTTTTCTCGAAAATAGGTAGCATAGTCTGTTAACGGTACATCTAATACCTTGCTGGCGCCTTTTTGCAACACGTCATCAATAAAATCATGTCCATCAAAATTGGGGCCCTTAATCGGGATATAAATATCTCCCGTTTGAATGGTTCGGCTATCAATGGAGTACATCTGGAAACCTTTGTTTGAGGTATTTTCCTATTACCTCAAAGTCGTCAAAGTGATGTTTGGTGTCGCCGATAATTTGATAGTCTTCATGACCTTTTCCTGCAACAACTACAATGTCATCAACCTGTGCCATAAAGACGGCTTCCTTAATGGCCTGCTCACGGTCTTCTATGACCTTATAGTTGGAAGTGGTAATGCCGCCCAGAATATCTTTTATAATGTCAGCTGGCTTTTCGTGGCGAGGGTTGTCGCTGGTAACAATAACAAAGTCAGAGTACTGGCACGCCGCTTTTCCCATGAGCGGACGTTTCGTGTTATCCCGATTACCACCCGCGCCGAAAACGGTGATAAGCCTTTTCTTTGTAAGGCTTCTGGCTGTTTTTAATATATTGTCTAAGCCATCTGGAGTGTGGGCAAAGTCTACAAACACTTGAAACGGGAGTTGTTTTGAGGCCGGTTGAAATCTACCTTTGGGGGGCTGGGACGTAGATAGTGCTTGGCGAATTTTTTCTTCGGGTAGACCAAGCTCTTTGCAAATCGCATAGGCGGCTTGCGAATTGTAAACATTAAATTTCCCTTGTAGCGATAGAGGAAAGTCTATCTTTATTTTTTTATAATCTCGGGGATAAATGGTTGCTCCTGGTAATTGTAAAAACTTAAATTTGCTCGAAATATAATTCTTAAATGTTTTATGATAATCTAAATGGTCACGAGTGATATTCGTGAGACATTTAACTTTAAAGGGTAGTCCATAGATTCTTTTTTCTTCCACCCCAATAGACGATACTTCCATGACCAAGTACTCTTCTTCACGCTCAATCATCTCTTTGATGAGTTTCAAAATATCGAATAATTCAGGGGTTGTCAGCGAATTCGTAATGGTACCTATGATTTGGCATTTTTTTCCGCAGCTTTCCAAAATTTGCTTCACAAGGTAGGTTACTGTTGTTTTTCCGTTGGTTCCGGTAACTCCAATTATTTTTATCTTCGACATATCTAGCTTCCAATATCTAGATAAATAGGTAAAAACCTCAGTTTTGGAAAGTTTAATAATTCTACTTGTTTTGTTGAGTAATTCTTGATCAATATGATTAGCGCCCTTATCGATTGCTATAAAAGTGTCAGACGGCTTTATTTTTCGTGTATCATAATGTATCATATACAATGATTATATGTTCAAGCATTTGGCTTGACAATAGCATTTGAGGCAGGGGAAATATTTATTGTCAGATAGTAAAACAATAGTAGCTGAATATAAGCTGACCAATAGTCAACAACTAAAAGAACAGATTGTAAATGAACATTACAATTTGGTTGTCTATATCGCCAGAAGATTTATGGGAAAAGGCGAGGCCCTAGATGATTTAATCCAAGTGGGTATTATTGGTCTGCTGAAAGCTTTAGAAAATTTCGATCCTTCGTTCAATGCTGAATTTGCTACCTACGCAATGCCAATGATTATCGGAGAGATAAAACATTATTTTCGGGATCATGCGCGCTTAGTAAAATTGCCACGTAGACTGCATGAGCTTAATTCGCAAATAAAAAAGATTGTTTTTGAGTACCACCAAGCCAATGACAAGTCACCCACTATTCAAGAATTAGCCCAAATCTTAGAGACTTCAGAAGATGAAGTCATTGAAGCCATGGAAGCTGGTGAAGCCACTAAAGCCATCAGCCTAGATTCTCCAACCTTTGTCTCAGAGAGAAGCGGAGAAGTGGTTTCGGATGGAAAATCTTCCCTCATAGATTCTTTAGGAATTGACCATACGGAGAGTAAAATTATAGATAGGGAAGCACTAAAATTTGCCATAGCCAATGTTTTAAATCGGCGAGAACAACGTGTAATCTACATGCGATACTACGATAACCTTTCGCAACAGGAGATTGCTACTTATTTAAATCTATCCCAGATGCATGTTTCCAGAATGATTCAATTCGCTGTCAAAAAGCTAAAAAAGTTTATTCAAAAAGAAGACGCTAACTAAGGGCTACTCTTTAACCCACAAATTTGGCGCTTAATTTACTTCCAAGAAAACCATAGTAATGTCGTCACCCAGCGGGATTCCCCCTGCATAATCTTTTATTTCTTCCATTATTTTGGCAAAAAAGGCATCGCCAGATAGCCAAATGTTGCGCTTCACTATTTCTGTTAATTTTTGAACACCCAGTAATTCATCTTTGTTATTTTTTGCTTCATTTAAGCCATCAGTGTAGAGAAATAGCTTGTCGCCCCGCTCCAAAGTTATCTCTTTTTCTTCAAATTCAGGATTGGCAAACATACCCAGAAAAACTCCTTCAGTTTCTAGCGAGAGGATGTCTCCATTTTTTCTAAACAGTAATGGCGCTGTATGACCAGCTTTTGAGTAAGTAAATTTATTATTACTAACGTCAAGCATGCCTCCAAAAACGGTTACAAAGTTAATGGCGGATCCTTCGGTATATTCAATTAATTTTTTATTGGCAATTTGCATTATTTTTTTGGGCGAATGTCTTTCTTGAAAGAGATTGTCGATAGTATTTTTTGCTAAAATCATGACCAGCGCAGAGGCCACACCGTGGCCAGATACATCACCAATGGCAAAGTCTAGCGTTTCTTCTTTATTATTCTTAATACAAATAATGGACGGGTCTGCATGCTCTCTTTTTTCTAAGGTATTGGTTATGTTTTTTTGTAAAAGGAAAAAATCTCCGCCAATTTTTTCGGCGGGATAACAAACAGCTGATAGCTGAAAATTTTTATGTTGTATTTTATTAAAAACGAGAAGGCCACTTTGAATGCGTCTGGCCATATCTAAATCTCGAATGGATTTCATTTCATTGCGTTTGTAATTTTTCTCAATTTGCAAGTTGTTATTTTGTAACGAAACAATCTTTTTATTAAAAAGGTAGATTGTATAGCCAGCGATTGTTAATAAAACACTCAATACTAGAATAAGAATAAGCAAATTTTAACCCCCAGATGTTCCAAAAAAACTTAAGGATATCATAACATTAATTTTAGAATATTATAATTTTATAGGCAAAAATTGATGTAAAATATTTTTCACATACTTAAATTCACTTTACTCAAAATAGTCTATTAGATAGTATTATGTTAAGGTGGAAGATGGTTAACAAGAATAAACAAGCGTTTATTTTATTAGAATTACTCATTATCTTAGGGATTCTATTAACCCTATTGCCCATTTTTGTTAGATTTATTTTTGTGCAGATTAAAGAAAATCGGATTCAGTCTGAGGCATGGGAAAAGCAGGAACAAATAGATTTTACGCAAAACTATTTGCAGTCAATCCTTGATCGGGCGATATCGGTAACTGTTGAGCCTGAGAAAATGAAGGTAACTACCAGTGAAAATAGTTATGAGGTTGGTTTGCGCAAAGAGGCGCTATATATCATGCAAGAAGCGGTTCGTTATCTTACAACAGCCCCTATAGCTATTAAAAAGATAGAGTTTGTTCCGTGCAATCAAAAATTATTAAAACTTACAATCGCTGAGAATAAAAAAAATTATGAGTTTTACTTAAAGTTACTCTAAGTCTGAAGCGGACTTCACGTCTCAGTTGCAAAAGATGTAAAATAATATTAATGCAAGCTGTTTAAGGCTTAATTAGTGGAAATCCCAAGGCTTCTCGGGTTTGCAAATAAATGGCAGCACTTTTCTTAGCCATATTGCGAATGCGTCCAATGTAGGTTGTTCGCTCTGCCACGCTTATAGCGCCACGAGCATCAAGTAAGTTGAAGGTATGGGAGCACTTCAGGCAATAGTCATAGGCAGGTAGAACCAGATTCTTTTCCAGACAACGCAAGGATTCTTTTTCAAATTGCGAAAACAGAGAGCTGAGCATGGCAATGTCAGCCACTTCAAAATTATAGGTACTTTGTTCTTTCTCGTTTTGCAGGTATACGTCACCATATTTTATGCCATCTACCCATTCCACATCAAAGACCGATTCTTTCGCTTGGATGTACATGGCCAGTCTCTCCAACCCATAGGTAATTTCTACAGATATGGGCTTTAGTTCAACCCCCCCACATTGTTGAAAGTAGGTAAACTGTGTAATTTCCATGCCGTCTAGCCAGACTTCCCAGCCAACTCCAGCGGCACCCAGCGTAGGCGATTCCCAATTGTCCTCTACAAAGCGCAAGTCATGTTCTTTCACTTTTACCCCAATTACTTCTAAGCTCTGTCGGTACAGCTCTTGAATGTTGAGTGGGGAAGGTTTGATTATCACTTGAAATTGAAAGTAGTGTTGCAGTCTATTAGGGTTTTCGCCATATCGTCCATCCGTAGGTCGTCGAGAGGGTTCAACATAGGCAACGCTAAAAGGTTCTGGCCCGAGTACACGCAAAAAAGTCGCTGGGTTCATGGTTCCAGCACCTTTTTCCATATCGTAGGGCTGTTGTAGGATGCAACCTTGCTTGGCCCAGAAATTTTGTAAGGAAAGTATGATGTCTTGAAAATTCATGGGAGATATTATGGCATATTAGTTTTGTTTTTTCTACACTCCTCTTATGTCGTAAGGAGGGAAATTGTCAATTTGTCAAAACAGAAGAAACCCTTTGTCAAATAAGAAAAGGGTATGTTATAATCCCTGTGCTTTATCGAAACTTATTTAGGAGGACACTTGAATGAAATATGAATTAATTATCCTGCTCAACGCAGAATTTAGCGAAGAACAAATTGACGTAATTATTAAAAAATATGAAGAATATATTAATAAAAATAATGGTGAATTTATTGGTGCGGAAAAATGGGGAAAACGTCATTTAATGGGCGTCAGTAAATCTCATAAATATACAACAGAAGCCTATTATGTAATGATCAATTTTGAAGATACTAAACATCAACTTGATAAACTAAATTACAAAATGAAAATAGACGAAGAAATAATTCGTCATATGATTTCCAGAAAAGTTGAGGAGCAGGTTGTTGCTTCTTAGTTATGTCATCTCTTAATAAGATAATACTTATTGGTAAACTATTGGATGATCCTGAAATAAGGGTTACTACTGAAGGCACTTCTCTTACCAAGTTTGCCCTGTCTGTAGATAGGTCTTTTGGAGAAGCTAAAGCGGATGTAATAAACATAGTGAATTGGGGTAAGTTAGCGGAACAGGCTGCCAATGAGTTTAAAAAAGATACACTTGCTTTAGTAGAGGGTAGAATCCAAGTTCGAACCTATGATGATAAGGATGGCGAGAAGGTGTGGGCAACAGAAGTTGTTTCAAGTTTTATTAAAATTATTGGATCGGCTGGAGTTTCAAGTCAAGCCTCTAGCGCTGTGGAGGAAGAGTTTACGGAAGATGATATTCCGTTCTAACTAAGGGGAAAAATGTATAATAAAGTAGTTCTAATCGGTAATTTAACAAGAGATCCTGATATGCGTTATACTACGGCGGGGATACCTGTTACTCGTTTTACTATTGCGGTTAACCGAACTTTTAACAAGAGTGAAGGTGAGCAGGCAGATTTTATTCGAATCCTTGCTTGGAGAAAATTAGCTGAATTTTGTGGTGAATATTTAACAAAAGGTAAGACTGTGGCCGTGGAAGGCCGTTTGCAAGTCGATTCTTTCGAAAAAGACGGAAAGAAAAAGTTTACGTCCGAGGTACAAGCTGATAATATTCAAATACTATCTAGAAAAGATGCTGCTGCTGGTGGTGGATCACTGCCTTCGGCTAGCAAAGAGGGTAGTGGAGTTTCAGACGAAGACATTCCTTTCTAAGAGGGGAATGAGTAACGCTTTATAAGTAATACAGAGGAGGAGATTGAGTTGGGTAACAATAATCGAAATACAAGAGATACAGGTACAAGACAGGTAAAGTTTAGAAGAATAAAGAAAAGGCCATGTAGTTTATGTGCAGCCAACATTGAAGTATTAGACTACAAAGAGGCAAACACATTACGTAGGTATATGACTGATAGAGGCAAAATTGCACCTAGAAGAAATTCTGGTTTATGCCCAAAGCATCAAAGAGAAGTGGCAAAATGTATAAAGAAGTCACGTATTATTGGTTTAGTTCCATATATTGTAGATTAAATTAAAAGAAGGAAGTGAGTTTTAGGTGAAAATTATTCTTTTAGAAGATGATGTAAAATTAGGAGATAAAGGTTCAATCGTTCAAGTTAAAAGAGGATTCGGTATGAATTTTCTTATTCCTCAGAAAAAAGCAGTTATGGCTACTGAAGGAAACATTTCTATGACCAATAATATGATTAATGCTCAGAAGAAAAAGGTTGAGAAAGAAAAGCAGAAGCATTTGGCTGATGCAGAAAAAATTAAAACAATTCAATTAGAATTTGAAGTAAAGGCTGCTGTAAGCGGTCATATTTTTGGAACAATTACCACTGAGCAAGTAGTGGAACAGTTAAAAGAAAAAGCTGGTATTGAAATTTCCAAAAAGAAAGTGGCGATTAGTACTCACATAAAATTAGCAGGTACATACAGTGTTAAGATAAAATTATTTACTGGTGTTGATGTGGTTATTCCTTTAGTTGTGACTGTGGAAAAGGAAGATGAAGAAGCGCTAAGAGCGGAAAAAGCCAAGAAAAAAAGATCTTATAAAAGAGAAGTAGATCCAAACGAAGAAGTTAGATCTAACGATTCAGACGACGATTACGAAGATTAGGCTTTTTTACCTTTAGTATATAATTACTACTCACGTCTTGCGATTTACGACTTTCGATTTTTGTTTACAAAAATTAGTTTGGAGTTTACAAAATAGAACTGGGTATTGATAATTTTCCGACTTCTCCTGGTATTTATCTTATGAAAGATAAAGCTTGTGAGATAATTTACGTTGGTAAAGCCAAGCACTTAAAGAAAAGAGTTTCGAGTTATTTTAAGGAAAATGCGTCTTTAGCTCCAAAGATTAAACAATTGGTGAGCAAAGTTTGTAGCATTGACTATGTTACCACTCAGACCGAAAAAGAAGCTCTAATCCTCGAGAATCGTTACATCAAGCAGAACAATCCAAAATATAATACCCGCTTAAAAGACAGTAAGACTTTTCCTTATTTAAAGCTATCCCTAAAAGAGGAGTTTCCCCGACTAGTAAAAACCAGAGTACGAGAGGAGGATAAGGCTTTATATTTTGGACCCTATGTCTCTGAACGCTACTTGGACTCCATTCAAAATATAATTGCTCAATATTTTAATTTGCGAAGATGTAGGCGTCTGAAGAAGGATGCCTGCTTGTATTTTCATTTAGAGGTTTGTTCTGCACCGTGTATCGGAAGAATTTCAGAGACTTCCTACGCTCAACTCTTAAAAGATGTCGTTTTATTGTTAGAAGGAAAATATATGAAATTGCAGGAAATTATCACTCAGAAGATGTATGCAGCAAGCGCTGACCTTAAATTTGAATCAGCTCAAAACTATAAAAATCAACTGGAGGCGATTACAGATCTGCACGAGAAGCAGCATGTGGAAGCAGTCAATTCTGCGAAAGACTTCGATTATTTTTTGCTTCTAAAGTTCCATGAACATTATATTGTCCAGATTTTTCGCATTAAAAATGGCTATTTGGTCCAGAATTATAGTTTTGACGTTAGTGAGGGCGTGGAAATTAGTGATGAGGATTTGCTCACCAATAGTATTTTGCAGTTTTATTTGGACTTCACTGATCTTCCGCATGAAATAATTGTTGAGCAAGAAATATATAATCAAGATTTTATAAACATCTTCACCGAGAAGAAAGTGAAGATAAAACTGGCCGTTGAGGCTGAGCAGATTCAGGTTATGGAGATGTTGAAACAAAATGCCTATCACACGTTGAACAGAAAGTTAATCGTTAAAGAAGAATATGTATATGAAGACATTGCCAAAAAGATGAAGCAGGAATTAGGCTTAAGGAAGATTCCTCAACGTATTATTGGTGTCGATATTTCGCATTTAGGTGGAGAAAATATTGTGGCATCAATGGTGACGTTCTATAGGGGGGTGCCTGAAAAAAACTTTTATAGGAAGTTTAATATTAAAACCGTGGCCTTTAATGATGATTATGCCTCAATTAAAGAAGTCGTGTCCCGTATCTTTAAAAATATTACCACTGACTACCGGCCTGATTTAGTGTTAATTGATGGCGGGTTGGGGCAGTTGAATGCGGCCTTAGAGGCTTTAACGGAACTGGGTATAGAAAATCAAGACATTTGTTCCTTAGCTAAAAAGGAAGAAATTATTTATTTGCCAGATAACAAAGAAAGGGTACAATTAGAGAGGACAAATATAGGTTTAAAAATATTACAGCAGGTACGCGATGAAGCTCACCGCTTTGCTTTAAACTTTCAACGAACTAAAAGGAAAAAGATTTTTAAATGAAGAAAATATTAAATATGGCGTGCATACTATTGCTTATATTGTTTAGCTTCGCTTTTTCTACCGACATTAAAGATGCCATCAGTCAGAAACAGAAAGAGTTAGAAAATATTAATCAGTTAATGATTGAGCAGAAGAATAATCTAAATAAAACTGAGAAACAGGCCAAAGACGTATATTTTACCATTAAAGCCATAGAATCAGATTTAGAAAAACAAAATCAGAACCACGTGAGAGTAAATACTCAAATCAATAAAACCACGACTGAAATCGGTGACTTAGAAGCCAAAATAGTGCAAGAAAAGACCAAATACAATTTGGCAATTGATAGTTTAAAGAACAAACTAGATCAATATTACCGTTTAAGCAATGCTAATATTCTGGAAAATCTTTTTGAAATAAATAGTTTAACTGAATACATGAATGAACTATATTTTTTTGAGGCTATGGTGACTGCCAACGTGCAGTTCCTTACAGACGTAGCGCAAAAAAAAGAAGAGTTAGCCTATCATGAGAACAAGTTGGGGCAGAAATTAGGCGTTTTAAAAGAAAAGGTAGGATTTATTGAAATACTTAAAGAGCAGATAAAGGATAATAAGCAGAAGAAGGAAAAACTTTACAATGATCTGCTTGCCCAAAAAAAAGAGTATGATAAAAATATTAAAGAGTTAGAGAGAGATTCGCAAGAAATATTCCAATTAATTACCAAAATGCAAAAACAGGCTAAATCCACAGCGCGCATTGGTGATGGAAGATTTATATGGCCGGTAATAGGCGAAATTTCTTCACCTTTTGGGGAAAGAATACACCCCATTTTTAAAGTAAGGTCTGTCCACACTGGGGTAGATATTCAGGCTCCATCTGGGCGACCAGTTTTTGCGGCTAGCGATGGAGTCATTCTTTTTTCGGGTACTTGGGGTGGTTACGGGAAAGCCATTATTATCGATCATGGGGCGAGTATGACAACGCTTTATGGCCACTTATCGCAATATTTTGTAAAGAAAGGAATATTCGTAAAAAAAGGTCAAATTATTGGGCTAGTCGGTTCTACGGGGTGGTCTACTGGACCTCATTTGCATTTTGAAATTCGTGTTGAGGGTAAAGAAACAGATCCAATAAAATATTTGCCAAAACAGTAAATTCAGCTTAATATAAGCGGGGGAAAAAATGATGAAAAAAATAACTCAAAAAAGTATCCTAAGTCTGCTAGTAATTTTTTCTGTTAACTTTGGTTTTTCTGTTAACTGGAAACTTCAAACACTTCAAGTTTTTGATATTATTCAAAATAATTTTGTAGAAAGTAATATTGAAGATAAAACCTTAACTTATGGTGCGATAAAAGGCATGTTAGAGTCATTAAATGACCCTTACTCCAGATTTCTTGAGCCACAAAAATATAGCGACATGAAAGTCAATTTAAATGGGAATTTTTTTGGAATTGGGATACACATCGGTATTAAAAATAATAAATTGACCGTTATTTCCCCGATCGAAGGTACTCCTGCTGATAAAGCAGGGTTAAAGTCCTTGGATACAATTGCCTTTATCAATAAGCAAAGTACTGACAAAATGTCGATTGAGGAAGCCGTTTCAAAAATTAGAGGACCAGAAGGCACTAAAGTTGTTATTGGTATTAAGCGAGATAATGTTGCCGACATCATAGACTATAGTATTGTTCGCGAAAAGATTGAAATAAAGAGTGTGGACGGTGCCCAAATCTTAACGGGTAATGTTGGCTATTTGCGTTTAGTGTCCTTTGAAAGTAGAGAGGCTACAAAGGAAATAGTGAATGCCATTAAACAGTTAAAAAAGAAAAATATGAAATCCTTTGTATTGGATTTAAGAAATAATGGCGGTGGCTTACTTGCCAATGCTCAAACCATTTCTAGTCTTTTTCTAGACTCTGGAATAGTCGTTTACACTGTAGACCGCAACGGCAGTAAGATGGGAATCCCTGTTATGCAAAAACAAAAAATTTACAGTGGGCCCTTAGTAATCCTCATAAATGGCTCCTCTGCCTCCGCCTCCGAGATTTTAGCGGGTGCTATTAGAGATAATAAAAGAGGTAAATTAGTGGGGACTCATTCTTTTGGTAAGGCCTCCGTTCAAAATATTGTGCCGATGAGCGATGGCTCTGCGATTCTTCTAACCATAGCCAAATACTATACCCCTAATGGTGACAATATCCATGGAGTAGGAATTATGCCTGATGTTGTGGTGGATATCCCTTCCGAAGATATTAAAGAAATGCAGCAGGGTAATTATGTTTATTCCATCGACAAAGACATTCAGTTACAACAAGCTCTTAAGGTGGCCAGAAGTTTATAACAGGTTATCTACAGAGCTCACAAATTAGCCATTAATGAAAGGATAATTAAGTGAAGGCAAAAGTATTAGGGATATTTTTCTTCCTAATATTTATCAACCTTGTTATCTTAGGCTTTAAAATTATACAGTTAGATAGAGGCGTAGAAAAATTTGTAGACCCCTTGGCTCCAGCCCAAAGTACAAAAGAGATCCCCAAGACTAATTCCGCTCTTCCAAAGATAGCAATCGTTTTAGATGATGTGGGTGTTAAAACCCCACTGAATAATGTGTTGCTGGCTATTCCCTATAAACTAAATATCGCGATAATCCCCGGGTTAAATGACAGTAAGACCTTACTTAAAGAGTATTTACTTCGTCCAAATTTTGAAATGCTCTTGCATATGCCTATGGATAAAGTGAGTCATTCTGATAATCAGGAAAGCCGAGAATATGCCTATACTGGGAAATATCCCTATATCATAACGACAGCGCAACACAAGAATCAAATGATCAAGACCTTAGACAAGGCTTTTTCTAGTGTAGATGGGTATGGTGCTTTGAAGGGGATAAACAATCATTATGGGTCCAGTGTTACGGCCTCCGCCAATATGATGCTGGTCATTAGTAAGTGGGCAAAAAGTCATGGAATGTATGTTTTGGACAGCTTGTCGACACCCCATTCTATCGCCTATGAGGTAGCTAAGAAACGTAAAATTAAGGCCATATATAATGAAATATTTTTAGATAATATCAATTCGGAAGAATATATTCTTGGCCAACTCAGCAAAGCCCAAAGACTTGCTGAAAGAAACGGACATGTTGTCGCCATTGCTAATGCTAATAGTGAACTTACCCTTAAGGTATTAATTACAGAAATGCCTCGAATTATCAGCGAAAATTTTGAGTTTGTTTTTGTTTCGGAGCTAATCGAATAGCCATGTCTATTTTATTTCCCTGAGTATATGGCGGCACAGTTTTGTAAACAGTATCCGCAAATCGTCCAGATGTGAGGCTGAGTCATACCCCTCAGACCGATGAGAGCTGCATCTGAAGACAGTCCATCGAGCTAACAGAATATTTAGGAACAAGGTGGGTATTGTCAGAGATAATATAGCTGAAAGAATATAATAAGACCTAGTTTAGTTGCTGAGGTTAATGGTGTTTTATCCTGTTCTGAGTTTGTTGTGAATTTTCTCGGGTGGATACATGTCATCATAAGAAATTGAGCGTTAGCATGAGCTATCTCCCTAAAGCTGAAACGAGCAAACCACTTATTCCATTTGATATTGCCAAAAACAGGCTCCACAATTTTCATTCTCTTTTTGTAGCGCTCATACCCCATTTCTGCCTCCTTCTCTATCCTTACTCACTATCTATATTTTACTCAATTTCTTCTTTAATTTACAGGTTGTGGGACAGCCTCGCGCGTGGACGATTGAAATAGTCACATAATGATGTCGTTACCGAAAAAACGGCCATAAGCAGTATGTGATTGTTCTAATAATTGCCTTTGCGCAAGTTGTGTATCGACTACAATAATGATAGAATGAAATGAGTTAACTTAGGCATTCACTGGTTGTTAGTTTATGGAAACAACAAAACAATTAAATCAAAATAACTTAGAACAGAAAAACAATGTAGCGAATCCTGATTTGCAGGTTGTTGTTTTAGACCATGTTCCAATAAATTCTTCCCAACAATTTCCATCCCAAAAAGTTGAAAATTTTCTTATTTCTGAAATATTGGAAGCTCAAAAAATATTAAGAATTGAAGTGGATGAGCTGAAAGAAAAGAATAAGTTGCTGGTGGAAAAAAATTTAATACAGGAAGAAACCTTAAATGTTGGATTAACCAATATTAAAGAAAGTATTGCCCTTGAATTTAGCCAAAATCTAAATAATAAGACCGATTTTTTAGTGATGCAATTGCAGTACATTGATGACTTGAGACGGGAATCGGATAGTAAGTTAGAGTCGTTAAGTAAAGAATACAAGCATTTGCAAGAACTAATGAAGCAAAATACGATACACATTGACGGTCTTAGGCAGGACATGGATATTACCAATAAAAAAATACCCGATGTCGATAAGAATTATGTTAATTTAGTGAATAAACAGACAGAGAGTAATCTTCTTAAAGTAATAGGTGATCTAAAAGAGCAAAACTTAAATATTCAAAAAGAAATGGCTAAAAAAATATCAGATCTTAAGGTGGGCTTATTGGACAATATCGAAAGTTCAAAGAATTCAGCAAGTCAGCAAGTTGCTTCCTTGAAGCTGGAAATTCAAAACATTCTGGAACTTCAATATGGCACGAAACTACAACAAGTATTTACCCAAATTACTACTCTTCAGGATAATGGTATGGCTTATGAAAAAAGACTCAATGATATAGCTAAAATATCGAGTATTATCGTGGCGAATCTAAATATTTTGCAAAATGATTTCCAGAATATAAATAAAAAAATTCGTGATATTTTGGCTCAAATTGAGTCTTTAGATCTTCAAGATAAAAACAATAAAATAGAAATAGACGAGTTGAAGACCTTAGAAGCGGCACTTTTAGTGAAAAGCCAAGAATTTAGTCAAAACCTGTTAAACAATGCTGTTTTCGAGCTGCGTACAGAATTACTGAATACAATTTCTAATGTTGCGGTGGTGGTGGAGAATATTGAGTCAAAAAAATACGATGAGCATATGCTAAATATTGAACAGACAATGCAGGAAATACAAAATAAGGTAACCATAAGTCAGGAGCATAAAAGGGAAGCTGAGGAGAAAATAAATGCCCTAGAGTTATTGAGCAAACAGAATCAAGAGAGTATTTTGCAAATTAAGGAAAAAGCAGAAACGGATGCGCAAGCCTTAAAGGACAGTCCTGCAACAAATCTTCTGTATTTTCATAAAATGAAAAATAGGTTAATAAAAATAGTTGAGATTATTAAGAATAATAGAAAAAGTAATGATACAGTGCAACACAATCTCTCACAGGCAATTAATCAGATTCATAGTCAAATAGAGGATTTTCTTAAGAATAATCAAGTGATTGGCACTACACTTAGGGATAGTAAACTTGATATTACAAGTGTTAAGCAAAGCATCGATGAGCTGCAAAGCGAATTTAGAGAAGCGATACGTGATGGGAAAGTGGTCTATTTCCAGAAAAAAAAGTAATCGATATACCTAACTTAGGGTTAATCACTTTTGTTCACTACCAATTTTTTTACAAATCCCCATAATGGCAAGATAATTGCATACAGTAGAGTAGTACAATAGGATAATATTTAGTCCTATTGTGTGCGTATTTCGTCATAGGAAGAAGGAGGAAAAAATGTTAAATCTGAATAAATTTACACTAAAATCGCAAGAGGTTGTACAGGAATCATTTAACTTGGCTCAAAATGCGGATCATCAGGAGGTGGATAGTATCCATCTTCTCCAGTCCATTCTAATGGTTGATAGTAGCATCGTCAGACAGATCATTGAAAAAATAGGTGTACGAGTAACGGACATTAGTTCAGAAATTGAACAGTCCTTACAAAAGAAATCTAAAGTAAGTGGTTCAGCTCAAGTATATATGAGTAATGAACTGGCTCTAATTATCAAGGATGCTCAAAAGAAAGCCGATGGCTTTAATGATGAGTATGTTACCAATGAGCATATATTATTAGCCATGTTAGAGGTGGCTTGTGAGGCTAAAACTATCCTTACGGCCAACGGAGTCAGCAAAGATAAGGTGCTGCAAGTTATGAAGTCGTTGCGCGGCAATGAAAGGGTGACGGAGCAGAACCAAGAAGATGCTTTCCAGGCGATTAAGAAATATTGCAAGGATCTAAATGAACTTGCACGAAATGGCAAGCTTGACCCCGTAATTGGTAGAGACGATGAAATTCGCAGAGTAGTGCAGGTCTTAAGCCGCAGGACAAAAAATAACCCTGTGCTCATCGGTGAACCAGGTGTGGGTAAAACAGCCGTGGTGGAAGGTCTTGCCCAGCGCATTGTGAATGGAGATGTACCCGAGGTTCTGAAGGATAAGCGTATCGAAGCTTTGGACATGGGGGCTTTAATCGCTGGAGCCAAGTATCGTGGCGAATTTGAGGACAGGTTGAAAGCTTTGCTCAAGGAAGTTGAAAAATCACAAGGGCAAGTGATCCTCTTTATAGATGAGCTCCATACTATTGTCGGAGCAGGTGCTAGCGAGGGGGCGATGGATGCCTCGAATATGCTCAAGCCTGCTTTAGCCAGAGGTTTATTAAGAGCTATTGGTGCTACAACCTTAGATGAGTACAGAAAGTATATCGAAAAGGACGCGGCGCTAGAGAGACGCTTCCAACCTGTGACTATTGCAGAGCCAAATATAGACGATACAATTGCCATTTTAAGGGGCTTAAAAGAAAAGTATGAAGTGCATCATGGTATCCGCATTCAGGACTCTGCCATTGTAGCTGCTGCTAATCTTTCCAATCGCTATATTGCCGATAGATTTCTGCCGGATAAAGCGATCGATTTAATTGATGAAGCCGCCTCTAAGTTAAGGATTGAAATTGATAGTATGCCTCTGGAAATAGATGAGCTGGAAAGACGGTTAATCCAGCTCGAAATTGAGCGACAGGCTTTAAAAAAGGAAAAGGATGCTAAATCTCAAGAAAGATTAGCCAAAATACTCGAAGAAATTGCCCAAATTACGGAAAAAAGGAATTTTCTGAAAATCCACTGGCTCAAAGAAAAAGAAATTATTAAGGATATTAGCGCTACTAAGGCTCAATTGGAAGAGGCCAGTATTAGGGCGCAAAAAGAAGAGCGGATGGGGAATTTGGAAGCCGTTTCAAAAATCCGCTATGGTGAAATCGTGGCGTTACAAAAGAAGCTAGAAGATAGTAATGCCAAATTGCAAGACTTACAAAAGAGTCAGAAAATGCTCAAAGAAGAGGTGGATGAAGAAGATATCGCTCAAATCGTTTCTAAGTGGACCGGTATCCCTGTTTCACGCATGATGGAAAGTGAAATGCATAAGCTCATCCACATGGAGGAAAAGATCGGGCAAAGAGTGATTGGCCAAAAAGAGGCCATTAGTGCAGTGGCCAATGCCCTGCGAAGGTCTAGGGCAGGGATTTCCGACCCCAATAGGCCGATTGGTTCCTTTATTTTCCTTGGTCCTACGGGTGTGGGTAAGACCGAGTTAGCCAAGGCACTGGCTGAGTTTATGTTCGATAACGAAGAGGCTATTATTCGCATTGATATGTCGGAATATATGGAAAAACATGCCGTTTCTAGGCTAGTGGGGGCGCCACCAGGATATGTGGGGTATGATGAAGGGGGACAGCTTACCGAGGCGGTGCGTCGCCGTCCCTATTCGGTTGTTCTGTTTGACGAAATTGAAAAAGCACACCCTGATGTCTTTAATATTTTATTGCAAATCCTAGATGATGGTCGTTTGACCGATGGTCAAGGTCGAAGTGTAGATTTTAAAAACACGGCCATTATCATGACGTCAAATATTGGTAGCGATATTATCCTACAAGCGCAAAGCGTAGAGAAGGTAAAGGACGATGTCTTAGGGCTACTAAAAAACTACTTTAGGCCGGAATTTATTAACCGCTTAGATGAAATAATAGTGTTTACCAGTTTATCCGCCTCAGAAATAAAGGACATTGTGGTTATACAATTAAATATCCTCAAAGAGCGCCTAGTAACCAAAGACATATTCCTAGAGTTTACGGAGAATTTGATAAGCCATTTAGCTCAAATAGGCTATGACCCCTCTTATGGTGCCAGGCCCTTAAAGCGCGTAATCATTAAAGATGTGCAAGATAAGTTGGCGGTAAAAATTCTTTCTGGAGAAGTGGGAGCTGGGAGCAGTATAAAAGTTGATTATGTTGGGCAGGAAGTGGTCTTTATCTAAGTTATAGGTTAAAATTTAGCTATGAAAGTCATAGATAAAATTATCGGTAGTTTTCTGCTGTTTCTGTGCTCTTTGTTTAAAAAGAAGTCAGTGCAACCGAAAGTAGTTAATAATATCCTTATTATTAAGCTCATAGCCATGGGCGATATGCTGGTTATTGGCCCCTTGGTAAAGACCGTGAGGGATGCTTATCCGCAAGCTGCAATCCATCTCTTAACGACCAAGCGTGTTAAGAGTGTAGTAGAAAACATGAGCTTGTACGAGCAGGTTCATTATCTAGATTTTAACTGGAAGTTCCCTTTTTCATTTTTTGCAAATATTAGAAACTTAATAAAAATTAATTTCGATTTAGTCCTTGAATTAGAATTTTATTATCGCCTTACAACTCTTTTGGCTTGTTTAATAAAACCTAAATTTGTTCTTGGATTTGATTTGCAAAAAGTGCGTAGTAATGTTTTCGATAAATTAGTTGGTTTTCGAGAAGATTTGCATATTGTGGAGGCCTATTTAGAGTTTGCCAAAGCTTTGGGGTTAAAGAATATAGCTCAAGAGCTTGTTCCTTTGCAAAGTTCGCAGCCAGATAGGTTAAAGGTAGATAGTAATTTTCCAGCGCAAAAGGAGTACGTTCTCCTTCAAGTTGGAACCAGCTTACGTGCTAAGTCGAGACGCTGGGAAGTTTCCAAGTGGCAGGAGCTCATAGGGCTTTTAGCAAAGGAGCATAAAATAGTTTTGGTGGGTAGCAAGGAAGAAGAGGAAATACTAAGCGAAATTTCATTACCCAAGTCAAATATAATCGATGCTGTAAATTTACTTTCGATAACCCAACTTGCTTATCTGATGCAAAAAAGCAAACTCTTTATTGGCCTCGATACGGGGACAACGCATTTAGCAGCTGCAATGGGTACTCCGATTGTTGCCTTATACGGGCCAAATACGCCGGATCGTTGGGGGCCATTTTCGTCTAATGCTTCTGTAATATATAAAAAAACGTTTTGCTCGCCCTGTACCCGACAGCATCAGGGGGTTGTGTCCAACTGTCAGGAAAATAAATGTATGCAGCAGATAACGGTTCCAGAAGTTATTGCAGCAGTTTCTTCTGCCACAGGTTGTGTTCCGCAGCCGATTTAGAGAAGTGGTGAGTTCCATCTCCCTTGGAAATGAAATAGTAATAATTGGTTTTGGCGGGATAAAGCACAGCTTTTATTGACTTTATTCCAGGATTTGAAATAGGGCTGGGAGTAAGGCCATAGTTCCTGTAGGTATTGTACAAACTATCAATTTTCAGGTCATCCAAACTTAAGCGCTCTTTATGCGGTAATCCCTGAAGGAGTCGTGAATATTCGATGGTAGGGCAGGAGCCAAGAGCCATATGAACTCTTAAGCGGTTTAAATAAACGGAGGCAATAATGGGGCGTTCCTCATCAGCCATTGCTTCACTCTCGACTATAGAAGCCAGGGTCATCAGTTTATAAAAGTCTTGCTTAGGGGCTCTAGGTTGTTTAACATACTGCACCTCTTTATAAGTTCTCCCTCTTTTATTTTTTCTATATTTCACCACAGCCGTAACTTCCACATTTTTGGCGAGAAATTCCTGATAAAGTGGCAGTGCCTTTTGCTTATAATTGTTAATCATGGTAGATATAATTTGCTCTAAGGGAGTATAAAAATCGAAAAAGTACGTATCTGGGAAAATAAATCCTTCCAAGCTGGCGATGGAGTTCAAGCTAGATATATAGGGTAAACTTTGTATGAGGGGTACAAAAGTTTCATGGTTGGTCGCAAATTCATAAAATTCATTGGGTTGGGTTATCTTCTTATCACTAAGAAGTTGGTCAATTTGGAAAAGGTTGTAACCTTCAGGGATGGTTACTTTAATAAACTCAATTCGGTTTCTATCTTGAAGTTGCTCAATGACTTTATCCGTGGAAAGCCCTTTTTCGATCCTCATTAGTCCAGAGTAAAAAATTGGTTTTTTCCCTAGCATTTTTACTTTTAGCCAAAAAACAGTTTTGCTTGAAATCAATTTATTTTCTTTCAAGACTTGGGCAATAACTTTTGAGGAAGACCCTTTGGGTATGAGAATCGTTGTTTCTTCGCTAAAGGTGAAACATAACAAAGTGCTAACAAGTAATATAATTAATATTTTTTTCATTTTAATGAGTTATTTTTTGTGTCTAAGTAGCTTTGCAAAATTTGTGTGGCTTCCAGCGCATCCTTCAAGCCTCGTCGCTGTTTGGTATTTACACCTAAGAAGGCAAGGGATTTATCTACACTTTTTGAGGTTAGCCGCTCATCTTGGTCGATGACTTTTACGCCCATAGTACTTTCTAGCTTTATTTTAAATGCTTCAACTTCTCGGGTCATGTGTGTGTCTGTCCCTTTCATACTCTTAGGTTTTCCAAGAATGACAGTGTCGAAATCTTCCTCTTCGTACAGTTTTTGGATATAAGTAATGGCCTTAGACAATTCAACCTTATCGCGTGGGAAGGCCACTTTTTGTTCTGGGTCAGAAACACTTATGCCTACATACTTAGTTCCGTAATCTATCCCGATGGCTTTCAAGTATTACTTAAGCCTTTCTTCCAAAGTTTTCTTTAGAAAATCTAAGGCTTGAGGAATCTGGCTGGCATTTTTGCCGCCACCTTGCGCATAGTCTGGCCTGCCACCGCCATTCCCTTCCAGTATCTTGGCCGTTTCCTTCAGTAGCTCACCAGCTGAAATCTTGTAATGAGTAATTAGCTTGTTTGAGGCTTTTATGATGATAGAAATTTTATTTTCCGTCGTGTTATTTATTATTAAAGCTACAAATTCCACAGTACTTTCGGGTAGCTTATCCAGAACATCCTTGGGATTGTCGGGGAAAATAACATTCTCCATACTTTTAATGATTATCGGGATATTATTAATCATGATTTTATGGGCATCAAAATCAGTCTTTAACTGTACCAGTAAGATGCTTGATAGCAAAGACGTCTTTTCTTTTTTTAGGTCAGAATTCTCTTTACGCAGCTGGGTAAATTTATCTAATACATTTTCGCTACTTATTTGATAATCCAAAGTAATAGAATCTATAATTTCCAATTTATGGTTAATTAAGGCTAAGGCATAACTGCCAGCCACAGCTTCGATTCTTCTAATACCGTTACTAATTGCGGCTTCAGAAACAATTTTAAATAACCCAATATCGCCAGTTCTGTTTACGTGGGTGCCCCCGCAAAGCTCTGTGGAGAAGCTCCCCATTTTTACTACTCTAACCAGATTTTCATACTTTTCTGTAAACAAAGCCATAGCGCCTTCTTGAATGGCTTCGTCATATGTTTTTTCGCAGATAGCTACTTCTAGGTTAGCCATAATTTTCTCATTCACAATGTGTTCAACCTCTTGCAGTTGCTGCGTCGTTAAGGCTTTGGGGTGCGTAAAATCAAAACGTAGCCTATCGGTAGAAACTAGAGATCCCGCTTGTGTTACATGTGTGCCCAAAACTTGTCGTAAGGCAGCTTGGAGTAAGTGTGTGACACTATGATGTCTAGCCATTTCGATGCGTTCTTGTTCATTCTTGGCTACAATAGCCTCTCCGCCTTTGGGTTTACTTTCTCCATCCTTGTAGAAAACCGCATTGCCACGAGCTCTGGTGCGTTGCTCTTCCATCAAGCCTTCAAAACGCTGGGTATCCACCGAAACTTTTTTCTCTTCGGCAATTTCCATGGTAAGTTCCAAGGGGAATCCAAAAGTATCAAATAGTTTGAAAGCATCTTCACCGCTAATTTGTTTTTTGTCGGTAATAATTTCTTCCAGTAAGCTTAGACCAAAATCTAAAGTTTTCGAAAAGTTTGTTTCCTCGGTGTTTACTATTTCTTCTATTAGAGCTCTGTTTTCCCAAAGTTCGTTGTAAAATATTTTATAGTTATCGATAACCAGTAGGCATATTTTGCATAGGAAGGCTTCGTTAATGCCGAGAATTTTTCCATGACGAATGGCTCTACGAATAATCTTCTTTAGGATGTAGCCACGCCCTTCGTTGCTGGGGTATATGCCGTCAGCAATCATAAACGTAACAGCTCTGGCATGGTCCGCTACCACATACAAGGAAACTTTACTTTCAGCTTTAGCTAACTTCAACAATTCTTTGGTTATGGGAGTAAATAAATCGGTTTCAAAGTTGGATTTTACATTTTGTAGTACCGAGCAAATTCGTTCCAGCCCCATGCCGGTATCGATGTTTTTCTTGGGTAAAGGACTAAGTTCACCTTTTTCATTTTTATTAAATTCCATAAATACTAAGTTCCAAATTTCTACAAAGCGATTGCAATCACAACCTGGGGCGCAATCTGGGTTCCCGCAACCATACTCTACACCATAATCATAGTATATTTCCGAGCAAGGACCACAGGGACCGGTAGGGCCAGATTCCCAAAAATTGTTGTCTTTATCTAATCTTACTATTTGAGTCTTATCTACATCGGTAAATTCAGACCACAATGCAATGGCTTCGTCATCTTCTTTATATACCGATACGTAAAGTTTGTCTTTGGGTAATTTATAATGGTTGGTGAGTAAATCCCAAGCATAAATGATGGCATCTTTTTTGAAATAGTCACCGAAGGAAAAATTGCCCAACATTTCAAAGAAAGTTTGATGCCTTGGCGTTCTCCCAACATTCTCTAAGTCATTAGTGCGAATACATTTCTGGACAGAAGTGGCTCTGTTAAAGGGTGGCACTTTTTTGCCCAGAAAATAGGGTTTAAAAGGAAGCATGCCCGCAATGGTAAGGAGTACCGTTTTGTCCTCAGGGACAAGAGAGGCGCTTTTTTGGGCACTATGACCTTTATCTACAAAATAATCAATAAATTTTTGTCTAACATCAACCGAAGTGAGCATATCTTATTATTTCTTACAGCAGTTAAAAAAACTTCTTGCGGTCTTTGTCCAAAAACTAAAATCAGAAAAGTTTTTAATTGATTTATTAAGACGGCTGGTCATATTAATAAACTTAAACACCAAAATTATGAGACCTAGTAAGAAAAGAATCAGCAGACTATCCACAATTATAGTTAAAATTTGTACAGTTAGTAGCATGGATTACTCCTGAATATTTATATTTTTGTGTAGCTTTTCATCAATACGCTTGGAAACGTTAGCAATAAGTCCTTCTATTTGTTCCTTTGTCTTTGCAATAAGTTCTTCAGCTGACTCCTTCGTGTTTTCCAAAGAGTTCTCTAAAGTATCTGGCGTATTTTGTAGGGTTTCTTTAATTATTTCTCTTGTTTCTTTGCCGGTTTTAGGTGCAAACAATATTCCCAAAATCCCACCAAATAAAAGGCCAAATATAAGGTATATTCCGTGATGTCCGTGTCTATGTTCCATAATATGACTCCTTTTCTGTATTTTTCACAAAACGCTTTTTTACTTAAAACCAATTCCGTACAAAATCTATACCAAAACTTAATTTAGCTTTAGTATGATAATGTATAGTGATTTTATGCTTTAGGAAGTGCTAAGTCAATAAAAATATATAACCAGTAGTGAGGAAAAATCGTGATTTTATATTATACTTTTTTACAAATATACATATTTATACGTGAAATATTTTTTGTTTTACCGAGGATTAAGCTTTGGCGTTTCTTTTTTTATTTCCAGTTAGAATATTTATTTTTCTCTCCCTATTATTATGCGCTAAAGTCAGCCAAAGGACAGGATATTTTTGGCTATACACCGCTCTTTACTTTCTATAAGCTAATTAAGCCCCTTTTGTCTGCGGATAAATTTAATAGTTTCCTTGATTTGGGTTGTGGAGACGCTCGCTTAATTTTTTTAATGAATATATGCTTTGGCTTGGAAAGTTTGGGGTTGGAAAAAAATGCGAGGCTAGTGCATAAAGCCTTGTTTATTAAGAAAATACTTCATTGTCAAAAAATGGAGATTAAAGCAACTGATTTCCTGCAATATTCCTGGAAGGATTATGCTATAATTTATGTGGCTTGGGTTACGTTTGAGGATAACTTGCAACAGGCAATAACCTTAAAGTTGGAGAAAGAAACTAAGCAGGGATCTGTTGTCATAACCCTTTCTTTCCCAGTGGAAAGTAAGCTTTTTATCTTAGAAAGAAAATTGTCAGGACTGTTCTCTTGGGGAAAAACTGACATCTATATACAAAGGAAAATATAATGGTAGAAAGATATTGTGCTCTCTATTGTCTGGATAGGAAAAAAGATAAGCTCTCTGCGCAAATTGAGTCTATTACCAGAACCCTTCAGCAAAAAAACTTTGAAATAGTCACCATTGAAGCCTTGGAAAATTTACCCAAGGAGCAAAGTTTTATTTTAGCCTTGGGCGGAGATGGAACAATGCTAAGAGCCTCACAGTTATCGCGCAGCTTGCATGTCCCCGTTTTGGGGGTTAGTGGCGGATATCTTGGGTTTTTGCTGGAAGTGGAGGAAAAAGACTTAGCTGTTGCTTTAGATAAATATTTAGCTAAGGATTATTTCATAGATAAGCGTAATTTTCTAGAAATCTGTGATAAGGATATTGCCTATGCCTTAAATGAGATAACGTTTAAAAGCAATAACTTTAAGATGATAGAGCTAGATTTATACTTAAACGATATGTACCTAACAACCTATAAGGCAGATGGCCTGATTGTTTCTACCTCTACAGGGTCAACGGCCTACAATCTTTCAGCTGGAGGCCCCATAATCTTCCCTGATACGCAAGTCTTGATCATTACTCCAATTTGCCCCCACTCACTTACTGTCCGCTCCTTAGTGCTTTCCTCTAAGGACGTTATTAAGGTGGTTCCTTGCAGTAAAGATGTGAACTATTCTGTAGATGGTAACGATGAAATCCTTTTAGATGGACAGAGTTTAAATATTATTTTTTCTAACAAGTATGTAGAGTTCATTCGTTTTAGCAAAAAAGCCTTTATTGATGGGTTGCGCAATAAATTAAATTGGAGTGGTAAAATATAGTAGGGGCAAATAATTATTTGCCCCTACTATATTAACTAAGTAAATGCTGAAATTATGCTGAAAAAACTTTATATTGAGAATTATCTATATATCAAAAGTGCCGTCTTAGATTTTTCTAATTCCTTAAATATTATTATTGGGGAGTCCGGCGTTGGTAAAAGCCTGATAATAAATGTTTTAACGATCCCTATGGGACAAGTCCCGTCCGAAGAGGTTGTCGGGAAATGGGGGCAAAAAACTACCATTAAGTTAATTATTGGGGTTACGAAGAACTCGCAAACCCAAGATTATTTTAAATGGGGGAATGATAATTCCTTAGAAGCTGAGGTTAGAATTGAAATTGAGAAGAAAACAATCTTCTTCCTGAACGGCGAACAGGTGTCGGCTAAAAAAATTAAAAATATATTTAGTACCATCTTTGATTTGCATTCCCAGAATAACTTTGAGTTAGTGAGAAGTAATCAATTACAAATACTCAGTAACTTTATGCGACAAGAGGAAAAACAAGTCTTAGAGAGTTTTCAGTTTGCCTATGAGGATTTCGATAAACTAAATAAAAACATCGCTTTTCTAAAGAGCAATATCTTTGATGAAGATAAGTTAGAGTTAAATAATTATAAATTACAGGAAATAAGCAAAATTAATCCCAAAATTAATGAAGATTTGGAATTATTTGAGCAACTAAAAATGGGGAGACAAGGAATTAATATCGCTCAGCAATACCTTTCCTTCAATGAAAAACTAGAAGAGGCTAGTTCATCCCTGAATGAGGCGTTATTCGAGTCCAAAGAATTAATGAATGTCACCTCAAAAGTTACGAGTATTCAAGAACGCTTGGCAAGTTGTGCACAGGAGTTAGAGGATATTACTTGGGAATTCTCTAGGAACAAAGATGTGCAAGCGATAGAAGAAATCGATATATTAGAAACTGAAAGTCGTCTTTCTTTAGTTGAAGGCTTAAAGTCAAAGTATAAGATGGGGTTAAAAGAAGTCATCGCTTTCAAAGATGATTTGCTTGAAAAAATAAACAAACAAGAAGAATATAAGTTAGATTTAATTAAACTTAGTCAGGAAAAAGAATCTCAGTCTATCCTACTCACACAAAAAGCCCAAGAGTTAACTCAAGTTAGGCAACAAATTGCGCTTCGAATAATTAATTTAATTAAAGAATCTTTTATTGACCTGAAGCTTGAAAAAACGGAAATGACTTATACATTTTCAACTAAAGATTCTATAGATGAAAATGGTCAGGATAACTTTGAGTTCTTAATAAAGGTAAATGTAGGCAGCGCCTTCCATTCTCTTCACAAACTATCGGGTGGCGAGACCTCACGCATAATGTTGGCCTTAAAAACGGCATTAATGTCTGCTGCCCAAATCTCAACCTATATTTTTGACGAAATAGATGTTGGGGTGAGTGGCGAGGTTGCAAAGCGCATGGCTGATGTGCTGGCCAAAATGTCAGTGGCTAGACAGCTTATTATTATTACTCATTTACCCATGATTGCACTCAAAGCAAATCGAATATTTAAAATACAAAAAGAATTTTTGGCAGACTCCACCGAGATTTCCATACAGACCTTAACCGACAAAACAATAATTTGTGACACAATTACCAAGTTGTTAACATAATTAATTTACTTAAATTACTTACACAATAAATTTTTTAGAATTATTGACTTAACGTATATTATACGAATACAATTCTCTAGTAAGTATTCATTTCTTGGGGTGAGATTCTCTTGCTATGTTGAGAGATAATTGAAAATGATGATGGGAAGGGGTGTTTTGAATAATGGAAAAGGGTATCGTTGGAAAAACTAGTTCAAAATTAACACAGCAAAAAAATGATTTAGATCTATTAGGTAGTGAAGATGTATATCAACTAGTTACGTTCACCTTGGGAGACGAAGTCTATGGAATAGATATATTAGCTGTTCAAGAAATAATCCGTATGCAAAACATTACTGAAATACCGCGCACCTCAGATTATGTGGAGGGGGTAATTAACCTTCGAGGCAAGGTTATTCCCGTAATTGATCTTAGAAAAAGATTTAATTTATTAATAAGTGAAGAAAGCAAAGATACTCGAATTATTGTAGTGGAAATTGAAAACAAAATTATTGGCATGATTGTAGACAGTGTTTCAAAAGTTTTGCGTTTGCCCTCCAGTTACGTGGAACCACCTTCCCCAATAGTCGGCGGTGTAGATTCTAACTACATTAAAGGTGTGGGAAAATTAAATGATATGTTGGTAATAATCTTAGATTTGTCCAAAATAAATGAATCTAGTATGAGCTTGGTTTCCTAGTTTATTAACCTAAAGGGGAATTTATGGCATTTGAAATCAATGTGCAAGATTTTATAGATGAAGCAGAAGATCAAATTAGAGTTCTCAATGATGGCTTGCTTGCTCTGGAAAAAGATAAAAAAAATGAAGAAATAATCAACGAAGTGTTTCGTGCTGCCCATACGCTAAAAGGCGGTTCAGGTTTAGTTGGTTTTTCTAAGATGACGGAACTTACTCATAGCCTTGAAAGTATTTTCGATCTTATCCGAGAAAAAGAACTAGAACTCACTTCTTCCCATTTAGATGTAATGTTTGAGGTTTTGGATATCTTAATGGAACTGATGGGCGAAGTCGAAACGGGACAGTTTAATACAGATATCGTTGCGGTATCCAAAAAGTTAAAGGCTATTTTAGAAGCCCAAGAAGAAGTGAAGAAAGCTGGCGGAAAAAAAACTTCTCATCCTAAAGAACCTGAATTAGCTGATGTTCAAGGTTATCCTGAAGCCCAGACTGCCTCTGCAAAAGTTGAAAAAGGCTCTAATAATAAAGGTGCAGATGACAATAGTATTGAAGAAAAGATTGTTTCTTATATTAATAGACCGTTAACCAAAGAAGAATTAGCTACAATTGATTCCGTTAAGCAAAACGGTGAGCCCTTATATGGTGTCAAAATACGAATAAGTGATGCTTGTGATGTGGCTTCTTTGTTTATGTTTATGATGTTTAATAAAATTAGGGAAATAGGAGAGCTAATCGTTTCTATTCCTGCAGAGGATGAGCTAGAAGATGATGATTGCAAGAATTTAAATATAATTATATCCTCCATTGTACCTAAAGATGACGTTTACAGAGAGCTTAATATGCCAGAAATTGAGAGTATTGTTATCGAAGCCTTAACAGATGATGGCGAAACGGAACATAAAGCTGAAGCTCCCAAACCGGTTGTTCAAGCCGTTGTCAAAGAAGAACCAAAAGTTCATAAAAAGGAAAGTGTGGTTTCTTTTTCTCAGGAAGAGGATGATGAGGAAGATTCACACAAAGAAACAGGTATGGTAGCCAAGGATGCTCCTCGAGAGAGTGATCATTCAAAGAAGTCAGGCTCAACTACGCTACGTGTAGATAGTAGTAAGATCGATAGTTTATTAAACTTAGCTGGCGAGTTAGTCATCAATAAAGCAAGATTTATGCAAATCCAATCAGATTTAGAAAGAGAGCTTGGTAAGAATAGCAAAATTGGTGAGTTGAAAGATACGGTTGTACAGCTGATGCGTATCACTAATGAGGTTCAGGAAGGGATTATGCAACTACGTATGGTTGCTATTGATCAGGTTTTTAGCAAATTTCCAAGAGTTGTTCGCGATATATCCAGAAAATTGGACAAGAAAATTGAACTAGTAATTGAGGGTAAAGATACCGAGCTAGATAAATCTGTTGTAGAAGAAATTGGGGATCCTTTAATGCATCTGGTAAGAAATTCTGTTGACCATGGAATTGAGACCGTTTCTGAAAGAATTGCAGCAGGAAAGCCAGAGACAGGAATAATTAAGTTAAAAGCATATCACCAGGGCAGCTCAATCATCATAGAAATTGAAGATAACGGTCACGGAGTGAATATCGATTTAGTAAAGAAGAAGGCCATTTCTAAAAACTTAATCACAGAAGAAGATGCTTTTAATATGACCGACAAAGAAGCTGTAAATTTGATTTTTTTACCAGGATTTTCCACTGCTGCAGTTGTTTCCGACTTATCTGGTCGTGGGGTGGGAATGGATGTTGTAAAGCGAAACGTTGAGCGCTTGAATGGTGTTGTAGAAATTGTGACGGAGCAGGGTAAAGGTAGCGTTTTTTCTATCAAGCTCCCTCTTACTTTAGCCATTATATCAACGCTCTTAACAAAGGTAACTCGATTTGTTTATGCTATTCCTTTGGTTAATGTAATTGAAATTGTGGAAGTAGCCAAGAAAGATATTTCAAAGATCGCTACTAAAGAGGCTATAAAAATAAGAAATGAAGTCATTAACATTCTAAGATTGGATGAAATATTTAATCTTGGTTCTGGCAACAGAGGGAAAGAGAAAGTCCAAATTGTTATCGTTGGGGTTGCTGGTTATCGTGTTGGTTTTGTTGTTGATGAATTAATTGGCGAACAAGAGGTCGTTATTAAGTCGTTAGACAATAGTTTGATTGACTCACCAGGAATAGCGGGGGCTTCAATTTTAGGCGATGGTAATGTGGCGTTAATAATAGATGTTTCAACTCTAATCGATAAAGTTATCCAAGGTTACTATTAAATGGTTAGTGCGGGTATCTCTGTTCTCGTTGTCGACGATTCTATTTTTCTGCGGTCTTTTTTAACAAAAATACTTACCTCAGATCCTTTGATTTCCGAAGTAAAAACTGCCAGTGATGGAGCCGCAGCTATTGAGTTATTGGCTACATATAAGCCTGATATTATTACCTTAGATATTGAGATGCCGCGTATGAACGGGTTAGAGACACTAAAAGTTATTAAGAGTCGTTTCAAGATACCCGTCCTCATGATTAGTTCTTTGACGCGTAAAGGCGCCTCTATTACCATCAATGCTTTAGAGCTGGGTGCGGAGGATTGGATACAAAAGCCAGAGAACGCTTTCGATATGGCTTCTCAAGAAGATCTTAAAAAAGATCTGCTACAGAAGATCCGCTATATTACCAAACGCAGTGAAGTCCAAGTAACTCCCTTTGAACCGAAAAAGTTTGTAGAACCTCTCAGGCCAGATTCGGATAATATGAACAATATCCAATTTAAAGAACATGTTATTAAAAATGCGACTAAGCCTACTGGTAGCGTCCGACTAACTTTCAATATCGTAGCCATTGGAATTTCTACAGGCGGCCCCAGTGCCTTAAATAAGGTTGTTCCACTATTGCCCGCCGATTTAAATGCCGCGGTGATAATCGTACAGCATATGCCCGCCACGTTTACTAATGTATTATCTGAAAGATTAAATGAAATATCCAAGATGAAGGTCAAGGAAGCTCAGGACGATGAGTTGCTTAGTAAGGGAACGGTTTATGTTATTCCTGGAGATAAGCATGTTCGATTAAAAGAAGTAAACGGGCAGTTGAAGATATGTCTCGACAAATTTCCTAAAATTGGCGGGTTTAGACCAAGTGCAGAAGCCCTGTTTTATTATGTGGCAGAAGCAGCCAGAAAAAATGCGATTGGCGTAATAATGACCGGGATGGGTAGTGATGGTTCGGATAATATTGGCATGATTAAACGTTACTCCAATAAAACAATAGCTCAAGATGAAGCTTCCTGTGTGATTTTTGGCATGCCTAAAGTGGCCATTCAAAAGGGAAATGTTGATTATATTTTGCCTTTAGATAAGATTGTTGATAAAATATGCGAGTTAGTTATAAAATAGGGATGAAATATAAATAATTAATGTTTATTTCCTGCTAAAAATAGGTATAATTGAAAATAGTCATTAATATATAATTTAATAAAGCTGCGTAGGGGGTTGCAATGGCAATGAAAAATACAAATGTGGAAAAAATGTACTTGGGTATCAAAGAGAATGGTAGTCCCATCAATGCATTTATTGTTGATGATTCAGCTTTTATGGTTAAAACTATTCAAAGAATGTTAGAAGGTTTCGGCTGTAATATTATTGGCTCAGCCGCTGATGGTGAGGATGCCATAAAAAAAGTTGCTGATTTAGCTACTCAAATAGATATCTTAACTCTAGATATTTCTATGCCCAAGAAAGATGGCTTAACAGCCTTACCAGAACTTTTAAAAATTAACCCTCGTATTAGGGTCGTTATGGTTAGTGCTCTAGGTGATAAGGATAAGGTAAAACAAGCTATTATGTTAGGCGCTAAGCACTTTGTAGTTAAACCTTTTAAACAAGAAAAAGTTTTTGATATTATTCGTTGGGTTGTAGAGAAAGATTAGGAGGAAAGAAGATGAATGTTGAGTTTATCAATCCGTTTTTAGTTGCTATTAGCAATGTTTTGAAAGAAGTTATACCTGAAATAAAGGTAACAAGAGGACAGCTAGTAAAAAGAAATGCTCCCATGATGTCTAAGGGCTGTGCTTCTCTTATTGGAATTACTGGAGATGTGGAAGGCCGCGTAGTCTTTGATATGAGTAAGCAAACTGCTATAAATTTTGCAAGTACCATGAATGGTGAAAAATTCAATGAGTTTGATTACATGGTTAGCTCTACAATTAACGAAATGGCAAATATGATTTGTGGCGGCGCTATTACTATTTTAAATAATAATGGTAAAGTCTTAGACATTTCCGCTCCTACAATTTTCACGGGACAAGATCTTGAATTGTACGATTCCAGTATGTTAAAGGAAGCCGTAGTGGTACCCATTAGTACGGATTTAGGTGATATATACGTAAATGTAGCTATACGAGAAGTGTAAACAATTTTATAATCTTCTGCATGAGAGTTGTTTTTATTGTTTTACTTTTAACCTGCAGTTTATTTGCTAGTGACGGTTTATCAAAGCCAAGCGATGTTTATGTTGTCGAGAAGTATAATCCCTTTCAACTAAATTCATTCCCCCAATTGAACACTAAAGGTGTTCTATCCAAAGAGTATTTTAATACCTTAAAAAATTTCTACATTTCTAGAAAGACAGTGGCTGAGAGTTTTTTCAATAAAAAGAATAAAAAAATTGTATTTTATCTTATCAACAATGAAATGAATGAAACACAGGAAGCTACAGTAAAAAATAGACCTAAGTATAACTTAGGAGATTCCATCCTGAAAAATTTGCGTGCCAAGATAAAACCACTTAAAGAATTAAATGTTTCAACATTCGTAAATAAAAGTGTGAGTTATGAGGATGCGGATATAATAATAGTCTTAAAAGTAGACCTTTCAACGTCTAAAAAGAATTATTTGCAGTATCAAAACAACATTAATATGGTGGAATTGAATCTTAATTACCAAATATATATTCCAGCAGTTTATAATAAAGAGCCAGTCAGTGATGTTTATATTAAGGAGACCTTGGCCAATCGGCAATATAATAATAAATCGTTGGTCGATTTAATGTTGTTAAAGTTACAAGATTACTATGCTTGGGGGAAATTTCCAGAAATTATTCATTATCTGTCTGGAGAAAAGAGTTATAAGAAGTTATTTGATAATAAGTATGCCATAAATAATGATGACGTTTTCGCTATTAAGCTATTGGCTTTGGCGGATTGGAATAATTTGCAAAGCAATTTGCTTAGGGAAGGGCATGTCGATGGGCTAATGGATGCAAACATTTTATATCCTTTTTCCAAGCTGCTAAGTAGTGCAGTGTTTGCGCGCACCAAAGAAATGTATGATGTTAAAGAGAAGGCCAAATATTTGAATTATTTGTACGTGGCAAATTATTTAGATTTGCTGGATTTGCTCAATGATGTGTTATCGCAAATAAGTAATGTTAGTCAGGTAACGTATATTGGCCCAATTCTATTAGTGGCCAGTTCCTACGGGAATTCTGAAACTGTAGGTTATTTAACCCGTATCAGAGAGTTAATATTGGATGATCCAACACCAGCCAATAGACCTTTTTTGCAATTATTAAATACAGTTATTAATAAAATTGATAATAAAAAATAGTACTGTTGTTAAAAAACAAAGGAAGTAAGCCTTGGCAAAGTATGATCGCTTATATTTCGAAAACCTAGAAAAAAAGAGTTTAGCTCCTTACGCTGTATTATCTAAGAGAAGTAAAGGGAGACAATATCAAGAGGAACTAGATCCTTTTCGAACTGCCTTTCAACGAGACCGAGATCGCATTATCCATTCCAAAGCTTTTCGTAGACTTAAACACAAAACTCAAGTTTTTGTTATTTTCGAGGGTGACCATTTTCGTACTAGGCTAACGCATACGCTGGAAGTAGCACAAATTGCCAGACATATTGCTAGAATGTTGGGACTAAACGAGGACTTAGTCGAATCGATTGCCCTAGCCCACGATTTAGGACATACCCCTTTTGGTCATGCGGGTGAGGCACAACTTGATGAGCTGCTTAAAGATGTTGGAGGATTTGAACATAACTTACAAAGCCGACGGATTGTGGAATTGCTGGAAAATAAGTATCCGTCCTTTCCAGGGCTAAACTTAAGTCAGGAAGTCATTGAAGGACTATTAAAGCATTTTACACCTTTTGACCACTCTGATGACGCTTCAGCCGAAGAGATTATCCATCCATCCTTGGAGGCTCAGGTTGTCAACTTAGCCGACCAATTAGCCTATCTAAATCATGATTTAGATGATGGGATATCTTCGGGTATATTAAATATGGATGAGCTGGTAGCAAAGGTCGATTTGTGGAGAGAAGCACAAATTAGCAATGAGTTTAAGTACCAAAACTTAAATGCCACCCAAACCCGGTTTTTAAATGTACGTTATTTAATTAACTTGATGGTAAATGATGTCACAGCCAATGCTCAAAGAAAAATTCAGGAGAATAATTTACAAACGCTGGAGGATGTTTATCTTTGTAATGAAAGAATTGTAGATTTTTCACCACAGATGAAGAAGCGAATCGTTTTTTTGCAAAGATTCTTACACAACCAATTTTACAATGATTATCGGGTCTTACGAATGATGGTTAAAGGCAAGCGATTTATTAATGAGCTTTTTGTGCATTTTAATAAGTACCCACAACTACTTCCCCCCAATGAACATCAGCGAATTCGCGAAGGGGAGACCCAGGAAAGGGTAATTGCTGACTATCTTTCCACCATGACGGATAATTACGTGATTGAGGAACATAAGCGTATTTTCGAGCTAGACAAAGAGCTAAGTTGAGGTCGTTTCGAAGTTTTCCTTCATCTTAAGAATATCCTTCATCATCTCCTCAATATTTTCCTTAATTTTTTCTTCACTAAAATTATGATTCACTTGGTTGAAGTTGTTGGTAAGCTGATGCTTATTTAGTTGTGAAAGAATTTTTTGACGTTCATCAGGCACTAACCCTTTAATGTTTTGGAAGGTTTTCTTGTCCACAAAAGAGTCATTTTTCCCTAATTCCACGACAACTTTTGAGGTTTCTTCTACAAAGTAGGCGTAGCAAATGGTAGAAATTTTGGCTGAAAGTTTGGAAAGTTTCGCAAAGTCACTCTTTGTCAATTTGCCGTCATTTTTTTGCAATAGCTTTTGGTAATAGGAGTCACCAAGAGTGGTTTTTTGCCGCAGTTGCAGCAAGGTTTCTAAGCTGGAGTTAGTAAATATTTGCTCGTTACAGACTAGAAGTAGCTTAATGATGCTTTCATCGGCTTCCTTAGTTTGTTCGGGGGCAAGTCTTTTTAAAAGTGATATTTTTTTATTAGAGTTTAGATAATCTAAAGAACAGCTTGCTAAGGCGGCAGAGATAATTAGTGTGCCAACAAAGGGTAACGTAGCGTCCAACACCTTTTCTGATAGAGGTTGCGCGTCTTGGTAGAGCTTAATTAGAAATTGTGCTTGTTTATTCTTATCATATTTTTTATATGACTCAACCTGACCTTGCAGGATGACGGCACATAGGGCGCTGTATTCGCTATTTTTCATGGTTTCGGTGCCAAGTAGCGCCTCTTTTACTTGTTGGGTCAGAGCCGCTTCACTCTGTAATTCTAGCTGATTGCCAAAGGGCAGGTAGTTATTCGAAACTTGTTTGCTCGTTGCCTTACTTACGTCACTTTCATCCACAATCAGCGGGTTGTTTTCCGCAGAATTTTTCATTACGAAATTTTTTGGCTTGGTAAGCTCGAGAATTTTATTATAGTCGTTGGCTCCAATAGAAATATCCAGTTGGGGTTTGTTTAAATTATTCGCAGATTCGACTACGTGTTCCATGGGTTTCCTTTAACTGGCTACATTATTGCTGGTCAATATATTATCCTCTAGTCGTAGTTTATTTACTTGCTCTAAACTGGATAAAATAGCCAGTTCACCCGTAAGTTTCTCGATAGCAATAAAATTTTCTTGTTTGTTTAGAATAGGGTGTTTGCCTCTGAAGATTTGGATTCCTTCCTCTTGGGCGGTAGATAGCATTGATGCAGTGCTGCTAAATTTGGTCAAATTTGTGTTATTTAGGTTATCATAATAGGTTGGCTTATATTCAACTACTTCCTCCCAACCAAGGCATTCTAGTGTGCTTTGTGCATCCACATATCCCGAGTCCTCTTCGTAGATAACAATCTCGGGTGAGAATTTCTCGTTGAGGGACTTCATGTTTTTTAAGAAGTTGATGGAGGAACGTAGGTTTAAAGAGAAAAGTTTCTGTTTGCTGGCTATAGTGGCTCCAGAAGCTAGGTTGGGGGGTGATGAGGAAGAAGTAGGTGCCTGACTCTCTGAAGCAGCTGAAAGTTCACTGGTTTCCTCTATGCCTTCTTCTTCGGAAATTTGTTTTTCACCAACACTAAAGCGGCGAATAGCCTTCGCATTAAGTTGAGCATTGGCAGCCGTAACCGATTCTTTAGGAGCGGCCCCATCTTTGCCTTCTGCTTTGGCTTGTTCAATGAGCTCTTTGTTTTGAGCATTTTGTTTTTCTGCCTTTTTTGTGCCGATATCGGGGAGTATTCCCTCAAAATCCAAGGTCGATAAATCAGGGGTGATTATATGCTGATTTGTTTCTATGGAACTATTTTGCGTTTGTTGGTTCTGTAACTGTGCCGTTTTAATCTCTTGTACGGATAGTCTTTCAACAGGTGAAAACTCTTCTCTAGGTAATTCGTTCGCTGCAGCTTGAGATACTTCTTTAAATTGTTGGGTTAAGGTTTTATGGACACCACCCACGGCAACCTTAATAGTGCTGGTTTTACTAAATTTATCCAGTAGCGTTTCTTTACCTTCATTACTGGAAGCTACTGAGCCAAAATTTGTTTGTATATTACCGATATCCACAATGTTCCCCTCTCTTCCTAATATCGCCCAAAATGCCAAATATTATTCATTCCTTTATTGTGTTGTATTCCCTTTAAGTAATGCCTTCCTCATGAAGCTGTCGACGTGCGGAAGGAAGTTTGTCTATAATCGCGAAAACAACACAAAAAAAGAATACATATTCCCCCCCATTATTGGCGATATTAAGAATGTAAGACGAGAAAAGAGTGTACCTACGGGGGGAATTAAATATGACAGATACAGTTGCTAGGTTTGATAACGGTGGAAGAATTGATACAGCAAGTAGTGGTATCAACATGGATACGACTACTTTTTCAAATACATACGGTGTAAGTTTACAGACAGCTCAAACTTTAGCTTCCGCATATAGCTCTGGAGATAATACAAAAATTACCATGCAAGATTTAGAGGCAAAAGATTCAGTTAATCCAAGTTCTAATTATTTTGATATTTTCGACCTTGAAAATATAACTGGAATTCAAGAAAGTAAAAAGGTGCTTATTGGTGATGTTCCTGGAGGCGATGGGACAAATCTTCTTTTTCGTATAGCAGATACTACCTACACTTCATATGATAATGACTTCTACTTAAAGTTTATTAATGCTAGTAATACAAACAATATCGCGAACCTGGAAACTGGAAGTTCTCCAGAAGTTAATACCAGGAATGCTTCCAGAGTTATTAACGGGTTGTATCAGACTATGATGGACTTGGCTGACTTTATGTCTTCCCATAAAGGGGCTAGTGACCAAAGTGCTTTATATTTAATCCAGCAACACTTGCAAACAATAAAGGATGCAATTGCTGCCATTACGGCTGTAGGTAAATTGGGCAATGATACACTCAGCGAGCAGTTGAAGCAGTTCACGCAAAACATTAGTAGATAACAAGTTTTAGCGCTTGCTTGAAGAATGAAATTGGGGAATAGAGAAGTGCTAGCTGGCTCGCTCTTGCAGGAGTTTATTGTAAAAGTTGTAGCACTCTAAAGATTTTTCACAAATAATTTTATCTCTGTCGAGTAGGTTTCTGATGGTTTCCTTAGCCGTCAGGCAGAGCGCTGCATCTAAGTCGGAATAGACCAGTTTTTTTACCCTCAAAGCGTGCTCGACTTTCTTTCCCGCATCTACAATATCGGCTAAATATACTATTTTCTCCAGTAAACACATATTGGGTCTGCCAGTTGTGTGGTGCGCTATGGCTAACAGTATTTCAGGGTTCTCGATACCAAACTGATGCTGCGCTAGTAACCTGCCAATGGGGGCATGCAGTGTGGCAGGAGAGTCTAGCTCGCTAAGGCTATATTTGTAGCTGTATTTGTTGGCCAAGTTTAAGTGCTCTTCAAAGGACATATCTTTAGCTACATCGTGCAGTAGCCCTGCGATATAGGCGTTTTCTATGTTCTCATAGGTATAAAATTCAGCAATTTTCTTTGATAGCTTTGCCACTTCCAAAGAGTGAGCAAAACGCTCTCTGGATATATAGCGCTTAAGATCCTTGGTATACCCCTCTATTTGTTCATTGACGTTTTCGTGATGAGGTTTAAGTTTAATAGGTGGTTCTTCTTGGAAAGTTGTAGCGGTGTTGGGTGTGGGTTTTTTCTTTTTCTTTTGCATATCTATAAGTTAAAATAAATATGCCTTTTTGTCTAATGGAAATTACTAAATAATTAGGTTGAAAATGATTTAGTAATGACGGACTTTGTGAATTCGGTCATCGGAAGTTTAATGAACATCCAAATGACCGAAAAAAATTAATTAACGATTAACTCTCTGCCGTTTAAGTCAAATCCATGCATTTTGTGAATGGCTTCTTCTATTTTTTCATCAGGGATCTCGATAAAACCAAAACCTCTGGACTCTCCAGTCATTTGGTCATGTTCGATTTTGGCTCTAACTTCGTCAATTTGCAGGTTGGATCTGAAAATATGAGCTAACTCATCTTCGGATACTTCCCAAGGAATGTTCCCAACGTAAACACTAGTACTCATATTTTACTCCTTTGTAGATTAGTATTATATCGTATTTAATATAAAATAAATTCAGGTAATCTTAATTATACGAATTTCATAATGCAGAAGCAAGGGAATAATAAAATTGTATTAATATTGAGCATTGCGAATCTAGAAGGCAACAACGCC
>CAIUUT010000203.1 GCA_903902445.1 uncultured Candidatus Marinamargulisbacteria bacterium
ATAATAAAAGTACAGGGCAGGGCTGCTCACGCAGGCATAGAACCCGAAAAAGGAATCAATGCCATTGTTGCGGCCAGTAAAGCCATCGCCAAACTAAAAGTTGGAAAAATCGATAAGGACACTGTTTGTAATTTGGGCATCATTAGTGGAGGAAAAGCCACCAATATAGTGCCAGATGAAGTCATAATACACGGAGAAGCGAGGAGCTTAAAGGAAGAGAAAGTAGCACCCTTAGTAGAGAAAATAAAGAATATCTTCCTTAAAGAATGCGAAGAGTATGGTGCCAAGGTCATTTTTACCAGCACCAGAGAGTATGAAGCCTTTAATATTGGGAGGAATACCCAACTTCTAAGTTACTGCAAAAAAGCAGGTAAGAATATTGGGGTAAAAACCCTCATTAAACAAAGTTGTGGAGGCAGTGACGCTAATTTCCTAAATATTTTTGGTATACCTACAGCTGTTATTAGTTCAGGGATGAGCAAGGTACACACCCTTGCAGAACAGGTCTTAATTTCCGACATGGTAAAAGCCACAGAGTACATTTTAAGCATAGTCCAAAAAAGTACCCAGAACTAAGTGCTGAGTAATCAGAAAAAAACATTCACTATTCATAATTCCTCGTCCTTCGCCCAGCGAAGCGGTCATCACACGTCTCACGCATTTTTCTATTCACTATTCACTATTCACTATATAATATAAGTCATGTCCAAAGTAGTCTTAATTCGCTGTGAATCTTACGAGTCTGCAGACTTAAAGCCTGCCATTGCTCGAGGCATCGAGTTGCTGGGAGGTATTGAGCAATTCGCCAGTAAGGGGCAAAAAGTCCTCCTCAAAACCAACATTGTAGTGGGAGACCCTCCCGAAAAATGTGTTACAACCCACCCAGAAGTTTTAAGGCATGTCGGCAAGCTATTTCTCCAAACGCAAGCTGTCGTTAGTTTTGGTGACTCACCAGCTTTTGGCTCTACCAAATCTGAGGCCAAAAAGGCGGGGCTATCCAAAGCAGCCGAAGAAGCGGGCATACTTTTAGCCGATTTTACACAGGGCACAGAAACCAGCTTCCCAGAGGGCAAACAAAACAAGAAATTTGTCATTGCCAATGCTGTCTTGGAAAGTGACGTTCTTATTAGCCTTCCCAAACTTAAAACTCACGGCATGCAAAAATATACAGGAGCTGTGAAAAATCAGTTTGGCTGTATTCCCGGCGTTCTGAAAGCCGAGTTTCACGTAAAACTACCCGATGCCAATCAGTTCGCCCAAATGCTTCTGGACTTAAATACCTTAGTAAACCCCAAGCTCTATATTATGGACGGTGTCTGGGCGATGGAAGGCAACGGTCCGCGTGGGGGAACTCCCAAGAAGATGAATGTTCTATTGTTTTCCACAGATCCTATCGCTATGGACGCCACCATTTGTCGTATGATCAATGTAGACCCAGCCTTGGTTCCCACCATTAAGTTTGGGGCCGAATATGGTCTTGGGAAATATCGAACAGAGGACATTGAGATGGTAGGGGATGACTTTACACAATTTTACGACAAGAACTTCGATGTGGATCGTTCTACGATTAACCCCTATAAACACCGCGAAATATTTAAGATATTCAATATGGTTTTATCCAAACCGGTTATTAAAAGTAAACTTTGCAAAAAATGTGGTATGTGTGTCAATATGTGCCCAGCCAAACCCAAGGCCTTACAATGGCCAGATAAAAAGCAAATCCCTACCTATAATTACGATAACTGCATTCGCTGCTTCTGCTGCCAAGAAATCTGCCCCGAAAGTGCCATTTATGTAAAAAAATCGCTCTTGCGTAGGATATTTAGACTTAAATAGAATATTATTGAAAAGCACATTAGCGGCGCAATGTCTTGCACCTTACGATATTAAACTTAGAAAGGTAAATAGTTATGAATGATAATCAGATTATCAAGCTCGACGAGTTGATGCAGAAAATAAAGCAGAAACTGACGTTACCCAACCATAATTTCGACTTAGTGGTAGCCATTGGCAGGGGAGGAATACTTCCTGGATATCTGGCTTCTAGTTATCTGGATATTCCCATGGAAATTATTCAGCTAGAGTTTCGCAACGATGCCCACCAAGCCATACATGACACGCCTCAACTCCTTGGTCCACTAGGCTTTGAAACTGCCAATAAAAGAGTACTTCTTACCGATGATGTTGCCAACACTGGGGCTTCCTTAAACAAAGCCAAAACCCTTCTACAAGGGGCAATTATTACCACCCTAGTCATTTCCGGTAACGGGGATATTTCGTTATTTGGTAAACACGACCGCTGTATTACGTGGCCCTGGCAGTAATGTATTAATTATTCATGCCACTTATTTTTCGTTCTACTTTTTTTTTGAAACCTTCTTACCACAGAAGCTAATAAGGCAACTTCACTCTCTTTGTGACCACCAATAAACTCTGGCTCTCTAACAATACTTATAAGATTGTTTTCAACTTCTAGTAAACCATACTTAGCCGGAATATTGTCGGTTTTCACTAAACCTTTGGGTATCAGATAAAACTTATAATCCCCCATATCGCCGCTATCTAGGTGCACAGTTTTACGCTTTCCAACTGCAAAATCGGAGTGATTTAGTTTACATTCAATTAGTATCGAAATGCCAGAGGTAAACCCAATTGCATAAGGTTTTTCTGTAGCAGAATTTCCACTTCCAGATATGACCGCACCACAAGAATTCAAATACGGTTTTGTATCCAAAGAGCTAGATTCCCTCAACCATTCCTCCGCTAATTTAACTAAATCATTATATATCAATAAGTTACTCCTTTAGATTATAGATTCATTCAACCATTCATCAATTCATTAATTAGTGGTAATTACGTCCTTTATTACGAATATATCGATCATCATAATAATTATCTTCAAATAACTTCCCATTCTCACCATGTTTTTCAACTGAAATATAAGGTTTGATATATGTACTTTCTGTTTCCTTTTTAGGTCCAACTAGAATATTACAAAACAATTCTTTCAATTTATTAAACATTGGATCTC
>CAIUUT010000204.1 GCA_903902445.1 uncultured Candidatus Marinamargulisbacteria bacterium
ATTTGCGCTTGAATCTGTTTTGTTTGTAATAAATCTTCTTTACGGTCAACTATGCACTCGATGACCGTAGAGGTTTTATCCCCTAAAGCTTGCTGATAATGGTCAACAAAATCCTGTAGACTAGTTGCCGCGAAGTAGTTTAGGCCAAATCCCTTAGCAAACTCTTGAAACTTGTATCCGTGAGGCGTTGTGAAATAGGGAACACAAAGCTCTTCCCACTTAGCGACAGGTAAAAAAGAAAAAATAGAACCGCCATCGTTGTTGATGATCACCAATATTATAGGAACCTTAGACTTAGCTAATAACATCAAGGAATTGAGGTCATGCAGGGCCGATAGGTCGCCCAGCATCGCGGTCGTTGGATTGTCTGAGCCAGCGGCACAGCCACATGCTGTAGCCAACAGCCCATCTATACCGCTGGCACCACGGTTTACATAAACCTGAGGAGCTGGCGTCCTTTGGTTGCTATACATTTGCATGTTTCGAATTGGCATACTGTTGCCAATAAAAAAAGTATGAGTAGCGGGAACCATCTGGGAAAGTTGATAGGCAATCGAAGGCTCATTAAAGCTACTATCCGCTAAACTTCTTTGCGCAAATAATTCGATTTCTTGTGAGATTTTAGTAGAAAGCACCGCTAGTTTTGTTACTACTACATTGTTAGGAGCTTGCAAAATAAGGGGCGTCAGCTTCTCGCAGAAGTAGCTAATACTCGTAAATCGCTGCGTTACCTTATGAAACTCATCATCTCGCGCAAGGGTATCTTGCACTTTAATATAGGGAACCTCTAATTGGGAAAGGTACTCTCCCAGCCTCTTGGAGTTTATTCTTTCTCCAATATGCAAAATGATTTCTGGCTTAAACTGCTGGCTAAGTTGCGGTGATAATAACAATAAATCATATTGCGTAATAACGTGAGGCGAAAGACCCTCTTGTTTATATTGAGAGGTAATATCTGGAAAAACTGGCCAAGATAATTTTCCAATGAACGTTGTAAGTTCTGGCAACGGTTTATCTAACTTGCCTAAAACAATCAACCCACGCGCAGTTTTAGACAGTACCTGCGCTATCTGCCTATACTCTACGTCCGAGTTACTGGATATGGTCTTAGCAATGCGGGTATAGGGCGTAGTATTTTTATACCACGTTTGAATCTCTGTAGTTAATTGATTTGGGTTAAGCACAAAATCTGGCTCGGGTAACAGTGGTTGTGGAAAATGACAATTTAGATGCACGGGCCCCCTATTCAGAGGGATTGTGGCCTGCTGGTAGGCCTGGTCAACCGTAGTCAGCAACATCGCTAGCGGCACCTCTGAATTGGGGCTAGGAATATCGAAAAACCAACGCACGTGTGAACCAAAAAACTTCACTTGATCTAAGGTTTGATTAGCGGAAGTGTCATAAAGCTCTGCGGGTCTATCGGCAGAAAGAATAATGAGGGGAACGTGGTCAAGCGAGGCTTCTACCACTGCTGGCATCAAGTTGGCAACCGCGGAACCAGAGGTGGTAATAATCACAGCTGGCTGACCACTAGCCTTGGCCTGCCCAAGAGCATAGAACCCCAAAGCACGTTCATCGATATGCATAAATTTTTGGGTCGTACGGCTCAGAGCCACCGCTACGGTCAGCGGCCCCGATCTCGACCCAGGCGCCATCGCAAAAACACTGATGCCTAGTCTGCATAATTCTTCAATGAGTAGGCTACTCCAGAGCAAATTTAACTCGGCACAAGAAAATTGTTTATTCATAGAAAATATCCTTAAAATTTCTAATCTTGTGCTCCAATTCCTGCCATTCCAGTCGTGCTACCGACTCACTTATAATTCCCGCCCCTGCGTAGAGGTGAACGTTTTTTTTGTTAAGCAACATACTACGAATACCAACGGCCATAATCGTACGGTGTTTAGAGATAATACCCAGTGGAGCCGAGTACCACCCTCTATTAAAGGACTCGAGAGAGGCTAACCGCTTCATAATTTTACGCTTCGGAAAGCCACCTACTGCGGGAGTAGGATGCAAGGCGCGGATAATATCCACATCTTTAATGGTTGTTTTTAACTGTCCGCTGATGCTGGAAAATAAATGTCTTAAACCTGGATGAGCCAGCGTAGTAAGGGCGGTGGGTGGGTTACTCGACTGGCACAAAAAACTAAATTTCTTGGTCAAGAAATCGATCACATAGCCTTGCTCTGCCTTGCTTTTCTTATCTTGCATAAACTGCTCAAGGTGCAAATCGTTAACACCCTCTTCAACAGCTAAACTAGCCGCCACGGCTTCACTGTATAGATTACGAAAGGAACGTTCGAAAAGCAACTCTGGGGACCTTCCTAAAAATGCAGCTTGCGAATTTATTTGCAAATAAAAATCAAACGTGTTACTAGCCTCTTGCAAAATAGGAAGCAACTGCTCGGGAATCAAGTTTTCAGAAAGTTGGAGGCGACTCTCCCTAGCTAAAACAACTTTCTGCTGCTGTTTTGCTTTTATTCCCTCTTGGATCAAGTGAATTTGCTGACACCAAACTTCTTGACTAGGAATATTTTGTGAATGGATAATCGAATAGTTGCCTAATTCATTAATCTCATGTGTGACCTTGGTTTGCGATGTGGCTGACGGAAACATTCTGGCTAAGTCACTTTTTAGATGATGTGCAAAAGAATCGTTGAGTTCCTCTTTCCGAAGAAAAATAACGAGAAGCATCTCCTCTTTAGTTTTCTTCAGCGCAAATCTTGGCACAAAGTAGTAGAAAGCTCCAAATGACTTCCAGTCAGGAGGGAGGTGCTTATGAGAGTTAAAAGCCGTCCCTCCACAGAAAAATGTATCGGCATTATTGTTAACAACCTTGCGAATTTTATTATATACATTTTTTATGTCACAACTCGGCGCTGGCCGTAGGGTGTGCACAGAACCTAGGCTTGCCAACTCTTCAGAGTGGTCCCGATTGGCCCAGTAAAACTTGGGATAGAGCGTTTGTTTGGCCAACCAGGTATTGGCCTGCACCTCTAATATTGGAATCTGGAGAGCGTATATTTTCTGCTTAGTATGAATATTTTTATGCTCTTGAAAGAAACTATCGATGCTCTTATTCATACCGCTTATTATAGTAGAAAGTATTTGAAAGCAGAAGTCTTAGTTGTCGGGGAAAAGGTTGATCTTGTTGAAAATATTTTACCCTCGACTCTTCCCTTTACACAATCTGAAATAAAGTCTTAGAATGTAACTATTCTGGAGGTAATATAATGACTACAATACAATGGATTAGCACCAAGATATATGAGGATATTCTGTATCATAAAGCGCAGGGAATTGCCAAAATAACCATCAATCGCCCAAAAATACATAATGCTTTTCGTCCACAAACTGTGGTGGAGATGATGCAAGCTTTAGAGGACGCCAGACAAGATTTAGATATTGGCGTAATTATCCTTACTGGACAAGGAGATAAAGCCTTTTGCTCTGGCGGAGACCAGAAAATACGTGGCGAAGATGGCTACAAAGATGCAGATGGCCATACGCACCTAAACGTCTTAGACTTTCAGCGACAAATTAGAAGTTGCCCGAAACCGGTTATTGCCATGGTAGCTGGCTATGCTATTGGCGGCGGACATGTGCTACACATGCTTTGCGACCTGACTATTGCCGCGGACAACGCCATATTTGGACAAACTGGCCCCAAAGTTGGCTCCTTTGATGGCGGCTACGGAGCTAGTTACATGGCCAGAATTGTGGGACAAAAGAAAGCCCGCGAGATTTGGTTTCTGTGCCGACAATATAACGCCCTAGAAGCCTTAGACATGGGCCTTGTGAACAAAGTCGTAGCCTTGGCTGACTTAGAAAAGGAAACTGTAGGCTGGTGCCAAGAAATACTAGCCAACTCCTCCTTGTCTATTCGATGCCTAAAAGCCGCCTTAAATGCCGACTGTGACGGACAAGCTGGCTTGCAGGAGCTTTCAGGTAACGCCACACTGCTTTATTATATGTCAGAGGAAGCGCAAGAAGGCCGAAACGCCTTTGTAGAAAAACGCAAACCAGATTTTTCACGCTTTCCCAAACGTCCGTAAGCGATGACGAAGCTAAAAATATGGATACTGGCCACTCGTCCTAAAACCTTACCGGCAGCCATTGCCCCAGTTATTATTGGCACGGCCTTAGCTTGGGATTTAAGGCAGGTTCATTGGGTATCCGCTTTTGTTTGCCTGTTTTGCGCCTTACTGCTGCAAATCTGTGCCAACTTAGCCAATGACTATTTCGATGGGGTCAAAGGAACCGACACAGCCCAACGTAAAGGACCGCTTAGGGTAACTCAAGCTGGTCTTGTGACTCATAGACAAATGCAATTGGCTATTGGTCTAGTAATTATCTTGACTATAATTAGTGGTCTGTACTTGGTGGGTCGTGGAGGCTGGGTTATTCTCCTTATAGGTATCCTTTCGATTATTTTTAGTTTACTGTACACTGCTGGCCCATTTCCTCTATCCTACCTAGGGTTAGGCGATGTGTTCGTTTTTTTATTTTTTGGTCTAGCGGCAGTTAGCGGAACTTATTATGTGCAAACCTTGTCTATGAATGGGCTTGTTATATTTATGGGGAGTTTTCCTGGTTTAGTGTCTATTGGTATTTTAGTCGTCAATAATTTGCGGGATATGAAGGAAGATACACTACATAATAAGAAGACATTAGCTGTTCGTTGGGGCAAAACATTTTCGCAAATTGAATATATTTCTTGTCTTATACTGGCTTCACTTTTTCCACTTTTCTATACGCTTTTCACCCACCTTCATCTGTTGCTACTTTCACTTTCCGCTGGGCTTGGATTATGGCTTTCCATACCGCTAATTCGCACTATTTTAACCTACCAGACACCATCAGAACTTAATCCACTTTTGGGAAAAACGAGCAGATTACTCTTTATTTACAGTCTAATTTTTGCTTTAGCTGTCGTAATTGGGGTATAATAGCCCTTATGTTTACCTATCAGACTAAAATTCACATGCAAGAAATAGATGCCGCTGGCGTTATGTTTTACGCCCACCTCTTCACACTTATACATGATGCCTATGAAGAATTCATGACTGTTCACAACTTAAGCCTTAGGGATATCCTTGAAAAAAAAGACTATATTCTGCCCATAGTCCATTCTGAGGCTGATTACAAGAAACCTATTAGACTTGGCGATATACTTGAGATACAGCTAGAGGCCAATGAATTTGGGGCTCATTCTTTTGATACCCAATACACAATTGTTAATCAAGAGAAAGTTTTGGTAGCTTTGGCCAAAACAGTTCACGTAGTAATTAGTAAGCAAACACATTCACCACTTCCATTACCATCAGAAATAAAGAAAATATTTGCAGTGAAGTGAAAACTCCTTCCATGCTTGGCTTCCATGCTATTCTTAACAACCCTCAGCTTGGCTATTTACCCTTGGCGCAGCTTTTAATCCAAGAAAAAGTGCCCTATCTGCAACTTCGCATGCCAGAGGCTACACACCAAGAGCTTCAAGATACAGCTAAGCAAATTGTCCAACTTACTCGGGGAACCTCTTCTTTACTAATATTGCATGATGCCCCACAACTGGCCAAAGAAATTGGGGCTGGGGGCGTGCACTTAAGCCGCAGAGGCGGCATTACTTACCAACAAGCCAGAGAAATTGTAGGAAAAGAACTACTGGTGGGTTTGTCTTGCCTAACGGTGCAGCAGGTAATCGAAGCCAAGAGTCTGAAGCCAGACTACATTGGAATGGGCCCTATTTTTGCTACACCCCACAACCCAGATACCCCCATTGGCCTTGAGGGGTTGAAACAAATGCTGCAAGTAAACTCTTTACACTGTTTAGCAATTGGAGGAATTGACCTTAATAACATGTCCGCGGTTTTAAGTACGGGGATAAAAAGTTTGTGTGTTATTCGGCAGCTCAATGATAGCCATAATCCACGTGCGGTTTTAGAACAAATAAAGGGATTGATGCCTTTTTGGATGGGCGAATAATGTCGTTGGGCTTTTGGGGAAAGCGCAGTAAAATTCAATTTACTTTTCTTGTCTTGAATACAAGAAAAGGTAACAAAAGAAAATCAAGACTTTTCAAAACGCAGCCAAACGCAGAGTATTAAAATGATTTATTTTCCTTTGCACTAAACTTACTCGGGTCGTCAAGCGACCACTATATCCCTCTTGTAAAAAATGCATTTTAACTCTGCAGTTAGGCTTTGATCGGTTGAAAAGTCGAGAGTGGGGTTTCATTTCCAACAGTAAATTTAGCCAACTGTAATAACCCCCTTGTCAAAGGGGGGTGGCACGTAGTGCCGGGGGATTTATTCATTCGCAAGGGTAGAATAATAACCTAATCTACTATAAAATAGATCCAAGACCCTTCAAAATAGTCCCCCTTGTCAAAGGGCGATGTCGCTGGTCACTGAGCTTGTCGAAGTGTTAGCGACAGGGGATTCAATAGGAGCAAGCAAATGAAAAAACAAATACTACTCGGCATCGCTACACTAGCCTTAACCTTCGTACTGCAAGCGCCAGCAATGGCCGCTAGCGACGACCTACCCGCTATTGAGCTGAGTAAGTACCGCACTACAGAAGCGCTACTGCTTGATTGGGCAACAAGGCTAGACAATGAATTTGTATTGCTTACTAGAAGTCAAACTGCTGAGAACTTTTTGGGTTTAAATGGTGTTTCAATGACTGACTCAACTTGGAATGAATTTGAAAAGCGCTACCCAGATGATGGTTCTTATAAAAATTATGCAGCACGATTAAAACAGGGTCCAATTTGGCAAAGGAATGAACTTCAAAACACTTTCTACGAGGAGGCTAAACGTGAGATAGCCCAGCATGGTGGACTCTTTACCGCCGAGACAGTTCCAGAACGCTACAAACAGAAAGTAATAAAATGGGCAGAGAATTATTTGGTGTATTACTATTCCGTATTAGGTGATGAAACTGTTTCCGAAGAAAAGAAAGACCAAACTCTAAAAAACTTACGCGAAAATATGACCAGAAAAGTTCTAAATGAAGTCTTCGGTGTAGATCAAGCAAATGACATAATTCACAATATAGAAACAGTAAAACTGGCAGAGTACGATAAATTAATGGATTTTGCACCTTTTTACGCTATTATTGATGAAATGGAGAAATGTAAAACTAAGAAGAGTTTAGTAGTACAAATAAATAAAATAAATGAATTTATTAGAAATATAGGAAATATCTTTATTACTAAGACATTTCCTATGAGTGACTATGTGTTTAATGGTAATAGAGATATAAATATGCCAGAAATAAAACAATTCACTGGATTTAATGTTATTTTAAATTAATACGTTTAAACATTAATAGTTTGGGGAATAATATTTATATCTTAAAGAAATTTGAGGAATATTTATGTCATTTAACGGTACAGTTAATAATAATAGCAGAACACAACAAGCAGCAACGCCCTTAAAAAAGGCAGAAGTAGACCAAAAAGACTCTTCCGGCAAAACCTCAACCCC
>CAIUUT010000205.1 GCA_903902445.1 uncultured Candidatus Marinamargulisbacteria bacterium
ACCAGTAAAGGCATCTCCATATCAAACGTTATTAACTTAGGTGAGGCTGAAAAAGTAACTTCAGCAGTCGTAATTGATAAATTTGATAATGATGGCTATTTGTTTATGACTACCATTAACGGTGTGGTAAAGAGAGTTCGAATTGATGAATTTAAGAATATAAGAACCAGTGGAATTATCGCTATTACCCTTGATGAAGGAGATGAGCTGCGCTGGGTAGAAATAACCGATGGTAAGCAGGAAGCTTTATTGGTTAGTAGAAACGGTATGATCATTCGCTTTAAAGAAGAGGAAGTAAGATCTACTGGAAGAATGGCTAGAGGTGTAAGAGGCATGCTTCTTAAAGAAGGCGATAAAATAGTTGATAATAGTGTTCGCCCAGTAGATGAGGGTGTTTCCTATTTGCTCATGATTGCTGAGTCAGGTATTGGGAAAAGATCACATATTAAAGAATTTAGGCTGCAAAAAAGAGCAGGTCTTGGGCTAAGAGGCATAAAATTAAAGGTAACTGATAAATTGGCCGGTGGCACGATTGTAAACAGCGATGACGAAGTAATAATTGTTAGTGAAAAAGGTACTGTCTCTAGGCAAAGCGTGAAGAGTATTTCCTCTCAGGGTAGAGCTGCAAAAGGTGTTAGAGTCCAAAAGCTAGACAAGGGAGATAAGGTTGTGGCTTTTGCTAGAATGATTGAGGAAGAAAAAGAAGAAGAAGTTAGCGAATAATGAGTTTTTCTTTAGGAATTGTTGGGCTACCCAATGTAGGTAAATCTACACTGTTTAATGCAATCACTCATTGTCAGGCTCAGGCCAGTAACTATCCTTTTTGTACAATAGACCCAAATATTGGTATTGTTACGATACCAGATGAACGCTTAAAAGTTCTTTCCGGTATTTCCAATAGTAAAAAACTTCTGCCTACAGCGGTTGAGTTTGTAGATATTGCTGGTTTAGTGAAAGGTGCTTCCAAGGGCGAAGGCTTAGGGAATCAATTTTTAGCTAATATTAGAGAAGTTCAGGCAATTATCCATGTGGTTAGATGTTTTGATGATGAGAATATTGTACATGTTAATGGCAAGGTAGACCCTGCGGCAGATATAGAGATAATCAATTATGAACTTATTATGTCTGATTTATCAACCATTGAAAAAAGAATAAATTCTATTAGTAAACAAGCAAAAAACAACAAGATAGCCAAAGAACAATTGGACTTATTCGAAAAAGTTAAAACCTCCCTTGAAAGTGGAATTATGATTCGTTCTATGGGTTTAAGTGAGTTAGACCAATTATTATTAAGAGAACTGTCTTTATTAACAAACAAAGCGGTAATTTATGTTGCTAATGTTAAAGAGGAGCAGTTAAAAAATGCAGAGCATGATAAGAATGTTAAAATTATTGAAGAGATAAGTAAAAAAGAAAACACTCAGAAGGTGGTTATCTCATCTAAAATCGAAGCAGAACTCAGCGAATTAAGCCAAGAAGAAGCGGCTGAATTTATGAAGGAAATCGGAATTACAGAGTCTGGTTTAGATAAATTGGCAAAAGTAAGTTATTCGGTACTTGGTTTAATTACCTACCTAACAACTGGTGTGCAAGAAACTAGGGCATGGACAATAAAAAAAGGTACGAAAGCTCCGCAAGCAGCGGGTGTAATTCATACCGATTTTGAAAGAGGTTTTATTAAGACTGAAATCGTAAGCTATGATGACCTCGTTAAAACGGGAAGCATGTTAAAAGCTAAAGACTCTGGGCTTGTGCGTATGGAAGGTAAGGAATACGTAATGCAAGATGGTGATGTTGTTGACTTTAAGTTTAATGTTTAATAACAGCTTTTAACCGCAACAGGATTTATCATTACTTTCGCAACAGCAACCACAAGAATCTTTTATAGCTTTGTTTTTTCCGAAAGTGGTTTTGCTTAGTAAGGTCAAAAATTTATTTAATAGACTAGTTTTTTTCTCTGACATCGGTTCCCCCTTAATTATAGAATGTACTTAATCATAAATAGTCTTTAGTAACTAGTCAACTAATGCGAAGTATTGGGTATCTGAATTATATAAGTTCACAAGCAACTATGAATTAGTTTGCGGATGATTTTTATACTTTGCCTCGCTAATATCTTTTTCGCTCATTTTTCTCCTAAAAGGTAGTTATGCTTCAGGTCTCTGATTGTAAATATACAAAAATTAATCTATATTAAACTTGCAATGAAAATATGTTTAGCACAACTAAAAGTAAATGAAAAAGCCGTGATTACTTCTATTGAAAATATAGGCCCCATTCGAAGAAGATTACTTGATATGGGGTTAGTTAAAGGCACGCAAGTTTTAGTTATCAGAAAGGCACCACTTGGAGATCCTATGGAAATATTAATAAAGGGGTATAACTTGTCATTACGAAAAGACGAGGCAAACCATATTTTTGTAGCAAGGATTAATGATTGAAAAAAAAGATTGTAATTGCTTTAGTCGGCAACCCGAATAGTGGAAAAACCTCTTTATTTAACGAGTTAGTGGGCTCTAATCAGAAGGTAGGAAATTGGGCGGGTGTTACTATTGAAAAATATGAGGGTAGCCTTGAGTATAAGGGCTATACGATTAAAGTAGTAGATTTACCGGGGACCTACTCATTAACAACCTACACACCAGAAGAATTAATCGCTAGAAATTATATTACAGAAGCCAATCCTGATGTGGTGGTGGATGTAATTGATGGTTCTAATTTAGAGCGTAATTTGTATTTAACGTTGCAGCTTATGGAGCTCGAAACCAATATAATTGTCGCCCTTAACATGTATGATGAAATTGAGAAGCAAAACATACAAATTAATATCAAACAATTACAACAAATACTAGGGTCACACGTTATTCCAACCTCTGCTACAAAAAATAAAGGCCTACACTCCTTACTCGATCACGTTATTCGTGTCTATGAAGCTGATATTGTGATTGCAAAAAATAAGCTGTATTTTAGAGAAGAAATTGAAGAGTCGTTACAAAAAATTAAAGAGATTATTTTAAAACAACCTAATATTGAAGGTTGTGCGAGCTGGTTGGCTATAAAACTTTTAGAAAACGATGAAATGATTTATCAGAAACTGAATAAACTTCCAGTTTGGTTAAGAATAGAACCTTTACTCAAAGCAACCATACAAGAAATAGAGTTAAAATATCAAACAGACCCAGAAGTAGCAATTACGGAAGATCGAAATGCATTTATTAGAGGTGCTATGGAGGAAACTGTAAAATTTAATAGAGTAATTAAGAAATCCTTAACAGATAGAATAGACTCAATTTTAATAAATAGAATATTAGGGTTGCCGGTGTTTTTTATAATAATGTGGTTGGTTTTCCAATTTACATTCGTAATGGGGAAAATCCCGATGCATTGGATTGCTAGTAGTGTAACGGTTTTTTCTACATGGATCAGAGCCTTATTACCCTCTGAAATTTTAAAATCTATAATTGTTGATGGCATAATTGCTGGTGTTGGGGGGGTTATTATTTTTCTACCGAACATTGTTCTCTTATTTATTGCACTTTCTTTCCTAGAGGGGACTGGTTATATGGCACGAGCAGCATTTGTGGTAGACAAAATAATGCACAAGGTTGGACTTCACGGGAAATCCTTTATTCCCCTAATTACAGGCTTTGGATGCTCTATACCTGCAATTATGGCCACAAGGACTTTAAAAAACCGTGGGGATAGGGTTGTAACCATGTTAATTATCCCGTTTATGAGTTGTGGGGCGAAGCTGCCTGTTTATATTCTCCTGATTGGTGCTTTTTTCCCACCAGAAATGGCTGGAAGCATTTTGTTTGGAGTCTATGTTTTTGGAGTTGTTTTAGGGCTTATAATGGCCAAAATACTGAAGAGTGTTATGTTTAAAAACCAGAGTGAGCCATTTGTTATGGAATTACCACCTTATAGAATGCCAACATTGCGATATATTTTATTACAAGCAAAGGCAAAGGCTTATATGTACTTACGTAAAGCAGGGTCTATTATTTTAATAGCTTCATTAATAATATGGGTGGCAAGCAACTATCCACGAGATTATAAAAGCGAAAACCTAATTAATAGTGAAATATCAAAAATACATAGTAGTCAAACGTTAACTGAGGAAGAGTCAGAAAAAATTAAGTGGCTCGAAAATAAGGTGTTAGCACAAAGAACAAAAGAATCCTTTGCTGGCAGGCTTGGAAGTATGATCGAACCCGCTATTAAGCCCTTGGGATTTGATTGGAGAATTGGAATGTCTCTAATTGCTGGCGTGGCTGGAAAAGAGTTGGTGGTTTCAACCTTAGGAACTATTTTTTCTTTAGAGGAACCAAAAGGAAAGCCCTTTAATTTAGCAAATTTAATAAAAAACGATAAGGGGTTTAATCGAGCGAAAGCCTTATCCTTGATGGTTTTTGTTCTTTTATATATTCCCTGTTTGGCCGCTACGGCAATTTTTAAGAAAGAGACTTCTTGGAAGATGACAGGTTTTTTTGCGGTGTATACGGTTTCTACAGCATGGCTTGCTTCATTTATTGTCTATAACATCGCAAATCTACTTTTTACTTAAAACATCTAATTATATTCATACAAAATAGTTTAGCTATCCGACGATATCTTAAATATGTTGGATATATTAAATAACGGAAAGAATTCTTTGAGTGCTTTCGTAGAAGCATCGAGGATTAATACTACTAATTTAGGAAATGTAGATACCCTTGGCTATAAATCCATTAAATACTCGTTTCAAAGTGCATTTAATCGGGCGTTAAGCAACGGCTTGGCTCCTCAGAATGGTAGAGGTGGAGTGAATCCCACCCAGTTGGGTGGGGGGGTAAAAGTGAGCGGATGCTCTTTAGATTTTACACAGGGAGACCTGATTAGTGGAAGCAAGCTCGATGTGGCTATAAACGGCAATGGGTTGTTTATAGTTTCTGGAGATGGCGGAAAGACGTTTTTATATACGCGAGCAGGAAACTTTCACTTTAACAGTAGTGGATATTTAGCAGATATCGCCAGTAGGATGGTTTATGGATATAAGTGTTTTGAAGATGGCAGTATAGACAAAACAAAACTAGAACCCATTTATTGTACCGATTTTAGTAATGTTGGTTGGAAGTATAAAGGTCAAGATGGTGTGCTCGTTGATAATTATGCAAATTCTCAAAACGGAAAAACTATATCGCCTTTATTTAAGATTGCACTTGTGGATTTTCCAAATAAAGGGGCGCTAACCCAATGCGACAGTAACACTTTTAAAGCCTCACTTAACTCTGGAGCGCCTTGGTCTCCAGCAACAGCAGGAGAAAACTCCCTTGGATTTGTGTTGTCGGGTTCATTAGAGAAATCAAACGCTACAATTATCGGTGAAACCATTGACCTACAAGATATCCAAAGGTCAATGACGGCCTCTTTAACTGCCATAAAAATGGCAAGTCAGCAAATTCAATCTGTTTTGCAAATTGTGGGGAACTAGAACAGACCCTTTTTTTTTGAAGCCTTAAAGAGGTTTATTACGCGCTTAAAGTTGTTTAGCGCAATGTCTTCTTGTACAGATAGTTGATGTCCTTTTTTTGACTTTTCATTTAATGCTTTCATTTTAGGATATGCAAGGTTGATATGAGTTTTTAATTCAGCTACACCAACTTCTATTTCTACTGATTTATTAGGCATTGATTACTTAATAAGCTTAATAGATTTTGGTGGCCATATTACAACTAGGGATTTTCCTAGGATATTATCCTCAGGTGCAGCACCCCAATAGCGGCTGTCGCTGCTTCTGGGACGATTATCACCCATAAAGAAGTAGTACTTAGGGGGAATTCTAACAGGCCCAAAATCAATAAAGTCGTTATTTTTAACCTGAGGTTCAATGAGCTTCTTGTCATTGATATAAATATCACCATTCTTTATCTCTAGTTTTTCACCAGGTAATCCTATTAAACGTTTCACATATCTTTCGCCAATTAACTGTGGTGGCTCAAAATATATAGGCTCTCGGGAGTGATCGCCATCAAAGTAATACTCTTTTCCAAAAATCGGTGTTTCTGGTGGTACAAAAACAAGCACATCAAACCGTTTTGGTTGATGCTTGTTAAACTTAACAAAATATTTAAAGTCTGAGAAGGGTAAGTTTGCTTTGTATAAAGGATTGGCGGCTACTAGCATGATAGATTTTTTTAGCTTGGCGTTATAAAGAGGGTTCTGAATACCAAAATATAGACGATTAACAATGATCCTATCGCCAACATTGACATTGGGGATCATTGAGCCAGTAGGAATTAAGTGAAATTCAAGGAAGAATTCTTTTATAAACACAGCAATGACGATCGCTGCAATAATCGTTAATACGTTGTTTATAAAAGATTTCATTTAGTTAAATCTTGGATCTTTAGCCTTGATTCTGTTAGCCTTTGTACCAATTTTGTCTCTTAAGTATAGAAGTTTGGCTCTTCTAGCTTTACCTTCTCGGAGAATTTTTACCTCAGTTAATCTCGGTGAGTTGAATAGAAAAGTTTTTTCAATACCAACGCCTTGTAGAATTTTTCTTACTGTAAAACTCCTACTAATACCGCCGTTTTGTACTTTAGTTACAACACCTTCAAAAGGTTGCACCCTTTCCTTCTTACCTTCAACTACCTTAAAGAATACTTTTAACGTATCACCAATATTAAATGTGGGGATATCCGTTCTAAGCACTTCAGCTTCTAGTTCTCTTATTACTTCATTCATTTCTTTCCTCCTCTAACAAATACTCTACTAATAATTGCTGTTCTTCTTTATTTAGCTTATAGCTAGCCAGAAGATCTGGTTTATATTTAAGTGTGTTTACTAAGGCACTTCTTTTTTTCCAGAGTTCAACTTTTCTATGATGTCCTGAAAATAAAACATCAGGAACATTAAATATATCAAAATTTTGTGGACGTGTAAAGACGTCCCAATCTAATAAACCATTATAAAAGGAATCGTTTAGACAAGAATCGGTGTTCCCTAAAACCCCTGGGATAAGCCTGACAAGGGCGTCAACAAGCAACATGGCGGGTATTTCTCCACCCGTTAATACAATATTTCCTATGGAAATTTTTTCATGAATATAATTATCGATGCGTTTATCAAAGCCTTCATAGTGGCCACTGAGCAGAACTAACTCTTTTTTTTCTCCAAGCCGATGTAGTAAATCCATATTAATTGTTTTTCCAACAGGAGAGAGAAGAACAACATGAGAGTCCGCGTTGGTTATAGCGTCTAAGGCTCTTTTGACGGGCTCAACTTTAATAACCATCCCCATACTCCCACCAAAAGGAACATCATCAACCTTATGATGTTTTAAATCACTCGAATAGTCACGAAGATTATGGGTGTTAACTTGAATATAATTATTTGTGACGGCTCGTTTAATAATACTGGATTGAATGTAGGGAGAAATAACCTCTGGGAACAGTGTTAGGATGTCTATTTTACTAAGCATACTCTGGTTGTTGTACTATGATGGTTTTTTCTTGGCTAGAGGTTTCAAGTATATAACTTTCAATGACTGGAATTAATGTTTCTATTTTATTATCAACTACCACCAGAACATCGTTACACCCAGTGTAAATAATGTCTTCGACGATTCCGAGGTAGACTTTCGCCTCCGTGTAAACAGAGTGCCCAATCCAGCTTTCACTTAAGAAAACAGTGGGTAAAAGGTTTAGAATAGATTTATCCACGTAGAATATGGAGGTTTTTAAGACTAACGCAGCCTCTATAATGTTGATTCCTTGTAGTTTTAGAATAGCTCCCTTGGGGGTTAGGCGAGATTTTTCAATAGCGTAGGAATGGTTATCTAGTAAACATTTTTTCACAGAAGAGAGCAGTGTCTCATACGTTTTTTTGTAGAGGTGGAGTTTCACCTCACCCTTTAGTCCGTGGGTATTATTGATATACCCAAGAGGGAAAAAATCAGAAGATAAGGGGGAGGACTCCACTAGCCCTCCGTATCCCCTTTAATATCTTGAACAATACCGTCTTTTACTATTATTTCCATAGCTCCAAGTTTTTGGTAGATATTGTCACCAACCTTAACATTTACGAAGCCATCAATAGTTCCTTGAATGAAGTGAGATCCTATTTCAAGGTTTTTTGAGTCTGAGATTCTTTTTTTTAAATCGTTGACAACAGTTATCTGTTGTTGCTTTTCCAACTTTATTTGTTGTTCAATAGATTTAATTTGATCAGCGGAGTTCTCTTTATCTAGAGAATCTATTAATAGCTGACCGTGTTTTTCAATATCTTGGATTTTGTTATTTAAATCCTTTATCGCATTCTCTAACTCAAAGGATAAATAGTTTTTAAAATCATC
>CAIUUT010000206.1 GCA_903902445.1 uncultured Candidatus Marinamargulisbacteria bacterium
GTCTTTTTCCTTGTTACTCAATGTCACTCCTCCTGTCATCTGTATTACTCCTTTTTACTTTTTTAAAAGAAGTCTATTTTATACCATAGAGTGACATTTCTACTTTGCTCAGGGGTGACATTATCACTTTGGGCTAACATTTGAAAAGCGTAGACTTTCATTATTAGGGCTAAACAATTATAATTTAACACATGAAAATACATTATTTACAGCATGAGCCATTTGAAGATTTAGCCTACATAGAGCGATGGGCCCTTGAAAAGGATTTCCAAATTTCGCGTACCTTGCTTTTTAAAAATGAAGCGTTCCCAAAAGTAGGTGATTTTGACTGGCTGTTTATTATGGGCGGGTCTATGAACATTTATGAACACGAAAAGTATCCATGGTTAAAAGAGGAGAAGGATTTTATAAAACGAGCAATCAAGCGCAATGTTGTAGTTATTGGTATTTGTTTAGGCGCACAGCTTGTTGCAGATGTATTGGGGGGTAAAGTAACACGGAACGCATATAAAGAAATTGGTTGGCATGAAGTTTCTTTTATAGACAAGAATGGTACCCTTGATATTTTCTCTGGAATTCCAAGTTCTTTTATAGCCTTCCACTGGCATGGAGATACTTTTTCTGTTCCAGAAAACTGTTCACTTTTTGCAAAAAGTGAAGCGTGTCGGCATCAGGGTTTTTTGTATAATGAAGGAAGGGTGCTGGCGCTACAGTTTCATTTAGAGGCTTCCCCAGAAAGCATAGATGTAATGCTTGAAAAATGTAGCAGCGAGCTTATTGGGTCTAAATATGTTCAATCTATTGAGGAAATTAGGACATATAGTAAAATTGAGGAAATTTATGAAATTCTTTCCTGCTTATTGAATAATGTGTATCATAAATTCATTGCTTATGGTTGAGCTGATAATTGCCAGAATTTATGACTTTAAGGGCTGTATTGCTGCAATTATGTAAAAAATTATTTACGAATTATTGAAAAGATTGTGATAAGCGTCCTAATTAATTAATTAAGATTCCATAAAAGAGAGTATTTAAAATAGTACATTTTGTACTGAACGTACATGATAAGTTTTTTTCTTTTTAGTGCACCATTGGCTAAGATAATTGATTTTTCTTTAATATGCCAGTAAATAGCGTTTATTTTATGCTCACCAAGCTTTTTTCTGCTCGTGGATAATAACTTAATGAGAGCGTAAATTCTAAACCTATCCATACCCCAAAATTTACGCGACAATTGATCGGCATGCCCACCATACTTAATAATGAGTTTCTTCCTAAGTAAGTAGATGGGATAGATTAAACTAATTCTTAACCAAAGATCATAATCTTCAACGACCGGCAGATTCTCATCAAACATTCCTACTATGGCAAAAATTTCTTTTTTCATCATAACTGCAGAGGGGGACACAATACACATTCCAAGAGAATCAAAAAAGATCCTCCCGCTTTGTTTTGTATGTTTTTTCATGGAATTGACCTTTTTTCCATTTCGAATCCATTGTTCGTCAGTTTGGCATATGGAGCAATTGGTTTGCTCCATATATGTTACTTGCTCATGCAATTTGGAGCTTATCCACATATCATCACTATCTATAAATGCAATATATTGACCTCTAGCCCTTTGTATTCCTAGGTTTCTAGCCGCAGAGACTCCCTTATTTGTTTGTGAAAAAACATATATTTTCTGTGGATAAATATTTTTATACTTGGACGCTATTTCGACTGAATGGTCAGTGGAACCATCGTCAATAATAATAACTTCAAAGTCACCAAACGTCTGATTTATAAGGGATTGCAATGTTTTATCCAGAAAGGATTCACGATTATATACGGGAAGAATAATGGAAATACGAGGAGAACCAGCGGTGTTATTATCTTGTGGATAACTCATGACAATATTTAATTATTTATTCCAAGGAAACTCAACCCAAATATCATTATTTAGGGTTTGTCCTACAAAATCAAACTGAACATTTGACTTCTTTTTATCGATAAGAGCAGCCCAATATGCATTTTCTGAAATTTCAGAAACTAAATCTTTAATTAGATGATATGTAGAACCAGTGTCGAGTATATCATCCACAACAAGCACATTATCAAGTTTTAAATTTTCAGGATAATAAAGAATTTTTGGGCTAATAAGTTGTTTCTCGCAATATAGTTGAGTATTAATAATATACAGTTTCTTTATATTTAGCTTATAGGATAAAAGTGTAGACAGAAAGAGCCCTCCACGAGCAATTCCTATTATGGAATCGAATATAATTGGTTTTGCAGAGATTTGCTTGCAAATATCATTTGCAAGGTATTCAAAGTCTTCCCAAGTTAGTTTATTAGTGTTTTCAAGTGGCATTTTGTTTTATTATAAAGAGCAATTGTAATACAATATTGATTATAATGGAAAAAGCAAGCTATTACCACCAACTAAATAATAATCAAGTTCAGTGTAATCTGTGTCCAAATAATTGCATTATTAATGAAAACGCAAAAGGATATTGTCAGGCAAGGGCAAATATCAATGGGGAATTATATTCGCTTACTAATAAGCAGTATTCATCTGTAGCAATTGACCCTATTGAGAAGAAACCCTTGTTACATTATTATCCTGGGCAAAAAATATTGTCCCTTGGTTCACTTGGTTGTAACCTGAGATGCCATCACTGTCAAAACTGGGAAATATCACAACCATTCAAAGAGAATACTAATAGAGCGCTAACCTCTTTGACTCCAGATGAAATTGTGTCGATGACCTTAAAAAACGCAATACAATTAATAGCCTTTACTTACAACGAACCTTCAATTGGATATGAGTCCATGCTAGAGACCGCAAAACGTGCATATCAAAAAGGAATTAAAATAGTTTCTGTAACCAATGGATATATTAATATTCTTCCTTTAAAAGAGTTAGCAACAGTTGTTGCAGCTTATAGTGTGGATTTAAAGGCCTTTACGAGAGAGGCATATAACGAGCTGACTTGTGTCGATGCTTTTAGCAGCGTGAAGGATACAATTGAGTTTCTTGTTTCTCAGAAAAAACATGTGGAAATAGTAACAAATTTAGTAACAGGAATTAATGATGACTTAGATCAATTAGCTGATGCGGCTAAGTGGATTAAAAATATAGGGCAAGATATTCCGTGGCACATTTCTGAGTATTTTCCCGCCAATGACTATATAAATAGAGAATATATTGCGCCGAGTATAGCCATAAAGGCTAGAGAGAATGCTTTAAAGGTAGGACTAAAATTTGTATATACTAATAAATATGAAGATACGATTTGTCCATTTTGTAATAAAATTATAATATCTAGGTCAAGATTTATTGTTAATTCAGCAGAATTAATTGGCATTAAGTGTAAGTATTGTAATAATATAATACCAAACTTAGTAAATTAAAATATTATGACAAATAATCAACAAATAAAGAGAAATATTATTATTGCAATTGATGGACCAGCGGCGTCTGGTAAAAGCACGTTAGCTAAGTCTATCGCTGAGAAAATGAAGGTTCTGTACATAAATACGGGGCTTATGTATCGAGCGATAACCTATAAATGTCTTCAGGCTGGAATTAGCATGGACTCCGACTCTTCGCAAATATTAGAAATTATTAATCACACAAAATTTGAAGTTAATGATAGTCAAATATATGTAGATGGAATTGATTTTTCTAGTAAGGCCAGTTCCGTTGAAGTTGAAAGCAATGTCTCTGTCTATGCGAAACTTCCCGTCGTTAGAGAAAGCTTAGTCGCAAGACAAAGAGAAATAGCTGGAGTTTGTTCCGTAGTCATGGATGGCAGAGATATCGGTACTGTGGTTTTCCCGTATGCCGACGTGAAAATATTTCTAATAGCATCAGTTGAGGCAAGAGCTAAGAGAAGATTTGATGAGTTGTTGTCAAAGTATCCAAATAACAAGATATCCTTGGAGGAGATTCGAAACGAAATATGCATGCGAGATAAAGTTGATTCTGAACGGCTGCTATCCCCTCTTCTAAAAGCAAATGATGCTATTGAAGTTGATACCTCAATGCTCAGCATTTCGGAAATGGTTGATAAGGTATTCGAAATTATATTAAGCAATATCCACAAACAATAACATTCAAAAAAAACCATACATAATATTCGGTTAATTTGGCGATAAATATCTGTGAGAGGTGATATTTATGGCAATTTCAACAAATACATATAATTTAAATGATGCAGGGCAATCCCTACTAGTAACCAATCGTAATGAAAAATATTTTCTTGGTGACAGAAAAACGTTTATGAAAGAGTTGCAAACGAAAATTGATGGGATTACCAAAGACATGATAGACCCAAATACTTCTTCCATGACCATTGATGGGGAGTTGATTCCTGATAAAAATTCTCCTGGTGCAATGTTTTTAATTAATACCAAGCTTAATGAGCTGAAAGATTTAAATAGAACCATTGTTTCAAGCTTTGACTTTCTTAAGGAGATTGAAAAAGAAGTTTCAAGAATGATCTCTGGTTAAATATATATATGGAAGTTAAAAATAGCAATAATCTTGAAATTAGCAATCTTGTTAAATCCAATAAATTTGAAGGATATAAAAATGCTATCGAAAAGGAACAAAATAAGCATACATTTATTCAGAGCTTTAAGCATTCTGGAATAAAGTGGAATATTTCTAAAGATAGAAACGAGAAAAGCGTTAATCCCATCATGGACTCCGACTACGTAAGCGTAAGTAGTATTCGAAAAAATGACAAAGAGGTCTCAGCAATTGTTTCTCATAAACTGGGATATAAGATTAGTTTAGAGGAAAAAAAAGAGGTTTTGCAAGATAAATACGTAAAGAACTTTCTTCAAGCTAAATCATATAACTACATTGTGGCAAAGTTTGCGCAATTAAAAATGGCTTTTTTGTCTCAAACACTATCAAGCCTTGGTGTAACTATTCCTGAGCTGCAAAAGATGCAAAAGAAGGCCATAGATAGCGCAAGAGAAGATAATAGCTTGCTGTTTGAAGAGAATGAATATAATGCTGAGATGATTTCTATAATTGGTGGTAGTGGAAAAAAACTGCAAAAAGAGCTTAGCATTATGAATGAAATTCGCACACAGCTGATTACTCAAATGAACAACCTTGGAATTTCAGACTTTTATAATGAAGAGCGACTATTAGAAACAAAAATTAAAGTTTGCAAGAAAATTCAAGAAGAATTTCTTAAGGAAAAAGAATTACTTGCTTATGAAAGAGACTTAAATTATCTAAATAAAGACCTTGTAAAGACTAAGAAAAAGGGCATATTGGGTAATTAAAAGTTTAGCTTGTAAGATACCGAATAGTTTGGCTCCTTCTCTCCGATTCTCTCCATATTTATTACTGCTGATGAGAAGAGATTTATGGGATAAATTAACGTGCCACGAATAATATAGGGTGCAGTGCTAAGTAGATTGTTTTCGTAGCTCATTACACCTTGATACCCCATAATATTATTAAACAAAGCAGCTGCTTTCAGGTTGGTAAATTTATTTTGATAGTTTTCATAACCCACACTCACTTTTCCTAGGGAAAATAGAGAATACTCAAAGCCTGCAAAATATCCAGTTATTTCATCCTGCCGATAAGCATTAAGATTTGTAGGCGAGATTTCATAGGAGGAGTTAAACAAGTTAGGCATAAAGTTGATTCCAAAAATTCTGTACTCGGCACGCATCACTAAATCTTGAAGAAGCTGTAGTCTAAATCCAGTAGCAACCCCATGGCTCCCATTAGATAGATTGCCTTGCTCGATATACATATCCAAGAGACTCTCAATGATATTTACCCCCAAATCTAACCCATAGGCATAGGCTTCGTTATTAATGGTTTGATTACCAGAGGCTACGCCATCTCCGTCTTTAATATAGGTTGTTCCAACTGCTAGGGGTTTATTAATAACAGGTAGGGTGACCGTATCATAGGTAAATCTAATTCCATATATTTTAGAGCCAGTCATCAGTCCATAAGCGCTGAATGGTTTCAGGAACTTTACATTTGCCATTAATCCAGCCTTCGATTGATCGAAGTAGGTAGCGTTGGGGGCGCTGTTATAGCCGTCCATGAGCAAGCCATAACCTAAGGAAATATTACTAAGAAGACCATACTTCACCCCAAATTGCTTATTATCGTAACCAGCATAGCGAAACTCTAGTAGATTTAAGCCTGATGGACGTTTGTTTTCGGGAACAACAATGTTTACGCCTAATCCCAAAGTGAAATCAGCTAGACTAAAATCCTTAAGGAGACTCATGTTTAATATATTAGAGTTACCCTGGGAGATAACAGACAAAGCTCCCCCGCTTTTTAGTGTATCTAAAGATAGCTCCCCAAACCCCGCGAATAAAAAAAATGTTAAGTTAAGAACAAAAAAATATTTAATCACTTTCATTTGAAGCTCCTTTTATCCATCAATTTAAAAACACTAGCTTTTCTATTATCACTTTCAGTGAATATATGACCGTTAGGAAAATAGTAAAAGTAAACAAAAGCATAAAGCGACTATTATCCATAAACGTATTTTATTAAACAATTACGTAATAAACAAGCATTAAAATACTGTGTTGACGTAATAATCAGAGTGGATTAATATAATAACGTTATAAAGCGCGAAAAGGAGGTGATATAAATGAAAAACGGATTTTCATTATTTGAAATGCTGTTAGTGTTGTCTTTAATGGCTTTGCTCGGAACCTTTGTAATTCCCAATATTAAGAAAATACAAAACAAAAGCTATGCGATGGCTTCGGAGGTTAATCTTAGGACATTTCAGTCTTCTGTAGAAAATTATTACTTGGAAAACAATGCATATCCAGTTGGTAATTTCGGTGCAGAGGACTTGTTTAAGGTTCTGAAGGAAGGTGAGTTTTTAAACTCTTCTCCAAGTAATCCTTACAATAAAAAAGCATATGCAAACTCAGATACCAAAGGAAAGATAACTTATGTTTCTTCCAGTGGAGATGACTATTCATTAACCTTATATGATAGCGCAGGGCAAGTGGTTCAGTTAGCCTTAAACAAGCTATAGAAAGAGATTGCTGACAATAGTATTTGAAAGGTTTAGCCCCTGTGAATTTAAGGCAGCAAAATTGTCTTTTAAATAAAAGAATTTATTGTTATCGGAGATTCTCTGTAAAAGTTCATTCACTTTTTCCTTAGAGAATCTCCGTTGGAAAGCAGATAAATCCAACCCTTTAATTAATCGCAGAGCAAGCATTACATACTCGTTAATTTGTTCGTTCTCAGACAGGGAGTAGGCCGATTCTACGTAGTTTCTGCTTAAATATTTAAGCATGCTTTTTGTGTTTTCCATTCTTTCCCCCGAAATGGTTGATACGGCTCCAGCACCAAATCCAAGATAATTATCATATTGCCAATAATGTAAATTGTGTCTGGACTCAAACGATGGTCTTGCATAATTTGATATTTCGTAACGGTAAATATCTTTTATTCCCAAAAAGTTAATAATAGTTTCCTGCATGCTGAGTAGTAAGTCATCGTTTGGGAGATTAAGGTTGCAGCTTTTTTTGTATAATTGTGTTCCCGGTTCAATGCTGAGACAGTAGCAGGAAACGTGCTTAATGTTCTCAGGGATTGAGCGTAAGTCCTCCCTTAAGTTTTGTAAGGTTTGTTTAGGAATTCCATACATAAGGTCTATGCTTACATTTGTGAAAATAGAAAAGATTACTGGCCAGAGAGAGTTTAAATCAACCATTCGGTGTCTACCAAGAGCCTCTAGATTTTTACTGGCAAAGGACTGGACTCCAAGACTGATTCGGTTAACCCCAGACTCTTTGTAGATTTGAAGTTTTTCGCAAGTTATGGTTTCTGGGTTAAGTTCAATTGTAATTTCAGGGGAATTTAGATTATATCGAGCATAAAGCCTAGATAATATTCGGTTAATGTAGGATGCATCGATACAGGAAGGAGTCCCGCCGCCAATATATATTGAGTCAAAAGATAGGGCTTGGTGTTTGCCAGAGTTAATTTCATCAAGTAAGGCATCTATGTATTTATCGACATAGGAAGAAGAGGCTTTAAAGGAAAAAAAATCACAATAGTCGCATTTTCTGGAACAAAAAGGTATGTGTATGTAAATGCCTGAAGACAAAAATAAGCCTAGTGATTATTCGCTATCAATTTTTAGAATAGACAAAAAAGCTTCATTTGGTATTTCCACACTACCAATACTTTTCATTTTCTTTTTGCCTTCTTTTTGTTTCTCAAGCAACTTTCTTTTTCTGGAAATATCGCCGCCATAACATTTTGCTAATACATTTTTGCGCATTGCACTAATGGTCTCTCTGGCGATAACCTTGCTTCCTATAGAGGCTTGAATGGGAATTTCAAACATCTGGCGAGGAATAAATTCTCGAAGCTTTGACACAAGCTCTCGCCCCTTGAAGTAAGCATTATCTTTATGAGTAATAAAAGAAAAGGCATCAACTGTTTCATGATTTAAGAGGATATCTACCTTAACTAAGTCGGAAACTTGATAGCCTGAGAACTCATAGTCTAGCGAGGCATAGCCCTTGCTTAAGGCTTTGAGTTGATTAAAGAAATCAACCAGAATTTCATTAAGGGGTAGCTGGTAAAACAAGAGAACTCGAGTTTCGGTTAGATATTCCATATTTAGCATTTTTCCGCGTCGCTTATTACATAGCTCCATAATAGCTCCAACAAATTCATGAGGTAGCAAAATGGTTGCTTTCACCACAGGTTCCTCAATGTAGTCAATTTTTTCTCTATCAGGGAAGTCGGCAGGATTGTCGATAGTTAACATATCGGCATTAGATAAACAAATTTTATAGATTACCCCCGGAGAAGTGGCAATAAGGTTCACATTATATTCGCGGGTGAGTCGTTCTTTAACAATTTCTAAGTGTAATAAGCCTAAGAAGCCACAACGAAACCCGAAGCCAAGCGCTTTAGAAGACTCAGGTTCATATTTTAACGAAGAGTCATTAAGTTTTAATTTTCCCAAAGCCTCACGGAGCAAAGGAAACTCCTCAGTGCTTACTGGATAAAGTCCTGAAAAAACCATGGCATTTGGTTCTTTATACCCTGAAAGTGGAGTAGAGGCTTCTTTTTGAAACTCTGTTACCGTGTCACCAATCTTTACGTCAACAATGTTGCGGATATTGCCAGCAAAATACCCAACTTCACCCGTTTCGAGTTTATTGGTTTTGACTTGCTTAGGATTGAAATACCCAATTTCAGTTATTTCGTACTCTTTGTCAGATTGCATGAATTTAATTTTCTGGCCTACAGAAACAGAACCATCAACAACTCTAATCATAACGACTACTCCACGGTAGGCGTCATAAAACGAATCAAAAATTAAGGCTCGCAAGGGCTCCGTTTCCTTGCCGGTGGGGGCAGGTATTTCATGGACAATAGCCTCCAAAACGGAGTCTACATTTATGCCTGTTTTAGCGCTTACTTCAAGAATTTCATGCTCGCCCAATATCTTAATAATTTCTTCCTTTACCACGGGAATATTGGCTGAAGGTAGGTCAATTTTATTAAGCAAAGGAACAATGGTTAGGTTATTTTCTATGGCCAGATAAATATTGGCCATAGTTTGTGCCTCAATTCCTTGTGCAGCATCTACAACCAGGAGCGCTCCCTCACAAGCTGCTAGGCTGCGAGAAACCTCATAAGTGAAATCCACATGCCCAGGGGTATCAATGAGGTTGAGTTGATAAGTAATACCATTATTGGCAATGTAGATCATGCGAGCAGGTTGTAATTTTATAGTGATGCCACGCTCTTGTTCAAGATCTAAAGTATCGAGCATCTGCTCTTTCATTTCACGTTTGGAAATGGTTTTTGTAATTTCAAGTAACCTATCGGCAAGAGTAGACTTACCATGGTCAATATGGGCAATGATTGAAAAATTTCTTATATATTTTTGTTCCATAATTAGGCTTGCTTTCGAATAATCAATTTATTTAGGTCAATGGCCACTCTTGAGAAAGGGACGGCAATTTCATACCCATTATGAGCAGCATTTAATTCTTGATTTGTTTTCAAGTTTAATATTTTTTCAACGGTAAATTTTATATCTTGCTTGTAATCAGGCAGAAGAATTTCCAGCTCATCCCCACATTTTATTTCATCTCTGGCATTAATGACAAGAGTCTCTTCTAGTTGTTTATTAACAATACCCACCATCTTAAAGTTTTTGATATAACTTGAAGTGTCAAAGTTAAACAAACGATCTTGGTTATAAAACCCTGCTGAATAGGTGCGGTGAGATACTTTTTCTAGCTCAGATAAACTGTCATTTTCGACTACATAGCTGGGGTTTTTCATAACTTTATCAATAATACTTCGATAGATTCTTACAATGTTTGCCACGTAGTAGGAGGTCTTGTTTCGTCCTTCAATTTTAAAGGAATCTATTCCAAGTCTTGTTAGTTCTGGAATAAAGGGGGCTAAGTTTAGATCGGTAGAATTTAAAATATAGGTTCCTTCAGGGCTTTCTTCAATTTCTAAGGTTGGCGCGCTTTCTTTTATGGGTGTAGCATCTTTTTCTAAAAGCTCATATTTCCAGCGACAGGCATGAACACATTCGCCTTTATTAGCATTACGATTCAGGAAATATAGACTAAGATTACAGCGACCAGAGTAAGACATGCAGATGGCCCCATGCACAAACATCTCTAGCTCAATATTGTTGTTTTTTTGGCGAATAAGACTAAGGGCTTCCCTGCTCAATTCTCTGGCTAAAATAACTCTACTAATTCCTTGTTCGTGCCAAAATTCAACGCTGGAAAAGTTAAGGGTATTACTTTGGGTAGAAAGATGTAAGCAAGCTTTTGGAAGGATTCTTCTTATTAGCTTAATAATTCCCGGATCGGAAACAATAAAAGCATCAATAGCAAGATTCTCTAGGCTTGGTAAAATTTTCTCCAAGGCTAAAATATCATCATTTGAAGCAAAAATATTTAAGGCTAAGTAGTATTTCTTGTTTAACGACTTGA
>CAIUUT010000207.1 GCA_903902445.1 uncultured Candidatus Marinamargulisbacteria bacterium
CCCCTATTTTAATGAGGTAGATTTGCTAATCGCCGCGGATTGCACCGCCTTTTCTATGGGGGCCTTTCACCGTAATTATTTGAAAGGAAAAAAGTTGGTGATAGCCTGTCCGAAGTTAGATGATACGAAGGGATATGTGGAAAAGATAGCAGAGTTGTTGAGGGGAAACACAATATACTCTTTAACCGTTGTTATTATGACGGTGCCATGTTGCTCTGGTTTAATTAGAATTGTGGAAGAAGCAGTCGCTAAATCTGGCAAGAATATAGCGATTAGAAAAATAGTTTTATCCATACAGGGAGAAGTTATAGCTTGATAAAGATTGTGTGCAAAAAATAATGATAAAAGATGAGAGTTTATACTTCAGATTGTTTTGCAAATTTCCTAGGGTATAACATATAATAACAAGTATGAATTAGGAAATAAGTTTATACCTAAAGGAGAAATTATGTTAAAAGGCAAAGGATTAAAAGCATTAATAAAAACAAATAAAGGAACAATAAAACTGCAGCTATTTTCAGAAAACGTTCCGCTTACAGTAGGAAATTTTGCAAATCTAGCCACAAAAGGTTTTTACAATGGCTTGAAGTTTCACAGGGTTATTGAAGATTTTATGATTCAAACTGGTTGCCCCTTAGGCACAGGAACGGGTGGGCCTGGTTATAACTTTCAAGATGAATTTGTAAAAGAATTGCGTCATGATAAGGGCGGAATTTTATCTATGGCAAATGCTGGGCCAAACACTAATGGTAGCCAAATTTTTATTACTCATATAGCAACTCCATGGCTAGATAATCATCATACCGTTTTTGGTAAAGTTTTAAGTGACAAAGATCTCGCTGTTGTTAATAAAATCGTCCAAGGTGATGAGATAATCTCAATTACTATCCAAGGAGATGCTAAAACTTTGTTTTCAAAGATTCAACCCCAGATTGATGAATGGAATAGCTTATTGCCATCAGCCTAAGACGTAGTTTAATTAAAGGTATTTAAGGATATATTCCGTAGCAAGGGTTGATTAGATTAATGGCTAATCTAAAGATCTATTCCCACTCTATGGTGGATGGTGGCTTGGATGTAATGTCGTAAACCACTCTATTTACTTCAGGTATTTCATTGATGATGCGGGTTGAAATATTTCCGAGCACATCATAAGGGATGTGTGCCCAGTTAGCGGTCATGGCATCTTCACTGGTAACAACTCTTAGGGCAATAGTGCTTAAGTAAGTCCGTTTGTCGCCCATAACACCTACGCTTCTAATCGGTAGCATAACGGCAAATGCTTGCCATACTTTTCTATATAGTCCAGCTTTCTTTATTTCGGCCATAACGATGTCATCAGCCTCTTGCACAATTCTAACTCTTTCAGGAGTGACTTCGCCAATAATACGAATGGCTAGCCCTGGACCAGGAAAGGGTTGTCTATAAACGATAGCCTCAGGAACTCCTAGCTCTAGTCCAACTAAACGAACTTCATCCTTAAATAATTTTCTTAGAGGTTCAATAACCTTGAAATTCATTTTCTCAGGCAGGCCACCAACGTTGTGGTGTGTTTTTATCTTGTGAGCGCTTTTTGAGGCGCTGGATGATGCGCTCTCTATGACGTCAGGGTAAAGTGTTCCTTGGGCCAGAAAAGGGATGTTTTCTTTAAGTTTTTTTGCCTCGGTCTCGAAGGTATGAATAAACTCATGTCCAATAATTTTCCTTTTTTCTTCAGGGTCTATTACATTTTCAATTTTGCTCATGAAGTTTTTGGCGGCATCTATGTGAATAAGTTGAATTTTAAAGTTCTGATTAAAGAGAGTTACAATTTTCCTGGCTTCATCTTTGCGCATAAATCCTTGGTCAATAAACATACAAACTAACTGATCCCCAATGGCTTTATGAAGTAGTACTGCAACAGTAGTAGAATCTACTCCACCCGAAAGACCTAATAACACTTTTTCATTGCCAACAGTAGCTCTTATCTCTTCAATAGATTCTTCAACAAAACTTTTCATATTCCAAGTAGGTGGAAGTTCTGCCACATTGAAAACAAAGTTTCTAATAATTTCAAATCCCTGCTGAGTATGAACTACCTCAGGGTGGAATTGAACGCCATATAGTTTCTTTTCTTTATCGGCAATGGCTGCATAAGGAGTGTTTCCTGAGTGCGCAATGCGAACAAATCCGTTGGGAAGTTTAACAACGCTATCGCCATGGCTCATCCAAACCGTAATATCGTCGATGATTCCTGCAAAGAGGTCAGATTTGTCGTCTATATTTAACTCTGTTTTTCCATATTCATGTTTACTTAAATGGAGAACCTCTCCACCAAGTATGTGGGACATTAGTTGCATGCCGTAGCAAATACCAAGTACTGGAATTCCTAAGTTGAAAATTTCTTTATCTATGGTAGGGGCATCTTCTTCATATACCGAAGAAGGTCCGCCAGATAGAATAATGGCTTTTGGATTGAGGCCCTTTATTTTCTCAAGAGAGTAATCACAGGGAATAATCTCGCAATAGACCTTACACTCTCTTACGCGTCGAGCAATTAATTTTGAATATTGGGAGCCGTAGTCTATTATTAGTAGCATTATTTGTGGTACATTCCTAACTGCTGCGCTCTTTGATATACCTTGCCTTCAGTAAGCAGAGATGGGGCAATAATAATTTCAGTTTCTTGCATTTCCTTGATGTTTTTAGCCCCTAAGGTACCCATCGATGTTTTTAGTGCGCCAGAGAAGTTTTGAGATCCATCGTCATATATTGCAGGACCTTGCATAATAGACTCTAAAGAACCAATGGTTCCTACCTTTATTCTTGTGCCCCTAGGAAGCGTGGTATTTGGCGTGGCCATTCCCCAATGAAATCCACGGCCAGGAGCCTCTGTGCTTTTAGCAATAGGTGACCCAATCATTACAGCGTCAGCGCCACAAGCGATGGCTTTACAGATGTCTCCACCAGTAACAATTCCTCCATCAGCAATTACTGAAACATATTTTCCAGTATCATGTAAATAATCTGTTCTGGCAGCTACTGCATCTGCTATCGATGTAGCCATCGGAACCCCGATACCAAGAACTCCACGAGAAGTGCAAGCTGCTCCAGGGCCAACGCCTACAAAAACTGCCGAAACCCCAGTTTTCATTAAGCTAAGGGCTATTTCATAGGTAGTGCAATTTCCTACCATAACAGGAATGCTCAGTTCTTTGACTAATGCGGAAATATTTAGTGAAGTATAGTTTGTGGAAAAATGTTCCACTGAAACAACTGTTGACTGAATTAGAAATGCATCAGCTCCAGCTTCCTGTGCTATTTTGCCAAACCTAATGGCGTCTTGCGGTATCGAGCTAACCACGGCGTATGCCCCTGCAGCTTTAATATCATTAATTCGCTTGGTAATAAGATGTTCCTTTACAGGCTCAAGATATACTTTTTGCATTAGTTCAACGTACTCGGTAGTTGAAACAGAAGATATTTTTTCA
>CAIUUT010000208.1 GCA_903902445.1 uncultured Candidatus Marinamargulisbacteria bacterium
ATAAGTCTTTTCTATTTACTTTTATTTGTAGATTTTTTTCTTTAGGTATTAATTGCTTATAATCAGGATATTTTCCATTTATAAGCCTTGAGAATATTTGAATATCACCACATTCAAAAAGTAATTTACTTTGTTCTATTTTTATTTTAAAACTTTCAATATTTATACTATTTAAAATATTATTAACTTCATTAATTGTTTTTATTGGAATTATTGTTGTTAAACTAATATCTGTTTTAAATTTTATCTCATCTTTTGCTAATCTATATCCATCCGCTGCAACAAATGTTATTTTACTATTTTTATCATCTATATCAATTAAAACACCATTTAAAATCACCTTACCTTCATCATCTGAAGCTGAAAAAGCAACTCGTTTAATTAAATCTTTAAAAATATCTTTATTAAAATTTATCTCATTATAATTATCTATTTTCATGTCTTCAGGAAATTCTTCACTATTTGTGGTATAAATATTAAAAGTAGAATTCCCACTTCTTATTAACAAAGTTTGATTTTCACTTAAATAAAAAGAAACATCACCGTCAGGTAGTTTACTTACAATATTGTAAAAAGTTTTTGCATGTACTAATGTTTTCCCATTTTCATTAACTGTTGCAGGTATTTTACAAATAATATTCGTTTCTAAATTATTTGCGGTAATTGTTATGTAATTTTTATTACTTTCTATTTTAAAGCACTTCAGCGCTTTTACTGTTGTTCTTTCACTTACTGAATTAATAGAAATAGTTAATGCTTTTAGTAAATTTTCTTTTTTACAAGTTATGTTCATAATTTCCTCCTATAATATAATAATATCTTTCTTTTTAATATACACACCCTACTCATACTACCTGTTAATAAATAGAATAACTATATTTATTGCGATACTTATGAGTAATATTAATTAACAGTTTAATAGAATTATTAATTAAAATAATAACACTGAATAAAAATAAAAACAAAATATAATAATTATTCATAACTTATTCACAAAAATATTAATATATAAAGTAGAGTTATACATAATTAATCTAACAACATTAATTTGATTTGATTTATGGCACTTTTTAAATCATGATTCTTTTTTAATTCATTATTTATTTTATCGCAAGCATGCATAACTGTAGTATGATCGCGATTCCCAAAACTTTCACCTATTTTAGGTAAAGAGAAATTAGTAAGGTCTCTAGCTAGAAACATAGCAACTTGTCGGGCGTGAGCAATTTCTTTTGTACGTATTTTAGCTGATAAATTTTCTAATTCGATATCATAATAATCCGCTACAATTTTCTTAATTTTAGATAAAGAAATAGGTTTTTTAGTTTTATCTTTAATAATATCTTTAATAACGTCTTTAGCTAAATTAATATTTATTTGTTGATTAATTAAAGAAGCATAGGCAATAATTTTAATTAATACACCCTCTAATTCTCGAATATTTTCCTGAATTTGTGAGGCGATATAATAAACAACATCCTTAGGAACATCAACTAACTCTAATTCCAGTTTTTTATACAAGATAGCAATTCGCGTTTCAAGCTCAGGAGCCTGAATATCGGCAGACAAACCCCAGTCAAATCTAGATTTTAATCTTGTTTCAATAGAGGGTATATCTTTAGGTAATCTATCCGAAGTTAAAACTATTTGTTTATTTAATTGATATAGATAATTAAAGGTATGAAAAAACTCTTCCTCCGTTTTTTCCTTTCCAGCAATAAACTGAATATCATCAATAAGTAAAACATCAACATTACGATACTTCTCTCTAAAGTAAAGCACTTTTCCATTTTGTAGCGAACTAATAAGTGCATTAGTAAAGTCTTCAGCGGTTAAATACATAACATTCATATTAGGATAGAGTTGCTTAACTCTATTACCAATGGAGTGCATTAAGTGAGTTTTTCCTAAACCAACACCACCATAAATAAATAAAGGATTATAGGCTTTACCAGGAGCTTTAGCCACAGCTATTGCGGCGGCATGAGAAAAACGATTACACTGACCAACAACAAAAGTTTCAAAAGTATATTTATTACTTACAGATGTTTTACTAGTAGACGACGATTCTTTTATTTTAACAATATTTTCAAGGGCTTGTTCATCGTTTTTTTGTGCCGCTTGCTCAAGAGCACTATCATCTTTACTTATTTCCTGAATATTTATTTCAATAATAACGTCTAGGTCAAAATTATCTTTAATAGTTTTCTTAATATAATAATCACACTTATCCTGCAGCCATTTTTTCATAAAATTATTTGGAACCCCCAAGATCAGGGTGTTGTTTACTAAAGAAATAGGTTTGACGGCTTTTTGAAAAGTAGAGTAAGAAACCCTACCTAATTTTTCATGCACGAAAGAATCTATAACTGGCCATAAATCGATGATACTTTGATTATTCATAAATGTTATTAAACCTAATAAGCCGTGGATAACTGCTTGTTTACAATATATCAAACAACCAATAAATTAGCAAGTTGACTAAGTATGAATTCTTTCCAGTTTATATACTAATACCAAGTTGGTTTATGGTTTTAGCGTCAACCAATTCCTGGTCGCAGTTATGCTTAGAAAGTGGTTTTACAGAAAACCACTTTCGGTTGAGTCTATTTAAACAAAAGCAGCAAGAAAGTAGCTAACCACCACCCATAAACCGAATAATCTCTAAAGAATCTCCATCTAAAAGAAGGGTGTGGAAGTAATCATTTTTATTGAGAATGATTAAATTTTTCTCAACAACAATGTAGTTGATGTTTATTTTAAGTTGATCAAGTAAAAGACTTACGGAGATTTCTTTTTTAAGCTCAAACGGTTGACCGTTTAGATTAATTTTCATTTTTTATTTCCTTGAAAACCGAGGACCAGTCTTTAGTAATAGGATCAATATCTTTCTTGGAAAGCATTATTAGAATATCAGACATATTACGATCATCAAACACTGCAAACTGTTCAGTGCTTTGTGCATGGCTATATCCCCCAGGATTCGTTTTTGAGGCCACACTTAACTGAGTGATACAAACATCGAGCAAATAATCCCTTAAAGGGGCAGCCTCTCTTGTAGATAGCGTGATTCCTACGGTAGGAAAAAGTAAGCGTAGCGCTAAAATCATTTGAATAAAATCTGAGTCAGAAACAGGATATAAAAACGGTAAATAGTTTTTTATTCTGGGAAAGGAAATAGTAATATCACTTTTCCAGAATTTCTTTTGTATATATTTTATATGAAGCGCAAGCATAACTATATCTTCTCGCCAATTGTTAAGCCCCAATAAGGCGCCAACGCCTATTTTTCTAAAACCAGCGACCATAGCATGTTCTAAAGCAGATAATCTAAAAGAATAGTCTTTTTTAGGGCCATAGGGATGAAGTTTAGTATATAAGATTTTATTATAAGTTTCCTGATATAAAGTAAGGCCACTCGCACCTGCATTAATAAGGGAAGAGTAGTCATTTTTTGAACAGGGATGAATTTCTAGTGAAACATAGGAAAAATAATTATTTGCTATTTTTATACACTCAGAGATGTAGTCTACTCCAGCACTTTTTGGAGATTCACCTGTGAGAAGCAAGACACTATCAATACCTAATGCTTTAATGTATATGAATTCTTTTTCTAACTCCTGAAAAGATAAAGTTTTTCTTACAATAGAAGATGACGCGTTAAAACTACAATACAAGCAGCCGTTAACACATTCGTTAGATAAATAAATTGGCATATATATTTGTACCGTGTTTCCGAAATATTTTTTCTTTAAAAGTTTAGACTTGTTTACCATTTGAGGAATAAAGGGTTTAGCCTCATTACTAAGAAGTAATAGGAATTCATGAAAGTTAATAGTTTCTTTTGAGAGAACATTACTAATAATAGTAGTGGTTATTTGTGAAGAGTTAATAAGTGATAAATACTGAGTAATATCAACATCTTTTACTAATTCACTAAACATTATTTTAATAGCCAGTCCAAGGGACTTGAGGCAGAGGCTACAAGGTTTTCAGTAAAGACACCGCACTCATAAAATAATCTCCCCGCCTCTGTGGCTAGTTTAAAGGATTTAGCTGTAGAAGATGGATCACTTGAAGCGGCAATCGCAGTGTTTACTAGAACCGCATCAGCCCCAAGTTCCATGGCTTGACAGGCATCAGATGGTTTACCAATGCCAGCATCAATAACGACAGGGATAAGCGCTTGGCTAATAATAATATTAATTAAATCCAGAGCCCTTAATCCTCTATTAGAACCAATAGGGGAGGCAAGTGGCATGACTGTGGCTGCACCAGCATCTTCAAGTTTTTTTGCTAAGATGGGATCAGGTAGAATATAAGGTAAAACCACAAAACCTTCCTTTACTAACTGTATGGTTGCTTTTAACGTTTCCACACCATCCGGTAATAGGTAGTTAGCCTCTGGGGTAACCTCTAATTTTACCCAGTTAGATAACCCAGAAGCTTTAGCAATACGAGCTAGACGAACTGCTTCATCAGCGTTTCTTGCTCCTGAAGTGTTTGGGAGTAACAGGTATTTAGTACGGTTAATGTGGTTTAGTATGTGGTCATCAGGATTGCTTAAATCTACTCTTCGAAGCGCCACAGTAACCATCTCTGTTCCTGAAGAGGTAAGGGCTTTTTTCATTACTTGAGGTGATGAAAATTTGCCTGTTCCCAGAAAAAGACGAGAAGAAAATGTTTTATTAGCAATAATTAAGGGTTTCATAGCTAAATTATTTTAATGTTAAAAAGGGGTGAACACAAGCAAAAATTTTAACAAAACGCTTTATATCGTTTATTTATTAATACACAGCTTGCTGCCGAATAGCTTCGTATAAAACAATCCCAACAGATGTGGCTAAATTAATACTACGAATATTTTGCGAATACATAGGAATTGTTAGCGCATCGGTGTCCTTTATATATTTTTCTGGTAGGCCACGAGATTCCGGGCCAAAAACAAGGAAATCACCGGTTTTAAAACGAGCGGAAAAAATACTCTTACTGGATTTAGTCGTTAAAAAATAGAACGAATGAATGCTATTTGCTTGCAAAAGCACATCCAACGAATCAATAATTTCGTAGTTCAAAAAGGGCCAGTAATCCAAACCTGCTCTTTTAAGATGTTTATCGGAAAGGGAAAAACCTAAAGGTTTAATTAGAAACAACTTAGAGTTGGTTGCAACACACAGTCGCCCAATATTGCCAGTATTGGGGGGAATTTCAGGCTGGACCAGGATCACGTCGAACATGGCCGACATTGTGCCAGAGCCGCGCGGGCGTTCGCGCGGCCACGAGCGCCACCACACCGGCCGCGCCCGCCGCGCGCAGCGCCGTCGCAGCAAAATGCAGCGTGCTG
>CAIUUT010000209.1 GCA_903902445.1 uncultured Candidatus Marinamargulisbacteria bacterium
AGCATGCACCACCAAATTCTCATCCTTATAAAAAACGTTCTTATCAACTTATGTTATTGAAAAAACAAATTGCTTAATTTATCAAAAAGTGACATTTCTACTTTGCACAAAAGGTGACATTTCTACTTTGGGTTGACACTGCTTTACAGGAGAAATTCACTGTCAAATATGGTAATGTGCCAACAGGCGTTGAATACTCGAATTATTTCTGGCCTTATGCTGACAACATTGAAAACGCTAGCAGCTGTAGTCAAATAGAAACATGGCTTTCAGTAAAATATATAGGGTTTAATTGCTTTTATATAATATTTTTGGAAACCAATTACATTACTTCCTTGTCTAAAGAGTTAAGAAAATCCATGGATATTTTCGGCCGGAGGTGAAAGACGTTCTGGTACTTGATTAGAAAAAAGTGTCGAGCGAGATTGTTCCACAGTAGATACCTAGCACAGGATAGCGTCGGCAGGTTACTAAACTTTTCGGATAAGTATAAAGTTTCTTAAGAGTGTCAAGGGAGAAGGAAACTCCCTTGTTGCACCAAAGGTGCAAAGGGGTTCAGCGAGTTTACGAGCGATGAAGGGGAGAATCCCCTTATAGAATGCTGGAATAGGAGTTTGATGGGGTGAATGATGGGGTTGTCCTCGACACATTGTGTCTGCGGTGCAATCCCTAAATTCGGCAATCATGCCTCATTAAGGGCTTAGCGCAACCCAATGGGTTCTCACCCCTCAAAAGATAGTGTTGCATGTAAAACTATACGGAATTAGTAACATAGATTTTTTAATGGGGTGAATGATGGGGTTCGAACCCACGGCCTTCGGAACCACAATCCGAAGCTCTAACCAACTGAGCTACATTCACCATTTGTTAGCTTCTAGCCATTAACTTTTGGCTATTAGTAAATTCGATATTAATATCAAAATTCCATTTCTTAAATGCTAAAGACTACCGTCTACTAGCTATTTTAATGGCGTGCCCGAGACGGTTCGAACGTCCGACCTACGGCTTAGAAGGCCGTTGCTCTATCCAGCTGAGCTACGGGCACAATAGATAGTGATCAGTAATGAGTAAACAGTAAAGAGATAAATCCTTGCTATCCTCATAGACCTTTTCACAAATTTCTTTCTGGCAAAAAATACTACAAACTCTTAAGCTACTCATAAGCTTACTTCCTACTTATGGAGCGGGAGAACGGGTTCGAACCGTCGACCACTAGCTTGGAAGGCTAGAGCTCTACCAACTGAGCTACTCCCGCTTAAAACAGTGAATAGTGAATGGTGAGTAGTGATTTGGAGTTACTAATAATTCCAGAATCAATATCTATTCACTGTTCACGTTTCACCAATCACTAATTTGGCTTGCCGAGCCGTAGCAAGCATATTGTCCGCCTTCAATAAATTTCCGGCGCGACATCCTTCGCTTGGTTCCTCACTTCGTTGCTCACGAAGCAAAGGATGGTCGGGGTAGCAGGATTCGAACCTACGGCCCCCTGTTCCCAAAACAGGTGCGCTACCAGACTGCGCTATACCCCGACTTGCTCGACAATTCTAACTTTTTTCAAAATTAATGGCAAGTTTATTTTTTCTCACGAGAGGAGAAAAAATAAGCATTCTTGATGAACATCTGCGTCATGCACGCTAGTAAACACCATTAAAAAATGGTACGCACCCCTTAATATTACTTTTTAATATGCTTTATTTACTATAATATTTTCCATTGGAAAATGCTTGGTATTTAAAGTAAATATCATTCCACCATTTAACTCAGCGGTAGAAGCTAAAATAGCATCATTTATATCGATCCCATGGCTCGGATTCCATTTCTTATATATTTTGGCACCGAGGTCAACAACTGCTTGATTAATATCGATACATTTTAGATTACTAAGCACTTCAGAAACGGCCTCTTCTTCATTAGGCCTCGTAAAAAAAACTATTTCTGCTCGCTGTATGGCTCCAACACATAAAACATTCTTATTATCTCTAAAAATGGTATTTAAAAAAATTTGGGCATTTATATTTCCTTTAAAATAATCTATTAAAATATTAGAGTCTATAAAAGCGTTCATTCATGGTTCCTATCATAACTTTTTCTAAACTCAGCTTTTATTTTAGACGATAATTCTTCTGTGTTTCCTTTTCTATCTTTCCAAATCCCAAACCCAGAATTAAAAACACCCGAATCATTTGCATCTAATTTAGCCCATAACATATCAATAGCTTTCTCTAAAGAAGCCTTTTTTGAGGCATGAAGTATTTCTGAAATTTGTTTAAGCCTGTATATGTATGCTTCGTCCATTCTTGCTGAAAATATTTTTTCCATATCAATCTCCCCCTTAAAATTACGTTTACATGTTTACGCTTACATTATACCACTTTTGTACAAACTATAAACATACAATTATCATATACTCTATACTTAGTGCGTCTTTGCTTGCCTACTTCTTTTCCGTTGGTAAAGGAATAATCCCTGCCATATCTCCGATAATATTAATAAGCTGTTGATTGCTGGGGATGACGATCTTGGCATTGTCTTTCATGGACCTTTCTACCGCTTCTAGTTTTCTAAGAATTTGGGCATTTCCTACAAAGTATTTTTCTGCGGCCTCATTGACGGTCTTTATGGCTTGGGCTTCACCTTCTGCTTCAAGAATACGTGCTTGTTTAATGCCTTCTGCTTTTTTTATTTCTGCACGCTTTTGACCATCAGCCACGGTTTCAGTAGCCGTTGCAAAGTCGATGGCGGCAATCTTTTCGTTCTCAGCCTTTACGACCTTGTTCATTGTTTCCTGAACATCCTTGGGAGGGTTAATTTCCTTTAGTTCCGCGCGAACAATATCTAAGCCCCAGTTGTTGGTTTCGACTAAAAGAGTTCGCAGCAACTCTGCATTGATGGTGTTTCGCTCGCTATTAGCAGCCTTTAGCGTCATGGTGCCAATGATGTTTCTTAAGGTTGTTCGTGTAAGGTTTACAATTTGCGAGGCATAGTTGTTGGCGTTGTATATGGCTTTCTTCACATCATCCTCAGTGGCTTTTACCTTATAATAAATTTGCGCATCCACGATGGCATTTAAATTGTCATTGGTAATGATTTCCTGTGGCTCTGCTTCAACCAACGTTTCAGTAATATTGACCGAATATAAATTTTCAATAAGGGGGATAATCCAATTAAAGCCTGGCTGAGCAAATCGTCGGTATTTGCCTAAAAATTCAATTAACCCACGCTCAGTTGGTCGTAGAATCCTAATCCCAAGAATGAAGATGGCTACTGCGGCTACCAGCAGAATTAAAATAAATGTAGATATTATAGATTGCGTCATTATTTTCTCCTTTAGTTTATTTCGTTTTCGGTCTTAGTAAGGGAATCCTCCTTTATGTTGCATTCTTTTTGAACATTTTTTTGGCAGTTTTAGTTGGGAAAAGATTCGCACTGATGCGCCACTGCCATTTCGTAAATTTATCAATGCACCCTGAACAAATGTCAGCCGAGTGCGAATCGTCGATGGGTAAATGATTGAACTCAGGGGTATAATATTCGATGGGCTTTTCACAGAGGGTGCAGTTCATAGTGAAGGACTCCTACATATTACTTTAGCAATATGATATCACAATTACCGCTGAGTCGCCTTAAATGATTCAGGATCTCTGGTGGCGGCTAATACCCAATTGACACACTTCCGAGTCTCATCGGCATTACGACATATCCCATTTTGTAATGCCTTTATGTCGAGCAATACAGACAAACGCAGCATACTACTTCCCCCTTCCCTGAGAGTTTTAGTATAGTTACAAGATAACTCTTTAGTTAGCGGGCGCTTCCTTAAGCATTTGACTTTCTTCCGCCTTACTAAATTAGGTCTATGCTGCCTAAAAAATATATGACTCCTTTATGAGACGCTCTTACAATGATAGAGAACCATTTACCCCTTTCTCTCCATAGTTATCCATTCTACGTTGGGGAAGCTTCTATACCAGGTCAGCTGCCGCTTGGCAAAATGACGGGTGCGCTTTTTAATTAAGTCCACGGCATCCGGTAGCGATGAGCTGCCCGTTAGGTAAGCAACAATCTCCTTGTAGCCGAGTGCCTGCATGGAAGGCAGTGTTGCTGCATAGCCTGCGTCCAGCAGACCTTTTACTTCGTCCATTAACCCCTTACTAAGCATAATGTCCACCCTACGCTCAATGTCCTCATAGACAATTTTACGCTCGTTATTTAGGCAAATCAACTGAAATTTTTCGGCATAAGTGGTGTCCATCGAGCGCACCTCCGATAGCTTTTTCCCAATCGTTTCATAGACCTCTAAAGCTCGGATAAGGCGAAACTCATCATTTGGCTTAATGCGTGAGGCCGATGCCGCGTCTACCTTGCTAAGCTGCTCATGCAAATACTCACACCCTTTTTCTTGCGCCAAGGCCTTGTAGTGCTCCCTTAGCCCAACATTGTTGGCAAATTCTGGGATTTGAAAATTATAAATTAAGCTGCGAATGTATAAGCCCGTACCCCCCACAATAATATACTTTTGCTCTTTGGCTAATAGCTCGCGAATACTACGAAGAAACTGGAACATATTCCACTCTTCATCGGGTTCTTTGATGTCCATTAAATGATGCACAACCCCCTGTCGCTGTTCCAAAGTAGGCTTGGCCGTACCAATATTCATCTGACGATAGACCTGCATGGAGTCAGCTGAAATAATCTGGGCACCCGTTTCCTGAGCCATTTTCAGAGCCAATGCAGACTTTCCAACAGCCGTAGGGCCAATGATTATAGGGATTTTAACCTGTAACGAAGCATCCACTTTAGAGCTCAAATACTTGTCCTTGCGCCACTGCCATACATTCTACCTTAGACCTTTTAAGCAGATGCTGCGCCTCTTCTACCATAGCGTCTATTTGAGCATCGGGTCTATCTTGATTGTGGTGAAAAAGCCCCAACTTCTTAACTTTGGCCTTCTTGGCTAAGCTAACCGCATCTAAAAAGCAGGAATGCCCCCAGTTTTGACGTGTCGGATATTCCTCGGCTTTAAACTCTGCATCGTGCACGAGCAAATCACTGTGGGAAACTAACTGCGCGTATTCGGCCATTGTTAAGCCTCCCTTATGAATGCTCCCCAGCTCGTTGTCGGTTAGAAAGGTAAATATTTTCCCGTCTTCCTCTATTTTGTAACCGTAGCCACCGTCTGGATGACTAAGGGGAATGGCTGTAAGGCGCAGGCTACCAATCGCAAAGGGCTCAGTGGTCACATTATGATAGGTGACCTTAGCCCGCATAGCATGGCTGGTAATAGGGAAATAAGGGTGCCGGAAAACACCCTCGACTACTTTTTTTATGCCTCCACGCAACCCGAAACTATAGCCATATATCTCCAGTGCAAAATGAGAAATGTAGATGGGCTTAAAGAACGGAAATCCCAACAGGTGATCCCAATGCGCATGGGTAAACAATAAATGGACTTTATTTATCTTATTTTGTAGAATATGGTTGCCGCAGTCACGAATCCCTGAGCCCGCATCAATAATCAGCTTATCGCCACTTTTAGACTCGATGAATAGACAGGTAGTGTCACCGCCGTATTTTGCATAATTTGGACCAGATGCAGGGATTGAACCTCTTGAGCCATAACAGGTTATTTTCATCTAATTAAGATATTAACAAATTATTACTGGAGAAGCAATAATGGGTAACAACAACCCTAGATCTTAAACTTGGCGATTTGATCCTTTGTCGACTCAATTAGGGACGCTAAATCGATCACTACTGCCGAGATTTCCTCTGTGGCCGAGGCATTATTTTCAGAAATATTATTGAGGTTAGAAATGGTGGCATTGATTTCCTTCAAGGTCTTGTCTTGGGCAACCATCGTTTGAGCTATCTTAGAGAGCATTACTTCGGACTCTGAAGTTATAGAAGAAATCTTCTCCATCTCCGAGTTAACCTGTTGTGATGAATCTACCGTTTTGCTGACAGATTTTACCGTTTCATCTATGAGTGTAGTAATTTCCTTAACGGAATTTGAGGAATCCTCGGCTAATTTTCTAACCTCATCGGCGACCACAGCAAAACCTTTGCCGTGCTCTCCTGCCCTGGCTGCTTCTATGGCTGCGTTAAGTGAGAGCAGGTTTGTTTGGCTCGATATGTCGCCAATAACTTCTGTTATTTTATTGATTTGATTGTTGTGATCTGCCACTTGCTTAATCAAGGTCATCATGTTTACCATTTTTTCCTGACCATCTTGAATCATCTTAACCGCCCCACGCGCATAATCGCTGGCACTCTCCGTGTTCTGCGTCACTTCACCAATAGCGTAACTGGCTTCATTAAGATTCCTAGAAATAGTAGAAATAGATTTAACCTGATCCTGCGAACCAAGGGAAACCTGGTCAACAGCAACAGTGGCCTGACTGGCTGACTCGGCGACTCTATCCATACTGCTCATTACTACCGACAAGGTATCACTTATGGATTGGAGCGATTGATTGATATTATTCTTAAGAATATCCAAGTCACCCTTGGCTTGGACCTCTATCCTTACCGATAAATCTCCACTGGAAACACAGGTCATCACCTCATTGATATTGCCAATTGTACTCTTCATAGAGCCCATTACACTATCCACTTTGTTTTTGAATATTCCTTTAACTTCGGAGGAACATTCTTTACTAAAGTCACCGTTATTGATAGCGGTAATTACATCTAAAAGCGCTTGCATGGTTTTATCGATGCTCTCGGCTGACTTATTCACACAATCTTTTAAATAACCTAAATCGCCTTGCAAATCGGCACTCACCCTTTGCGAATAATCTCCCATAGCCGTAGAAGAAACCACGATCAAAATTTCCTCAATGGCTTTTTGGAAAGAATCCATCGTGCAGTTAAACATCTGCGAAATTTCGCCAATTTCATCGCCACTCGTTATGTTGGCTCGAGCACACAAATCAGAAGTCGTAGCAATCTTATTTAGTGCGCTGTGCAAGCTATTTATTCCTCGGATAATACTACTTACAACAATTAACGAAAGGTAATTCGCCCCGACTACTGCTAAAGCAAGTAACACTAAATATATAAAAATATAAATTAATAACTTTTGGGGTGAGAAGTTAAATTTTTTAGAACATAATTTTTTTTCGTAAGCATCTAATTTAGCGATTGAAGTCTTGAGTGCTAGAAAAGCATCTTCGTTATTTTTAATATTGATTACTACGGCAGATGACTCTCCAGCATTGCTTAACAGGCTCTCATTGGCTTGTTTGTATTCTAATAATTTCCCCTTTATTTCCTCTAATAGTGGTTTTTCTTGCTTTACAAAAGCATTCTTTACGTCCCAGCCATCGACTATTTTCTGCACTTTTTCGTACTCGTTTTTTATGGAAGTGGCGACGAGTGGATCTAGCGAATTATCATTCGTTTTATTGCGTATCGCTAAGAAACGGCTCGAGACAATCTGTACCGTATTGACGCTCTCCTGCACAGCTACGATACTCTGGAAAGTATGGTAGCTTAGGCTAAATGATTTTTTTATTGCAATTTCTTGTTTGTATGTATTAAAGATGGATATGAGTGCTCCGATTACTAAAAATACTGTCAAGAATAGGGGTGCAATATTTAATTTGGCAGAAATTGACAGTTTGCCTATTGTGCCATTTAGACTCTTTTTTTCCATAACATTCAGCCCCTTTTTTCGCCATTCAATACTTCCATTCAATTATATTGAGATATTTTAGGAAGTAAATATTTTTAGATTATTTTATATAATTTATTAAGGCTTCAAATCCCTCTTCTTTAGTACAAGAAACCTCATAACAAACGGCACCAGCCTTGCTAGATTCCAACGCTGTATAAAAAGTTTCGCGCTGAAAATTCGTATAGGGAACCAAATCTATTTTATTTAATACAACAAGCTGGCTCTCATTAAATATACGCGGATACTTTAATGGCTTGTCGTCCCCCTCTGTAACACTTATTACGGCTATTTTAGCCTCTTCCCCCAAATCGAAACTTGCGGGACAAACCAAATTCCCAACATTTTCGATAAAGATTATATCTAGCTGACTTAAATCAAATTCCCCCGCAGCTTTACGAATCATATTGGCATCTAGGTGACAGCCACTGCCCGTATTAATTTGAATAACAGGCACATTAAATACAGCAATTCTATCAGCGTCATTGGAGGTGGCACAGTCCCCTTCAATCACCGCTACTCTTTTGCCTAAACTTTGCAACTTAGGCAAAATCGCTTCTAGCACCGCAGTTTTACCGGCTCCTGGAGAGCCTAAAACATTAAACATCCTGACATTATTCTGCTTTAATATTTCTCTAATTTCTTCTGCCAACATATCATTGGCACGAAGAATATTTTTCATAACCTTAACTTGCATATTATTCCTCCCTGAAATAATAAATAGTGAATAGTGAATGGTGAGTAGTGAAAAGACAGGAACTCAACATTTACTAAAAAAACTCCCCACCTTATACTGTAACTTTTAAGTTTAGTGGACCTAATTCTTTAATTTTGGCGACAGTTTGCGTAATTAACTGCACAAACTTGTCGCTCTCCCCAGCCGAAACGTAGTCAAAGAAACATCTTTCTTGTTCTATGCCAAACTGTGTCAGAAGAACCTTGAGCATTTGGTAGCGTTGAGCTGCTCGGTAGTTACCTTCTTTGTAATGGCAGTCTCCCGGATGACACGCCAGAATCATAACTCCATCGGCACCTTCTTGAAAGGACTTGAGTACAAATTGGGGATCCACACGCCCACTACACATCACTTTCACGATATTTACATTAGGGGGATACTGCGCTTGAGTGGCACCTGCTTTATCTGCACCCGCATAGGAACACCAATTGCAAAGGAAGCCCACAATTTTTGGTTCAAAACTATTAATTAGCATTCCCTGATTTTCGGTAGTATTCATAATAAGCCCCTTTTTTATGCTAAAACACCTTTAATTTCTGCAAATATTTCCTCTGTGGTAAAAAAATTACCTACAATAGCCTCTGCCGGACACGCCGCCACACAAGTGCCACAACCCTGGCAAAGCACAGCATTAATTATGGATTTCTTGGTCTCTTCCTGAAAACTTATCGCCTTATAGGGGCAAACAGAGCTACAAACTTTACAACCTGCACACTTTTCTTCTATCACCCAAGCCGTAATGGATTCAATGTCCAGTTGACGTCCAGGCACTAAAACTGAAAGTATGTTACCCGCAGCCGCAGAACCTTGGGTCATTGAGTCTTTAATGTCTTTGGGAGATTGGCAACTGCCAGCTAAATACACACCCTTAACTTTAGACTTTGTCGAATCAACAATGCCATGCAACTCCTCAAAAAAGCCCATTTTATCCGTACCCACATCTAATATCTGAGCAAGTAGTGCACTATCCGCATTGGGCACAACAGCTGGAAGCAGCACAACCATATCGAGGTTTATTCTATGCTTGTGGCCAGTGGCATCCCTGTAGAACAAAGACTTCTGTCCATGATGTGCATCTATTTCTAAGTCATCAATATTGTTATAGCGAATAAAACTTGCGTCCTGATTGTGAACAGCACTATTGTATAAGCCATAACTGTCCTTACCAGGGGAAACTAATTCTTTGTAAAGATGATACACTTTAGTTCCCGGCAACTTATGATGGAACTCGTAGTTATACTTAAAGCCAGACTGGCAGCAAACCCCAGAGCAATAGGGAGCATGGTGGCTATCCATACTGCCTACACAATGGATAATAGCCACTGTTTTGGGCTCTAACCCGTTTTTCAATATTATTTGTTTCCCCGTTGGACCACTGGCGGACAGCATCCTCTCAAACTGCATGCTTGTATAAACATCTTCGATATGACCATAACCAAGTTTGGGGAATTTAGAAACATCATAAAGAGAGTGCCCTGTTGCCAAAATTATAGCGCCAACATTCTTTTCTATTGTTTCTTCTTTATCCTCCAGATTCACCACGCCTTGAATTGGACAAGCTGCTTGGCATGCTTGGCAATCTTCGCCTTTACTTCTTAAACAAGACTTCATGTCTATATAAGTGGCGTTGGGAAGCGCTCCAAAGAAAGTAAAATCCATCGCTTTCTTTTTATTCATCCCAAAATTAATCTCGTTATCTATAGAAACAGGGCAAGCATTCACACACTCGGCACAACCAATACAGTTGTGGATATCTACATAACGAGGATTCTTTTTTATTTTCACAATATAATTACCAAAAAAACCCTTTACCTCAATAATTTCCGCTAACGTTATTAAGTTAATATTTCCTGCGTAGGGACCGTGCACTATTTGCGCTTCTAGAGGTTCTAGCATACAAGGTCCGCATTCCATTTTGGGAAACAGCTCTTCATAACGAACTGCCTTGCCGCCCATCATAGGAGATTTCTCAACAACAGTTACTCGTCTATCGGCTTGGGCAAGCGTAAGGGCGGCTTTTAGACCCGCTGGCCCCGCACCAATAATTAGCACATCACTGTTTAAGTCGATGCTTTCTTTTCCCAAAGACTCATGCAGAACAACTCGAGAGCAGGCACCTTTTAAGAGTTGAATAGCCTTCTGGGTAGCTCTGTCGCTATCACTGGTCACCCAAGCCAATTGCTCACGAAAATTTACCATTTGCATTAAATAGGGGTTTATCCCTGCATTTCCCATAGCCAACATGAACGTATTTTCATGGTCACGGGGGGAACATGCGGCCACAATAACCCTATCGGGTTGATGCACTCTTAGGTGTCCTTCAAAATCTTTGAGTCCCTCATAGGAACACATCATGTCCAAATTCGTCACATAAGCAACATTTTCTATTTTTTCCACAACAACTTTAATCTCTTGAAAGTTTATTTTATCTGAAATATTTGAGCCACATGCACACAAATACACTCCTATTTTCATCTTTTAGCCCCTCACCAAAGACACATTGTCATTCGTCAGCGCTTTAATATCGTGTAGAATACTGGACACAACCTTTGGTACGGCCTCCGACACTTGGTTGGTTAAATTTTCGCTAAAGGATAGGATATCAAAAGCTTCTATCCCCCAGATATCAAGAGTCTGTGGCATCTTCAAGCCGCTTATTCTCCCTAGCTCTATGGCCGAATTTAGATCCATATCATGCGAAGAACCTATATTTCGTGTGGCCGCAAAATCTTGCACACCAAACTTTTTTATTGTTCCTGGCGTTCCCTTAACGTGAAGCATGGCATCAATTATAATGGCGTGGTCGAAACCAACCAGAGCGTCCATTAACCTAAGCCCCCCAGCATAGACTTCTTTGACGGCAATATTTTCATCCTGCAACGTTTCACTTATTGCTTGAGCCACTTTTATCCCCACTCCATCATCTGAAATAATGGGATTACCTAAACCTACAACAACAATCTTCTTCATAGGTCTCTCCTTAAGGTTTGCATGACCTTACCTTGCGCATCATGTATGTCTATTTCCAGCGGCATCTTACCTGGCAAATTATGGGTAGCACAAGAGAAACAGGGATCGTAGAGCCTGAAGGCCATCTCTACCTTGTTTAATAAACCTTCCTGCACGTTACCGTTTATGATCAGCTTTTGAGCCGCTTTCTTTATAGACATAGAAATGGGGGCATAATTATTGGTCGTGCCTACAATTAAGTTAGCTTTCGTAACGATACCGTTCTTATCGGTAACGTAGTGATGTGTGAGCGTACCGCGAGGAGCTTCCACACAACCAATGCCTTCGCCCACAATTTCCTTGGGGATAACCCTAACATTGGGAGAAATAATTTCAGGGTCGGTCGCCAACTCCAACATCCTTTCTGCGGCATATAAAAGTTCGATCAAGCGAGCCCAATGTGTGGCTAACCGGAAGTGAATAGGCTGATACTTGCCATTAACTTTCTTACAGCCAAACGTTTGATACATGGATTCAAACTGCTCTTGGGCTTTGGGGGTAGCCATCTTATCGGAACAATTTAAGCGCGCTAAAGGCGTGGCACAATATACCCCACTGTCCATGCCACCCACAAACCCTTTCCAACCTATTTGTTTTAGGTACGGAAACTTTAAATATGACCAAGAAAAAACTATTTCGGCAATATGCTGTGCGTAGTCCTTGGCCTCATATTTGGCAAACTCTGAACCGTCAGGGGCAATTATTCTAACGTTGCCATCATAGAAATTTACGCAATTATTGGCATCTACTAAGCCCATATAATAGGTTTCATGGTAGTAAATTTCAGAGGTCACCAAGCTTAAATAAGTTGGATTTTTCAAAACAATATCGTCAAAAGTCTTGAGAGAAAACAAAGCAAACTCTATATTTTCTTTGGCTATTTTCTCTATGTCCACTCTGTCTTCCTGCGATAAAGGTTTACTCCAACCACCCGGCAACCCTCCTGTGGGATGAAGTCCTCGACCACCGATCATTTTTATAACATTGTGATTTCTCTGGCGGCAGGCAATGACCTGCTTGGCCACATCTAAACCAACTTTATGAAATACGCCTAATATGTTGCGTTCTAGCGGAGGTGCCTCAGGGCCAACAATAAAGTCTGGTCCACCAAGAGCGTAGAAGTGGGTGGTATGATCCGCCACAAAAAAAGCAGAGTATAACAACTCTCTTAATTTGGTGGCAGCCGAATTTGGCACAACCCCAAAGACCCCGTCTAGTGCCTTTACTGCTGCTAGATGATGGGCTTCTGGACAAACGCCACATATTCTTTGTGTGATAATGGGCATATCCTCCACATGTCTGCCTACAACAAATTGCTCAAAACCTCTTAGCTCAGGGATTTGCAAATAAGCATTTTCCACATTCCCCTGCTCATTTAGGAAAATTTCAATTTTGCCATGACCTTCCAAGCGTGAAATGGGGTCGATTGTAACTCGTCTCATCTATTTTACCCTCCTATTTACTAGGGACTTCGCTAAGCTATACTTGTAAAAAGTACCAGCTAAGTCGGGAATATCTTTTAATATGGCGTCTATATAGTTGGGTATTTCGGACTCTGGCAACTCTTTCAGCGGGGCAATGTCTATGACTGAGCCCAGCGCACTAATCATCTTTGCGCCTTGATCGCTACCCCCTTGAGGGGCTCCGTAACAGCCGGTACAAGGCATATTGGCTTCTGGGCAAGCACCACCGCAGCCGCCACAAGTAGCAAGTCCCATGCATAATAATCCTTGCTCTAATAGGCAGGTTGTAGCATCGGGAATGATTTGCCAGTTACGGTAAAATTTAGTAATTTTTTTATCCGTTTTAACTCTGCGGCATTCTTCACAAACAGTTGTCTTACCCACCCCCAAGTAGCTGCCTTTAGGCGGTAAAGGCTCATCAGACAAGAAAATATTTAACACTTTTACGAGCTGATGCGGTTCAGGAGGGCACCCCGGCATGTAGTAGTCCACATCAATGACCTGATCTAAACTCTTTACCGTGTCCCAAAATTCTGGAAGATATAGGTCGCCCTCTTCAACAGTCGTAACAGTTTTGGGAATAACGCTGTAGGGGTTATCAATGGAAGGATTATTTAAATAGATGGTATTGTATATTTCTTCTTTGCTATGAAAATTGGCTAAAGCAGGAATCCCCCCATCCTTGGAACAAGCGCCGTAAGCAATGATTATTTTTGATTTTTTTCTGAGTAAATGTGCCATCTGTTCATTTTCCGAATTTCTCAAGGCCCCGTTATAGAAGGTAATTAATATTTCTCCTTCCGCCATGTTTTCTATGTCTGTGTATTTTGTGTCGACTAAACAAGGACAAAACACAAATTCAAAATTTGCATCTATTATAAGCAGGGCCTCATGCACATTGGCCAAAGACACCTCACAACCACCGCAGGCACTACCCCAATACATTGCTATTTTTGGTTTATTCCCCACACTAAGTCCTTCCATTAAAAAAAGGCAACTGAATGCCCTTCCTCAAATACTATTATTCTTAGTTATTACCTATCTTTCAATAGTTAATAAAAATTAATCTACATCCATACCGACTATTTCGATACCCTTACCTGTTATTATTGTTGAATGAGCCACGCCACAGATTGGACACAGGTAGAGACTAGCCTGAAAGTCCCAAGTATTCCCGCAGAGGTCACATTTCACTAATGATTGTATTTTAACTATTTTTAATGAAGCACCACGGGCAAAGGGTTTTTCCATGATAATAGACTCCCAGCAAACCTCTAATGATTCGTCCACAACGCCCAGAAATTCACCAATTTCAAGCTCCACATTGTGCAACTTACTATATTTCTGAAGAGCGAACTCCTCCTCAATAGAGTTCCAAACGGAGAGCATTATCGACATTTCGTGCATGGCTAACATTATAGAGTGAATGGTGAAGAGTGAATAGAGATTGATGAACTGCACCTTGTCAGCAACATTGTTTATTCAATGTCCTCATGTTACGATTGGGATATTCTTAATAATAAAAGGGACTGCCAATGAAAATAATATTACTATTTTGCTTACTAATGACGAATATATTGTTTGCGGACACGTCTTCTTCAGCCACAAGTAACTTGGGAAATAGACCGCTCCTTACGCAAAACCCATCCGTCAATAAAAAGGTAGATTATTACACTAAACCCCTTATCACTATTGCCTACGATACAAGCGGTCTATATCGCTTTTATTCCGATAAAAGCAACCCTGACCTCTCGACTCAGGGCACACTTAAACCAGGATTTTCCTACGGCATCGAGCAGAATTTTTTAATGCCTCATAACAGTATTTCGTGGGAAAAAACTTACATGGGCATAGGAGTCCTATTTGGCACTGAAAGAGAGGAAACTGGATATGCAAATCCTTCCCTGAAATTCAGCTTAAGTGAAATATATCTAAATAGCACACTTCTATGGGGTGAAAATATTTTCTTAATTTCACACTTGTCCTATATTTTCCCAACCATAAAGAATTTAGACACTCAATATAAAGTCTCATCAGGCGGTGAGCTTTTTGGGGTTCATCCCGCCATTTTTCTAGGGATAGCGCAAAAGGACCTTATGATAAAAGTAGGCGTTAAGATCTATGAAATAAAGGCCAGCGATGGCACGAATGAATTTTCATTTTATACCTTTGGCCTCATTTACGAAGCTTGCTTCGCTCTCTAATTCAGCAAATTCTGGGCAACTGAGCACCAGAAAGCATAGAGACAACCCGACTACCGCCAATTTTAGTTTTCAACACGACTTTTCCGAGATTAGTGACCGTAACCTGACCAATGATACAAGCCTGCTTGCCTTGTGGGTCTTTCTGCATAGTGCATAGAATTTCTTGCGCCTTACTGCTCTCAACAATGAACACAACCTTTCCTTCATTGGCCACATAGAGTGGGTCAAATCCCAGCAGTTCGCAAAGTCCTTTCACCTCTTCTTTAATGACCAGAGAGTCTTCGTAAATCTCAATCCCAAACTCTTGGTCTTTAGTAACCTCACACAGCACGGTAGCCACTCCCCCTCGAGTTGCATCACGCATAAAATTTACCGATGGATTAGCCCCAGTCCTAGTAATTTCCATAACACTGGCGATTAGGCCATTTAAGCTGGCGCAGTCAGACAGTAGTGGGGTTTGCATTTCAAAGCCTTGGCGTTTGGACATAATGGCCATGCCATGATCAGCCAAACTACCATTAATAATAATCTGGTCTCCCGCTTTGATATTGGCACCTATTGCCAGTGACTGCGAGGACTCATTAGCGATTCCCACTCCCGCGGTATTGATAAACAGTTTGTCGCAACTCCCCTTTTCCACAACTTTCGTATCACCCGTTACAATCTGTACCCCAGCGTGCTTGGCTTCCTTGGCCATTGATATTACTATTTCCTCCAAGTCGTCAAAAGGCAACCCCTCTTCAACAATAAAACCACACGTTAGGTAAAGCGGTCTTGCACCCGTTACTGCTAAATCATTTACCGTTCCACATACCGCCAGTTTACCAATGTTCCCTCCAGGGAAAAAAATGGGTGAAACTACATAGGAGTCTGTAGTCAGCGCAATTTTACGACTGGGTAAATCGAGGATTACAGCGTCGGTTGGTACTGCGTGTTGCGAGCCAAAATGCTTCAGAAATAGGCTTTGAATAAGCTCCTGAGACATTTCTCCGCCACTTCCATGATCGAGCTGAATATATTTTTGCATAGGAGTTATTATGCGCTGAGTTTATTTTTATGAAAAGTGGATTTTATATTTTGAATCTAGGATGCAAAAACTTTATTATAAATGGTCTTGATTTCGACACTTTGTTTTTTTAAAGCATAACTATGAGTTTTCACATTTCCTTCAATCTTTGTGATTTGCTTATCGTGGTTTTCTGATAATAAAATTAATGGCATTAATCGTTCCCCAAAGGCTTTAAATTGAGACGCCATTTCCTCTTTATATATTCCTAAGGTGTGATGTGCAGCTTCGTATGCCACTTTTTCAATTTTAGCATCTAGATCAGTCATTTGCTTGGAAATATCTAAATGCAATTGGACAACTTCATCGGCCATATTATCAAATCTCTTATCAAGTATATTGTTGTTGCACCCAAATTCTTCTTTTACAATAGATTTTATAGCCGTTAGTAATTCTTGATTTTTCATAAAAATATTATACCTCCACATTGGTTTTAATTTCAAAATTATTTTATTTCATTTATTGTATTACGTCAATTTTAATGATTTGCATATTCTCTACGTTAAATAAATTCTAGCTACGCTCTTAAAAAACCTTCATTTTTCTAAATATTTTGTCCCTTACTGTCCACTAACTCTATTATATTTCTTTGCCGATTGTTGCATTTAGTTGAACTTTTTGAAACGCGCAAAACTTAATCTTCGTTTTTCTTGATAAAAACGAAGCAAAAAATCAAGACTTTTCAAAACGCAGCCAAACGCAGAGTATTAAAATGATTTTTTTTCCTTTGCGCTTAACTTACCCGGGTCGTCAAGCGACCACTATATCCCTCTTGTAAAAAATGCATTTTAACTCTGCAGTTAGGCTTTGATCGGTTGAAAAGTCG
>CAIUUT010000210.1 GCA_903902445.1 uncultured Candidatus Marinamargulisbacteria bacterium
GAAGAATTATCAGGATTTAGAGCTAAAAACTATTTTAAGTGGGGCTCATGACCTGAACAATGTGTTACTGACTATAAATGCTGGTGCTGGTGGAACTGATGCTCAGGATTGGGCAGAAATGCTTTTGCGTATGTACATTCGTTGGACACAAAAGAAGGGTTTCTCCTCAAATATTTTAGATATTTCAGAAGGGGAAGAGGCGGGTGTTAAAAGTGTTACACTGGAAATAAATGGCGAATATGCCTATGGTTTACTGAAAGCTGAGCACGGAATTCATCGCTTAGTAAGGTTATCTCCTTTTAATGCCAACAGTAAAAGACAAACCTCTTTTGCCTCAATAGATGTTATTCCCGAAATAGAAACCAGTACGCAGATAACTATTAAGCCCGAGGACATAAGAATAGATACTTATCGATCCAGTGGAGCTGGTGGGCAGCATATTAATAAAACAGATTCGGCCGTTAGAATTACGCATTTGCAGACAAATACAGTCGTCCAATGTCAAAATCAGCGTTCGCAAATTCAAAATAAAGAGGTAGCCATGAAGATGTTAATTTCCAAACTCGTAAGGCTTAAGGAGCAGCAAAATATACAAGCGCTCAGCAGTGTAGCAGAGGCTAATAAAGAAATTAGTTGGGGGAATCAGATACGCTCCTATGTGTTTCATCCCTACAATATGGTCAAGGATCATCGTACCGAATATGAAGAGAGTAATGTGCAAGCGGTGATGGACGGAGAGATAGATTCCTTTATAGATGCGTATTTACATTTTAGGGAAGAATAGTTAACATTAGTGCATATGTTTAAAAAACAATTTATTGTTAAATTACTTAGTTTTTTAGTAGTTATCTCCATTTTTTCTCTTGTTCCTATAGTACAGAAAATAGTTATGGATGTTGGCAATAATAAAGTTGAACTCACTTATTCTTATGAGGGAGTGGAAAAACTTAGCGTACACTCATCAGTTAAGAAAGATGAAGTATTACGCCTTCTTAAAGCAGCGGGTATCACTTCAATTATTATTAATGAAGAAAACTTACGAGCTTTGGTTAATTCGGGCGAGGCGACCTTAATAAAGGGATCTGATCTAATCAATATCAGTAGAATAATCCCTAGGGCGAATAACCTGATTTATGCTCGTTTCCCCGCCAATACAGCGATTAATCCCAGTCACCTGTATGTAGTTGCCGATGACCCAATTTCCTTTGAGCTTATTAAGTTAGGGTTGGAAATGCGACTTGGCGGAAAGATTGTCAGTGACCTAGGTTCAAATCTCTTGGAAATTGCTGCGGAACAGGAGCAGATTCTGGATACCCCTTTGAACGTAAACATAAATAAGGCAAAACTTGTTGCTGACAGTGATTTGAAAATTATTCCTGCATTGTACAATGATCCTTTATTTACTGAAGATCAAATACTATTTAAGGATTCTCATCTTAAAGCTTTTGAGTTCTCAACGGTAATATTCACGGGTGAGGAAGTGCTTGGGTATCCTGATTTTCTGGATGTTTTTGGTAAGAAACTGTTAGAAAATAATAAAAATTACGCTTTTATAGAATTAAGTAAGAAGCCTACCGGCCTCAAGTCCATCGCAAGAAGAATGCCCGACAATGGATTAAAGGTTCATTCTATAGATATCATTAAGAATGATGAGGATAAATACGTTTCTCAAGCTAAGAGAGCGGTAATGGAGAGAAATTGTAGAATTATAAACATCAATCCATATACGGGTGGTGATATTTATAATGTATTAAATTCTAACCTGAAATTTATTAAGTTGCTTAAAGTTTCATTGCAGGATAAGGGGTTTGTGGTTAGTAATATTTCTCAAAATCCATATACTAGCTTCTATTTTTCCTTTTTAAGCTATGCCTCATATTTAGCGGTGCTGGTCTTGGGTTGGTTGTTTTTGAAAATATATAAGAAAAAACTAGGTATAAATATTTTATTTATGGGCTTTATCGGATATGCACTTTGTATTTTGGGTGCTATTTTTCTACATAAACTAAATTTAATCAATGAAATAAGCAGTCTAATATTAGCCATTGTTTCCCCAGTAATCGGTTTTGTCTATTTGGCAAAATATTTAGAGCAGAATATATCTGCAAAAAATAAAGTTATTCATCTGCTAGGTGTTGTTTTAACGATTTTTGTAATGTCGGTTCTTCTCAGTATGATTATGCAAAATTTAATATTTGAGCCAGCTTATTTTTGGGGCATTGCTGTTTTTAAGGGGGTTAAGTTAGCGCTTGTTTCACCTCTTATTTTACTAGCAATATATTTATACATTAAGCCAGATCGATTTTTATGTAGTTTTTTTGTGCTAAAGACTTTGGTTAATAAGTATATTACTTATAAAGTTTTGCTTTTACTAGCAATATTGGCCTTGATACTTTTAATGTACATAATGCGTTCAGGTAATAATGGAATTTTGATCGGTGGTGAGGGTGAGTTAAGGCTTAGACAATTGCTGGAAAATATTTTTCTAGTTAGGCCGAGGACAAAAGAAATTATTTTTGCGTATCCTCTTTTGCTCATTCTTGTGTACTATTGGAAAGATTTGAACATCGCATCTAGGAATATATTGCTAATTTTTGCTTGTTTAGTGCCGGTGTCGATTATTAATACTTTTTCTCACGTACATACCCCTTTTTATATTTCGCTTTATCGCTCGTTTATTGGAATGGTGCTCGGATCTATTTTGGGTTTAATCATTATTGTATTTAACAATTTCCTCAAGAGGAAAAAGCGAGAAAACATAGCCAATGTCTAAGATTATCGTAAAAGGTCCCGTAAAATTAAAGGGAGAAGTGCAAATTAGTGGCTCTAAGAATGCTGCGTTGCCTATATTAATTGGCACTGTATTAGTAGAGGGTGAAAGTATTATTACTAATGTCCCTAATCTAACGGATATTGTGACTACCATTCGGTTGCTACGAAGTTTGGGGTTAAAAGCTGATTTTGCTAATAATACAGTAAAAGTTTGGGGCTCTAACGATATACGTCATGTCGCTCCTTATGAGCTTATTACTAATATGCGGGCTTCTTTTTTAGTAGCTGGTCCAATTTTAGCCAGAGTAGGTTTTGCCAAGGTTCCCTATCCGGGTGGTTGTTCTATTGGTTCTAGGCCAGTGGATATCCATTTAAAAGGATTTGAAGCTTTTGGGGTGGATATTCGTGTAGAACATGGTTTTGTTATTTTAAAAGCGAAACATAAAATTAAAGGTACTAAGTTTGCCTTAGACTTTCCCAGTGTGGGAGCTACGGAAAATTTGATGATGTTTGCCTCTTTAGCAGAGGGTACAACCGTTCTAAAAAATGTTGCTAGAGAGCCTGAAATTGTTGATCTAGCAGATTTTCTAAATGCAGCTGGAGCTGATGTTTCTGGAGCAGGTAGTGATGTAATTACGATACATGGCGTGCCAAAACTGCAAACGGTGAAGCATTCCGTTATCCCTGATAGAATAGAGGCTGCAACTTTCATTTGTGCAGCGGGTATAACCAATAGTGATATTATTATTAGTCATATTAAATTAGAACATATTCAAGACATTGTTAAGATTGTTAAAAAAATAGGATTAAATATAGAGATTATCGACAAAACAGCGATTCGAGTTATGCCTGGAGATAAGGAGTATAAGCCTGTTAACTTAAAGACAGAGCCCTATCCAGGTTTTTCAACAGATATGCAGGCACTAATTATGTCTTTTTTAGTCATGGTAAATGGAAAGAGTATCATCACTGAAAATATATTTGAAAATCGCTTTATGCATGTAATGGAGCTCAACAGGATGGGGGCTAATATCGAGGTGGATGGGAATAAGGCTATAGTTCATGGAGTGAATAAGCTGTCGTCCACAACCGTTAAAATGCCGGACTTGCGCGGAGGTGCTGCTCTCCTAATTGCTGCTTTGGCTGCCGAAGGTGAAACTACCTTGTATAATATACATCATATTATGAGGGGCTATGAAAGTATAAAAGAAAAAATGCAAGCTTTAGGAGTGGAAATTGCCTAAGAAATATTTTATATTTAATCATCCCGAGAACAATATATTAAATTTATTAAACAGATTTAAAGTAGTGAAAATAGTTACTTACAGTGTTTTTGCTTTATTTTTAATTTTACTGGTCTCTCTTCTGTATTTACCAAAAAATCAACAGTTAAAACCTGGTATGAAAAGCCCCATTACCATTATAAGCCCCAAACAATTTGAGGTTGAGACATCTGAAGATAAAAATGTTTCGGAAAGAATTTTAGAGAGAAAAATTCTGGAAATGAATCCAGTTTATAAAAGAAATATGCAAGTGGAATCTAATATGGAGAAGTTTATTAGTAGCTTATTTTTACAGACTAGAGAAAATAAACAACTAACGTCTAATGTGGTAAATTTAAAGTCAATCGATAAATCTATTATTACAGAGTTGCAAGATTTAACTAAGGAAAGTTCTTTGTCGTTAGAATACATCTGTCAGCAGATTTCTAAGATTCTGTATTCTGATGGTTTGCGAAGTTCGAATAATATTGAACAAAAACTTACTCCTATTTTTCAAAGAATGAATATTGCTGCTAAATATCAAGGAACCATTACAAGCATATTCAAAGCAGGTATTCA
>CAIUUT010000211.1 GCA_903902445.1 uncultured Candidatus Marinamargulisbacteria bacterium
CGCTCACTCACTCGCCAGTTCAAAGAGTATGGCGGTTCAGTCATTTGGGGCAATCTGCGCGGCAAAGAGGAATACTCCGTGGTACGTACTGGGCTACTCCAGCGCAACTTGCGCCTTATCGAAGCTGTATCTGGTATTGTGGCTTTCCTATATGGCGAAAGCCGCGGCAGTCTGTTCACTATCCGCAAAGCACTGGGAGAGCATTTACCCGTGGTTATCTTTTGCCTCGACACACCCTTGCCAGAGTTCCCCAACATCAAGTGGAAGCCGCTCAGGTGTGGTGGTTGCTGGGAAGGCGCTTACAAGGCGGTTTACCTGAAATGAAAATTAAATCAAATTCAATTAAATTCCCCCCCCAAAATACCTCCACGACTGGCTCGGTGGCTACTTCCCCAGCCGAAGTGTTTCGCGTGGCTTTGTATATTCGGGTTTCTACAGAACGCCAAGCCAATGAAGGAGATTCCTTGGAAGACCAAGAAAATGACCTAAAGAAATATTGTGACTTTAGAAACTTTGCTATCAATAATATTTATGTAGAGCGTGGCAAGTCGGGCGGTAACACTAACCGCCCTGAATATCAGAAACTAATTAAAGATATTAAACAAAAGAAAATAAATGCCGTAGTAGTTAAGAAGTTAGACCGACTAAGTCGGTCGTTACTGGACTTCGAGAATTTAATGCATTTAATGAATGAAAACGAAGTAGAATTTATCAGCATAAAAGAAAACTTTGATACCACCACAGCTATGGGCAAAGCCATGCTCCGCGTGGCTCTAGTCTTTGCTCAGCTAGAACGAGAACAAACTTCGGAACGAATAATTGATGTAATGGGCTACCGAGCTAGTCTGGGGTTAAATAACGGTGGAGTCCGTCCTTTGGGCTATACATCGATTAATAAAGAACTTGTACCCTACAAAAAAGAAACTCAAATTATCGAACTGCTATTTAATAAATTTATGGAAATTAAATCCACTGTAGCAGTGGCTAAATATATTAACAGTCTTGGTTATAGGGACAGAGCTAACAGCCTCTTTGATAATCGACAGATTGAAAATATCCTAAAGAACCCAGTCTATATAGGGAAAGTACGCTGGAAAGACAATATCTATCAGGGCATACACCAACCACTTATTACAGAAAAAATGTTCCAGCAGACACAGGAAATTTTTGAACAGCGAAAAACCATTAAGGGAAACAACAAAACTAATGCCATACTGCAAAAAATACTTTTCTGTGGTTGCTGTAACTCACCAATGACCCCTAATTATTCCTTTAACCGTAACCGCACTAAATATTATTATTACCGTTGTACCAGTACCAAATCTACAGGCAGGGATACTAGTTTGTGCAAAATCAGGCAGATAGCTTTTGAAAAAGTAGAAACACAGGTGCTAAATATCCTGCTTTCACTTTCTGCGGAAAAAGAATTCAGGGGCTTGGAAAACAAGATTCTAAAATACAATCAGGGTATAGAAAAAGTCATGCAGGATAATGAAAAAATCATAATCCAGCTACAATCCAAACTAGAAAACCTAACGGACAAAAAAGAAAAATACCTAGATTCCCTAATTGCCAGCCAGTATCTGTCCAAAGAAAGAGAGCTAATAAATACGCGCATTACAGAGTTAGAACTAGCGGAAAAACAACTAAAAGCAGAAATCTTCAAAAATCAGTTTGAACTAAATCGCAAAGAAGAAGAAAAAATCAAGCTGACCCAGTTCAAAAAACAATTAATCAGCTTCAGAACAGACCATGAATCTTTGGACACAGACACATTAAAAGTCCATATAATCAGCCTAGTTACTGATATTGTCTACCATCCAGACAAGTTAGTTGTCCAGTTTAAGTCTTTGCCATGGAAGGAGGTTTTTACTACCTAAAATTCTAGTTCGACAGGCTCACTATAAATGTTGCTCAATCTCTAGAAGTTAAGCAATATGCCCGTTTTTACCAAAAAAGCCATATTCTAAAAAGCTAACAACACTATTTATTGTCTTTTCAGTATGCTTTTTTAGAAAAAATACGAACCATAACTAACAAAATTTAAGTAGAATTTGAAGAAAATATAACAAAAATTAATCTTGCCTTGTTTGTCTTTTCAAATCGCCCACAACCCAATAATTACAAGGCAATTATCGGATTATGTGTTTGTCGCAAAATGCTTATTGGTGGTGTATTTAGTATAAAGTACTTACATATATTGCTCAAGTATAATTTGATTAAGCAAGATCCCTATAGAGAATATTAAATATCAGATATTAATATTAATAACCAATATATATTTTTTAAGATTTTTTCTTTCTATAGTAGTTATAGTCAGGGATGTAGGATATCTCATGTTTTAAATTATGTATTTTAAACAACTATGATCCTTGGCAATAAGACCTATAGTATTAGGCAATGAACCAATGTTATTTGGCAACATCGTTAATTTTCAAAGAAACTGTAATCGGCTGTAATCCTTACAGTTACTGTGTTGCAAGCAGAAACTATACGTTTTCAAACTTACAATAATCCTCCCCAACCCAGACTGAGCTTGCTTTTCCCGCTTTCCCCAGCTCCGACTGTACATCTCTGCACACGCTCGTTCGACATCCTGTCTCACTCCATTAAGCACCACTCATTCGCTGACGCAGGCATCGTGCCTGCTTTTCCTCCCAATGGTCGGCGCTCATTCGGCTTCGCTTCGCTCACCCATTGGAACCCCAAAGAAACTTTAGTCGTGTAGTTTCTATATTTTTTAAAGTAACTTTATCCTGTCTTTGTTTCCAGCTATTCAGTTTTATTAGCTGTATTTTTTTATACTTATCCAAACCCGCCCGTCTGTCTACTGACGCATTCCGCTGACCTAGACTGAACGGTTTTGCTGGACTTCACGTCTTTCCAGCCAACCCTCCAACCCTCCAACCTTCTAATCTTCTAACCATCTAATTCCACCCCTGGGCCCAGTCGATTTGAGAAGTATAGTTGACTTGAGCCAAACCAAGACAAAATCCTAAAAGAAAAACGCACGAGGCTCTTGCTAGGATTGTGGCATGAGACTAAAAGCGAAACCATATTTCGTATTAAAAGATTATATGCTAAGGAAGGTGTTCAAATGAAGGTTGCCAATATATCATATAGATATGGTTACAATTAATTAGGAGAAAAAATGCCATGAAAGAACTGAAGGGAAACTCTCTATATACCGTTGCTGCTAGCGGATCCCCAGAGGAAATAAAAGAATTTATTAGGGCGGGTGCAGATGTAAATGCCAAGAATGCGGATGATTGGACAGCCCTCATGTTTGCAGCAAGGTATAACTCTAACCCCGAAGTAATTACCGCCCTGCTTGAGGGTGGAGCGGATGTCCATGCAACAATCGACGAAAATAGAGGTAATTTTATTACAGGTATTACCTTAATATCTCCCTACGGCCTTGAATGTATGATTAACGGTAAGTCAGATGCCGAATACGACTGTTTTGAGATGGGTGATGCCCTCATGAAGGCTGCTTGTTATGCCACAAATCCCAAAATAATCACTGCGCTGATTAACGGTGGTGCCGAGGTAGACGTGAGGGTGCAAGATGGTCGGACGGCACTCATCTTTGCCTCAGAGTTTAACTCAAATCCCAATATAATACTTGAGCTTATCAACGCAGGGGCAGACGTTAATATTGACGGCTTTGGAGAAACAGCCTTGATGCGGGCAGCAAAAAACAACTCAAATCCACAGGTACTTACTGAGCTTATCAATGCTGGAGCGCTGGTTGCTTCTCGCAATTTGGAGGGGGAGACGCCACTTATGAGGGCCGCAAGACATAACACTAATCCCCAAATTATTTCCGTGTTGCTACAAGCAGGTGCCGACCTCAAGGCTGTCAATGAAAAAGGCGAAACAGCCCTAATGTTGGCCACAAATCTAGACATTCTTGACGAGTTGCTAAAAAGAGGTGCGGATGGGGTTTCAAAACTCATGACTCTCCTGACTAAAAGTATCTCCGCTGAAACCCTAAAAATAATCGACAAACTTATCAAGCATGGAGTCGATGTTAATGCGATAGATATTAAGGGAGATACTGCGCTCATAAAAGCAGTAACTACTGACGCCGACCCTTCAATCCTTGAAGCGCTTATCAACGCCGAAGCCGAAGTTAATGCGATCAACAAGGATGGCGAAACCCCGCTCAAAAAAGCGGCAACTGATGACACCAAAGCAACACTCACCGAAGAGCATATCGACGAGGTTGCTGATCCTATTGACTGGAACTTGCAGCAAATAAAAAGAATGTTTGAGGAAATAAGTGCTGAGGTTAAGGCTGATTCTAAGGTTGTTAAGGTGAAGGGAGATACTGCGCTCATAAAAGCAGTAACTACTGACGCCGACCCTTCAATCCTTGAAGCGCTTATCAAGGCAGGCGCAAATGTTAATGTCGCAAATGTGAAAGGAGATTCTGTCCTTATGTTGGCGGCAGAGCATACCACCTATGCTGAAACGATTGCTCTGCTTATCAACGCCGGAGCCGATGTTAATGCGATCAACAAGGATGGCGAAACCCCGCTCAAAAAAGCGGCCTTATTTACCGATGAGCCTAAAGTAATAGCAGCGCTTATTAAGGGAGGTGCTGACCTTAACTATAATAACGAGGGGGAGGAGAACACAGCGCTTGCTGACGCCGCAAGCTGGAACAGCCCTAAGATAATTTCTGAGCTTATTAAAGGCGGCGCAGAGGTAAACTTGGCTGACGAGAATGGCGTGACGGCCCTCATGCGAGCCGTGATGGATAACGAAGATCCTAAGGCAACAACGGTTCTACTTAAAGCAGGCGCGGAGGTTAATGCTATCGACGCAGAGGGAAAGACAGCCTTCATGAATATGGACTTGTCACCTTCCCAGTTAAAAATAATGACTGAACTTATTAAGGCTGGTGCAAATATTAATGTGGCTTACAAGGATGAATCGGATGAATTAACACCACTAATGCGTGCAGCTGGAAGTGGCAAACCACGGAACACGATTATTAAACTTATTAAGGCAGGAGAAGACGTTAACGCTGTCACTTCGAAGGGCTTAACAGCGCTTATGTTTGCAGCTAGGTATTCGAGCCCCGACGTTATTACTGAATTAATCCAGACTGGGGCAGAGGTAAATGCCTTTGATGTTGAGGGAGGGACAGCGCTCAAGGTTGCGGTAGCACATCGCAATGCGGAACCAAAAATAATTGCAGAGCTCCTTAAGGCTGGTGCTGATGTAAACGGATATACCCCGCTTATTCGTGCAGCGATGTGGCATCCAACCATCATCGCCCATCTAATAAAAGCGGGTGCTGATGTTAATGCTATCAATGAGCAAGGAAAGACAGCCCTAATGTATGCACATAATCCCGAAGCAATCGCCGAACTGATCGAGGCCGGTGCACGGATTGATATTAGAGACAAAAGAGGGAAATCTGCTTTTGACTATGCGCAGAACAATAAAATTTTCCATTCGGCCACGATTGAGTTACTAAGGAGTAAAACATGACAGAAAACAATTTCAACCTTCATGAGGTCGCTGCTATTGGCTCCCTAGAAGAAATAAAGGCACTTATTCTTGCAGGTGCCAAGGTAAATGAGCCAGACGAGTTTGGGCGAACAGCCCTCATGCAAGCTGCATATTACAACAGTAATCCTCAAATAATCACTGCTCTTGTCAACGCAGGAGCCGATGTTAATGCTAGGAACGGTGGAGACACAGCACTTACGTGGGCAGCACATTTAAATAATCCAGAAGTCGTTGCGGCACTCCTCAAGGCGGGCGCAGATGTAAATGCAGTGTATGAAGATGAGGTGGGCAGTTGGAGGACACCATTGATGCAGGCGGTAAGTCCGTCTGCAAATCCAGCGGTTATTTCAGAGCTTATCAAGGGCGGCGCAGACCTTGAATTTGTTAACGTGCATGGATGGACGGCTCTCGTTTGTGCAGCCTCAATAACTAGAAATCCTGTAGCCGTAGAAGAACTTATCAAATTTGGTGCAGAGGTAAATATTTGGCTTGAGCTTGAAGGCCTCAACATGACGCCCCTGATGCATGCGGTTTGGTCCGATGTGGGGCCTGAAGTCATCTCGTCCCTTATTCGAGGTGGTGCGCAGGTCAACGCTATCAATGATAATGGTTTTACTCCACTTATGTTTGCGGCTCTTTATAATAATAATCCAGAAGTAATTACTGAGCTAGTAAACGCAGGGGCGGAGGTTAATGCTGTACACGAAACGAGTTACACTGCTCTTATGGCTGCGGCCGCAAAAAACTCGAATCCTGCGGTAATCGTTGAGTTGATTAAGCAGGGGGCCAAAGTTAATACTACTTCTAGCACTGGTCAAACGGCACTCATATTGGCAGCAGAAAATAATCAAAATTTTGAAGTCATAACCGAGCTCCTCAAGGCTGGCGCCGAGGTTAATGCGGTTACTATCACGGGTGAAACGGCGCTCATGGTTGCAAAGGATCCCAAGGTCACCGCTGAATTGCTTAAGGGTGGTGCTGTTAATACTGGAGATTCCGCTCTCCTAAAAGCGGTTATGGAAAATGCACCACTAGAAGACATTAATAAGCTCCTCGACGCAGGTGCTAGTGTTAATGTTGTGGATGAAAATGGCGATACTGCACTAATGTGGGCGATATTTCAAAACCTGGCCGTTACCACGGCTCTCATTGAGGCCGGAGCTGATGTAAATGCTACCAACTGTTGCGGTGAGACGGCTCTTATAATGGCAGCAGGGGGCAGCTCAAACCCAGAAATAATCCTTGCGCTCATCAACGCAGGTGCAGATATTAATGCCGTACTATGCGATTTTACTGAAACCGCACTGACTCGTGCGGCAAAACATAACACCAATCCGGAGGTAATTGCCACCTTGATTGAGTGCGGAGCGGATGTAAACACTGTTGTGGATTTAGGCTTTACTGCTCTTATGGAAGCGGCTTTTCATAATACAACACAAGGAGTAATTGCGGAGCTTATCAAGGGTGGCGCAAAGGTTAATGCTGCCTTTTACGAGAATGGACCAAGAAGCCTTCTATTCGCAGCAAGGTACAACTCAAATCCTGCAGTAATCACGGAACTTATCCATGCTGGTGCACAAATAAATATTTGGTGTGAAGATAACGAAGGTTTTTGGCTGACAGAGTTAATGGACGCTGCGCGGTTTAATTCAAATCCAGAAGTAATCACGGAACTTATCAAGAGTGGCGCTGAGATTAATGCAAGTGGCAAGGAAGGTTTGACGGCTCTTATGCTAGCCGCCATGAATGATAAACACGAGTTTGTCACAGAACTGATAAAGGCTGGGGCAGATGTTAATGCTACTGACGAGATTGGGCAAACAGCTCTCATGTTCGCTAAATCTCAAGCCGTCATCGACGAACTTATTAAAGCTGGTGCAAAGACTGTCTCGCCGTAGATAAACATTTTGCTTACCTCGTCACCACAGCCCAAATGCCAGTAGCCATACCAACAGCACTTAATACCTTATACCAGTTATCTTCCCAAAAGTCTGGGGCTTTTCCGAAGTTTACAGTGATTACGTCACCGGGATGGAGGATTGGAAGGTTAGAGGATTGGTTAGATATGCCCATATAGGCTAAAGCTTCTTCGCTAGATTTAGCTTCTTTCACTTCCCAAGTTTGCTTTTTGGGGTCATTTTGCACCACGTAAATTGGTCGGGGTGTTAGATAAATAACCACATCGGCATTCTTGATATACTCAGAATAGCTGGCTTTTACTTTCTTTTGCAAGTCATCTAGGTTAAGACCTGAAGCTTTCATTCTGCCTAAGGAAGGAAGTGAAATACTGCCGTCTAGGGCAATAGCTTGCTTAGTATCTAAATCTTTTTTGTTGATTACCTTGATTTCTAGTGTGTCGCCAGAGGCAAGAATATACGGCGTTGTGCCCGCCATCGTTACCGAAAGCATTGATATACAGAAACAGAACAGTGTTAGTTTGATTATTAGTTTATTCATTATGTTTTATCTCTCCTTAATAAATATATTGGGTAGGATTTTGCCCACCCTTAGCAAATTCTTTCCAGTTAGAAAAAGTCGTGCCAACTTTTATTAGATTTTTAATAAAAACTTTATATCGATTTTCTTCTTCTGATAATTCATATTTAATAAAAGATCCTTGATAAATATAGTTACTATTCTTTCTCAAGTAAATAATGACATCCTTGACGGTCTTTTGCGGATCAACCTTCCAATTGCCACAAATTGCGACATCTTCATCTAAAAGAAGACTTTTCCCTCTTGTAAAAATTATAAGTGCAGGTTTGTTAATGCTAATCTCACTAATAGTTCGGAGAATTGTCATCGTTTATTTTGTTCTCTTTCCTTAATTAAGATATTTCTTAATTCCTCAATACTTAAAATTGGTTTATTTCTGTGTAGCATAGCATGGCAGTTCGGACAGACCGGACGTAAGTCTTTTGTTGGATCAACAATATATTCTTTCCCAATTTTAGAAAGTGGAACAAGGTGATGAACATGAATATAATTTAATCCAATTATTCCATATTCTTCTTTGAAATTTATATCACAAACAGAACAATTATTGCCGTAGTGCTCTATACATTTATATCTTGCATTAGCGTCTCTCTCATAGGCATTTACCGTTTTCGTTATTTTTGCCCCCTCATAAATATCTTTATCGTCTGAAATTTCATCAGGGAATAAATCCTGAGAATATTCAACTTGCTTTTGTCTTTTAATATGAGGCATGATAATATTTTCATCTTCCTTTTTAAATTTGCCATGTGTCATTATTGATGAATAATGTTTTGATCTATCTGCCGGTAATATTTCAGATAAATTAAAAGGGCTAACTATTTCATTAACTTCAGAAAATTCAGTAATGAAATACCAACGTCCTTTATTTCCTGGCCAGTATTGTTCAATCTCTTTATCATTACACTTTTTAATTTTATCGAAAATCGCATAATGGGATATTTGCTTTTCATTAACCGATAGACCTCTTTTATTTTTTGATAGGATAACTATTTCGCCATGATAAAGTTCAACAGGTTTATATTTAAAAGCGTGTTTCTGATTCTTTAGAACGCTATCATATGTATCTGCTGATGTCTTAAAGATATGCATTTGTATTCCTCCGTATTTTCTTTTCTATTATTACCTTTATCAAATTGCCTCCCTACTTCAGCGTTCTAAGATATTGCTTTTTCATTCCCGCACCTTTACTTCACCCGTATACAAAAACTCATGCTCTTTCATGCGCAGGTTTATGGCTTGAATTTTCAAATCAATTTCACTCAGCTGACTTCTAAATGCAGCGAACTTATTCTCGCGCTCAGTGAGCTTTGACTTGTCTCCATATACTTTTCTGCCAAGGGCAGTCAGTCCATCATCTTGGCTCTTAAGAACCTTAATGTCTGAAAGTATTTTATTCTTATTTACCCTTAAAGAGTTGAGCTCTGTTTTGTCTTGTTTTTGCAGAAGAATGAATTGATCGTTAAGCCCCAGTTTCTCTAGTTCTGCCAGACTAGCATATTTAAGGATTAACTTATTTCCTTTTTGGGTCATAGTCTGATAGTTGGATTGTTTAATATCAGTAGGTGGGAACTTGAGTTGCATATCTGTCGGTAATTCCACATAGCCACTAACTAGGGATGCTGTGGTAATTTGCGAAAGTAGTTCTTCGCGAGTTTTGTCTTTGAAAACTACTTGACTAAAAGTGAGGGTGTCTCCAGTATAATGCACACGTACCTTGGTAGCTACTATATCTGCACCTTCATCATTTCCCAGCGTATAGACTTTATCGTTATAACAAACAACAATTTGTTTATTGAGCACATCTAAAATTTCCGCAATTCCGTCTACTTTTTCGCGAGTGGCTTGGAATACACCTTCAAACTCAATTGTGGTATGGTTCTTGAGGTTTTTGTATTCCAGTATCGCCGATTCTGGAGTAGCCAACACCCAACGCAAGGAACTGCCAAAGCCATACTTGGAGATGGGGAGAGCCAAAAACAATAAACCCAGCAAAACGATAAATATATACAGCTCGGCTTTAGCGCCAGATTCCAAGCGGAATTTTATATTCTTGGGGACTACATCGCGACCCGTATTTGGCCAAAGTAACTGTGTGCCTTGTTTGTTGAACATATCGAGTACTAAATGCGATAAAAAGCTAATCGCAAAGGCTGCAATCCAGCGAATAACAAGTCCGACGTCCGAGGTCCAATGTCCAAAGTCGAAAAGGAGCCCATAATACGCTATACCAAAACCGAGATGTAGCGCGAATAAAGATAAGTTATATAACAAAATTAATAAGGCCAGTAGTACCGTAAAAACAAATGCTCCCAAAAAGGAATGCGTAAAGGTACGATGTCCGAATTTACGTTCCAAGGGATTGGAGATAAAAGGAAATAATTTCCCAATCATCGACTTGGGGTGGTCAATATCGGGAATAAGGGCACCAAGCACTGCAAAAATCAAAATGGACCAATGCAGACTAATCTTAACGCCAAAGGCAGCAAGGCTCATAAGGGTAAGAAGGAGACCGAAAACGCTATGGGTTGGAGCTAGCATAACTCACCCCGGCCTTTGGCCACCCCTCTCTCTTCGCTTGAAGCGAACAACGAGGGGCCAAATAAGTAATCTTTATTATTTATCAAATTTTTCATTCAAAATTCCCCCTCTTTACGAACACCGTGAGAAGAGAGGGGGCTAGGGGGTGAGTTAGGAGTTTTGGTGAATAGTGAGTGGTGAAGAGTGAATGGAAAATTAGGTGATTGCATAATTTATTTTAGCTCCTTAATATCTCCATCTTTTAGTTTAGGTGGTAAATAGTTATCTCCAGATACAATTTTTCTACCAGTTTTCTCTTCCAATTCCAGTCGGGCTTTTTTAGCGATACTTCCACCAGTCTTGCTGGCTATTTTATTTTCCGTCATTCCTTTAGCTTCCATTGTTTGCGCTATCTGACGAGTAGACAATTCAGCTAGAGCGGTAAAGATAAGCTCTGCTTCTGTCATATGATCGCGTAAATTTTGTGTCTTTAATCCTTTGATTTTCTTATGTTCTTTAACTGTAAGATCAGTCCATTCCTGATGGATGATATTTGTCAAAATAGCGTATTCTTTATCTTCTGTAACATCATGAGTTTTCCAGTAATCAGTGAGTTTATTGCGAGTTTCCTGACCAGTCATACGTTGCTGTATCCATTTCTCACTTCTGCCATGTTTTTTCCAGTTATCTCTGGCTCTATTTAAAGATTTCTCAGGATCAGCAATTTCTTGAATACGTTCATAGCCAACCTTGGCTAACCATAACTTAATTGGTTCAGCCTTAGGACTGGGTACAGACTGGATTAAACGTAAAATTGTTTCGGCATCTGCCACATCGGTTTTATAATATTTCCCATCGGCTGCTTGCAGTTTCAGTTGGTTACATTTTGTAACCGACTCACTTCCTTCTTTATTTAGGCGATTTTTAAGAACTTTCCAGTAATTTCTGGCAGATTGATAGTCTGGTTGTTGAATCAATACCTGCATAATATCAATAACAGAAAAAACCCAAGTTTCTGTTTTTTCATCATAATGTCTTCTTATTTTATAATTCTCAAAAATTGCTAATGACTTATCCATAACTCACCTCCGCCCTTCGGGCACCTCCTCTCTTTTGCTGACGCAAGAAAGAGGAGGCTCTATAAATTTACTTTCAACCGTATAATTACATTGTTTATATTATTAATGATTTCATCGTTTGTAAAACGAACAACTTTTATTCCTTTTGTATTAATTAAATATGTCCTTAATTCATCTTGTTCTTTTTGTTGTTCATGTATTTTACCATCAACCTCAATTATAAGTTTTTTCTTAGCACAATAAAAATCAGCAATAAACAATTTGCTCTTACCTTCGTAATTCATGGTAATAGGATATTGCCTTATAAACCTACAACCAACTACTTGTCTGTTGCGCAATTTATCCCAAAGCAATGATTCTGCTTCTGTTTGATTTTTTCTTAAGTATCTAACTTTTTCTTTTATTTCATTTACCATAACTCACCTCCGCCCTTCGGGCATAAACGCATCTTAATAAATATTCTCTATAATTTACCCTCTTTGCCGCGAAGCGGGAGAGAGGGTCGACACGAATGTGTCGGGGTGAGTTATCACCGTCCTTTAAAAATAAAAAATCGCATTACCACTATCATCGACATGCCGATACCTGCTAGGATATAGCCCTCGAAGCTATGGGTGCCTAGGGCTACAAAGCGAAACAAGACCATCAGTGCCCAGAGGAAAATGATAGCATACGACCAGTCGCGATAAACCACACCGATTTCGTGATGAGTTTCGCGCACTACCTCGCGACTTACAACATTGGAATGACTCATCTGTACCGCCATATCTACAATTGCCAGCGGTAAGCCATTGGATTGATTGAGTAAGCGTGTTTCCATAAGTTCATAATCGGAAATGGACATATTTTGTGTTAGGTATTTAATTAGTTCTTTGCAATGGTCTATGGTAAGCGGTTTCACCTCTAGCTCTTTAAACTTGTACCAAAGTGGCTTTAGTTTAGCCACGGACTCTTCTGTAGCACTTAAGACGGTAAAGTTTTCTATTAGTTTAATAAAAGTTTCCATATCGCCAGAGCGTACTTTATCCAGACTATCAATAATTAGTATGGGGGAATTGTGGTCTTTGTTGCGCAGGGCATAGTCCAACAACTCTGAAACCTGTGTGGTGGATTTGAATTCGGTTGCACCTAATTTCTGACATAACTCACCAAGTATAGCTTTAATTTGCGCTGGGCTCTCAAAATAGAAGGCTCCAGCTTTGTATAAAGATTGCATGTGTTTAAGAATATGAGTTTTGCCTACCCCAAACTTGCCGGTAAGTAAAATCGATTGTCCTTTGTTTAGATAAGCGCGAATTTCTTTAATGATATGGTCTCTACCGAAGATAGTCTCGGCTGGGTCTGGTCTAAGTTCTATTTTAAGAGAGCTGAGTTTCTTCACTGGATGAGGTTTTACTGGGAATATATCATTTAAAACCTTTGTAACAACTGGTCTGGTTTCTAGTTGTGAAACGGGGCCTGGCTCCTCCTGTAAAAGTTTTGGTTTGCGATCTCCCTGAGCAAGTGCCTGATATTTATGCAGAGTGTTGTAGTCTGAGATGCCCAGCAGGTCTGAAGCCTGCTTAATTGTGGCACCCTCGCTAAACAAGTTAACGGCATAAGTGCTTCGCAAGAGTAGCGTAGTAACAGGGATTTCTATGCCGGCTTCTTGTCCACTGGTTCGAAGAATATGATCGATAGAGCGAACAGATAACTCTTTAAGCTTACCCTTATTGGTAAGAAAAAGGGCCTCTGTAGTAGTCGAGGGACGTTCTGTTAACCAACGAGCAACAGCCTCCTTGGCTTGGGGGTTAAGTGGAATAGTCCGAGGTTTGTGTTTTTTGACGGTAAGCGTTTCTCTCTTCAGGTCTATATCGTCGGTAGTTAAGGCGCAAAACTCACTTATGGAAAGCCCTGTTGTAAGTAATATCGTAGTAATAGCATAGTCTCGAGTGCTGGTTATGGCTTTGAACAGTGCCTTAATCTCAAGTTTGGAGAGATAATTTTCCATGCTTATTCACATTTTAGCAATAAGTCGGAAGTATGGCAAAGGATGGGAGATATTTCTCCACCCGACTCTTAAGTGCCTACTTTTCACTTCTCCAACTTTTTAGAAAATCTCCCGCAAAAAAGATAAACAAAGTTGTTCCCTCCTTCTTGAATTGCCATTTTTCAAATAGCTCCTGATTTTCACTATACGTTTCTTTTGTATTTGGGTCTCCCAATAATAGAGTAACTTCCTTTCTATTCATGCCTACTTTTAGAACTCCCATAGCAAGAAACTGCCAGTAAATTTGGCGGCTAGGGTTCTTTTGAAAGTAAATTGTTGTTTCATCTTTTGCAGCAGTTTTTGCGTACAATTCCCAACGCTCAAACCGAGGCTCGATTTGCTTTACTAGCTGACTAATAGAACGCTCCTCACTTGGACTTAAACTATTTTTTGTAGAACAATCCAAGTACCACTGTTTAGCCTCATTCACAAGATTTCTGTCCTCGGTCATATTCATGCCAATATTACTGAGGTATTCCACCAACTTATCTGCCTTCTCAAGTTTCTGGGCAATAGCATTTTTATCTACACAACCAAAGAAAATCAAGGTAACAATAAGTGGTAATGCAGCCTTTAGTATTTTCATTTTTTTCTCCCTTTAATATATATTTTCCAATCCCTTAGACCTTTACTGAGTTACAATAAGTACTCTTAGCTGTTCCAAAAAATGCGTTTTCTCATTTTGCATTTTTATTTTAAGAGCATTTTCTTCTGAAAGGAGAATTACATTAGTCCCTTGTTGATTTCCGCTCTGTAGTGGTCGTATTATGAGTGGTTTACTTCCAGCTCTTGGGCTAGCTAGAGCCTTGTCCAGACTGTCAACATATTCCACAAAACCTAGCTTTCCCAGAAAAGTAGAACTAACGCTATGGGTGCTGTATACGTCTGCCCCACTTACAGACATGACGGCTGGAAATAGACTTTTTTGCAAAGGTAAGCCCCTCGCCTCAATAATCAAGCTAGAGTAGCCCTCTGTGGCAAGAGGAGTCACCCTTGTGCTATTTTCTGAGACCGTTGTGTTTTGAGTTATAACCCCTTGTAATCCAGTTTCTCCCCATAATTTCACTCCCAAAGTCAGGGTATATACACCTTCGTTGTAATCTTCGTCTAGAATTCTATAGCCCTGCACAAACCCCTCTAGTTTCTTGTTAACAACATCGCTACTTAACTCCAAGTCTTTTACTAAAGTTTTCGAGTCAATATGGACGCCTCTAAGCGTTTCTAATAAATTACGTCCCGCATCGACCAAAGCAGCCCTCCTAGCTAAAACTCTTGCCCTGAGTGACTCTTCCGAAGAAACTCCCGTTCCGGTTGCTATTATTTTATCGGCACCCCAATCGATGTGTCCGTTATTAATTTTTTCTACTAAGGTGGATTTTATATTATTATTATAAAAATCAAATTCACCCTCTAAAGCTGTGCCCGCATATTCGCTTAAACTATTCTTGCCTTTCCAAGGGATTCCCACTACTACTTCATAGGAGCCATCTTCATTTTGTTTCTCACTTACTACAATAGAATTCTTTATGTACCCAGTGGTTCTACTGGATAGTTCCTCCTTTTCAACTACTAAGTCCTTAAGGGTAGTTGAAGCATTTAAGCGAATACCATAAATCATTTCTATCAAGTTGCGCTCGGCATCTACCCTTGCAGCTTTTTTGGCCAGAAGCATCGCTTTTGCAGAATTGGATTCCCTAGCTGGAGGCAGCCCAATTCCTAAAGCAGTAAGTAACGTTTCTTCTGCAAAAACCAGACCACTTATTAATAAAATTATCAAAATATATTTCCTCATTTTGTCCTCCTTTTTTACTTTTGTCTTCTATTTACCAACAGCTCCAATAATAAGAATAAGAAATATAAGAGCCTCCCATAAACTCATTTTTGGTTGCGTTTTCCCAGCACCTAAATGGGCGCGAAAATCATAGCCAATAGAAATTCTGTCATCTCCCGGAGACTTCTCTGGTGAAACATAAGTACGAGTTCCACCAATAGCGGTTTCTATTGTAAGTCCTTTAATATCTTCCAGCTGAGTAATTACGGCTAAAGCGGATTCATCTGTTAGATTTACAAATTCAAAAGGTATAGAAAAGAAAACTCGGGAACCCACAAACCAAGGCATATTTTTTTTACTTAACCCATTTAGATTTTCAAATTCATTATCTAAGTTATAACCAATATAGGAAATATCGGAAAATTTTGACTCTACTATTTCCTGATAATCGCTGTCCTGTAAGCCACCAATAAGAAAGGAATTTCCGCGCAAGCCAATCATTTTATAAGTCGAGGGAAGCAGGACTCCTGAGATTTTTAACTCCAATTGAGCAACATCATGAGAAAAAATATCTAATATCTCCCTAAAATTTTCATTTGAGGAAATTTTACCAAAACCTAAAGCAGAGGCTTGGTAATCATCCAACCAATACGGTGCATTTTGGTTAGAGCTTAAACTTTGCATGGCTTGCAGTAAAGTATTTAAGTTTTGCCAATTTGTTTGTTTTAAGGAAATAAGCACCTTGTATTTACCCTTTATCTGTTTTAAAGAATACTCGGATACTTCTACTCCAACCACTTTAAAATCGTAGAATCTATTAAGAAATTCCTTGAAGCACTCGGAGCCACTGTCACTAACACGTCTATAACTTCTTGAATCGGGTCTAAACTCAGTTATGAAGTTATTAAATATTTCACTTCTACCTTTAAAGCCTTCGTTTCCCCGTATTGTTCCATAGCTTAAAACTTCCTTCCAGGCGGCTTTATAGCCCACAAATTCAATCAGTAATTTTTTAGCACTGGCAACCTTCCGCAAAGAATTTGTAATTAATTTTAACTCTTCAAGAGGACCTTCTATCCCTGGTTCCAAAATATTATAGGAAACTAGCTTCTTCTTAATAATTTCCTTATTGATTTGAGCTTTTACTAATATCGTGTATGCCTTATTGTTAGCGTCAAAGGCTTCATTTAAGATTTCATATTTAGCCACATAGCCACTAGAATAACTAAGAATTTTATCCTTAATAACTTGATTATTGTTTATTTGAGTTTCAGAAATTATTAGAGAGCCAAGAGTTTGGGAAACGGCTTCTCTTAAGGCACTATCAAGGGCTTCTTGCCTATCTTTTCCTAAACCTACAGAGGTTACATTTAAGGTCTCAGCCCTCCCTAAAGATAAGCAGACAAAGGACATTACGCAGATTTGTATTATCAGCCTGCTATATTTTTTTCTTACTTGGTTAATCATCTCAAGCCCTTCCTATTTGGAGGCGTAGAACGCTGTGTTTGAATAATATTATTTATTTGCTTCAACTCCAATTTGCTAACATAGTTAACCTTTTTGCGGTTATCTTTTTCTACCAACATTTCCGCATAGTAAATAGCAACCGCCTCTGGGAAACGACTTGCCATAAACCCCATAATAAAGGGTCTCCAACGTGGGTGCCTATGTGCAAAATTCATAATACAGGCGATAAGCAAAAGATAACCTAGAATAGGAATTAGTATAATAAGTAGCAATAATAAGATTCCTAACATTTCTTTCTCCTTTGTTTACTTCTTCTATCTATACATAGACAATAAATGCGAAGAGAGGTTTCGTATTTGAGCTTAGAAGACTATACTAGAATGATGTTCTATTTATAGTGTTTTGTGTAATTGTCAGAAAGTTTTGTCTTTGGCCTATGCACATGCAAATCCCATTTACGCCAGTCAGAACCACGTTGATACAAGATGTCCGTCATCTCGCTAGTTCACTCCCAAAGCCTTATAAACAGCATCTACAGGATCTTGATAGAAGGACGTCTGGAACTTAGCAAACAAATCAGCAGGTACAGTTGGAATATCAGCAGCAGATGACATTGGTAGTAAAAGTTTTTTTGCTCCAGCATCAAAACAAACTTGGAGAGTGTCCGCTAAATCACCAACTTTTTGAATAGTACCACCAAGCGTCATATTTCCAAGTACAGCCATTTGGTCTACCACTGGTCTTTCCATTGCACCTGAACATAATGTGACAAAGGCTGCCATCGTTAAATCTGTGGACACACCAATGCCTTGTAAGTCCTGAATGTGAATCTGGTAATCTTTTTCTTTAATAGAAATTTGACCACTAATAGATTTAGAGTTTGCTTTAAAGTAGTTGATGGCTATATTCACGGCTTCTTTGGCTTTTGCATTACTCCCCAAACCAGCTAACTGAAACTTGCCTGTACCTCGAACAACCTGTGTTTCAAATTTATAGACACCTAATAGACCAGTATCTCCTCTTGAAACCGTGTAAAGCTGTCCTGGACTACCCATCCCCTCAGGAATTAGCTTTGACCCACCTTGTTCAGGCAAAGCAATAAAGTGTTCTTCAAGATCATCATTACCAATATAGGAAAAATGGACATCATAAAATTCCATACCACCCATTTTCTTCAACTGTTCTTTAACACGTCTTCTTCCAACTAAAGCATATTTAAGAACTTCTTCTACATTTTCTCTGGCATAAACGCCATTGGGGTAAAGTAACTTCATTAACCCAGAAAATGTTTTCTTAACTGCTGTGGTATCTCGCTGATTAAGGTTGTTGCCAAGTTTATAAAACTCAAAAATAACATCAGCAAAAGAACGTTTACGCATTTCTCTCAGGAACTCAGCTAGATAATCAACAATAAAGCCGTACTTATCTGTAAAATGATCTGGTTTAAACTTAGGTACTTCCCAACCTGGAAGATAATGGTGCATTCTGTCAAAAAAAGCGGTGTCATTGTTCATGGCTTCTGGGAACGGTGAAAATAGATGTGATGTTTTTACTAACACTTCGATGCTCTGGTTCACATTACCTACAAACACCATTGAAGCTGTTGCCTCTTTTTGTTCCTTACCTCTAGCAAAAGAACCTGAGTTCATATAGTCCTTCATGATCTGAATACCGTCTTTATCCTTGAAGGTAATACCAGCAACTTCATCAAAAGCTACCACATCCCATAAACCAACTAATCCAATTGTCCGTGATGCCATATTGTAGAAAAGATTAGCAACTGTTGTTTGTCCACCTGAGATCAGTATTGAGTTAGGTGATATTTCTTTGAACACATGAGATTTACCTGTGCTTCGTGGACCTAACTCACACATGTTGTAATTGTTCTCAACAAGAGGAACCAAGCGAGCCAGAAGATGCCATTTCTCACTTTCCTTAAACTGAGTAGGCTCCATCCCAATTGACCTTAGTAAAACATCGATCCACTCATCTTTTGAAAACTGTTTCCTGCCTTCAAATATTTCAGTCATGTCCATATTTGGCATTTGAATTGGCTTTAGGCTGGCTATAGCAAAAGGCGATATAACTTTTTCAGCTTCATCATAACGATATTCCATCTGAAGGATACACCAGATCCCACCAGCAAGAAGTTTCTCAAACTGTTTGATATATGTCCGAGATATTTCTACATTTTTAAGACCAAGATTGGAGAATACAGCAAAATAGGTGTCGTGCTTTTCACTGAGCTTAACTTCTAGTTTATCGATAACTGAGTAACTGCCTTTTTCCTTTATTTTGGACTTAACCTTTTCAGCCTCATCAGGTCTGACATAGTTCTCAGCCAAAATCTTTTTAACGTTTTCAAGTCCTTCTTTAATCTGTTGTTCATCGTCAGAAGCACAATACATCCCAAGCAAATACTCTAAAACGTATACAGGGACATTCTGTCCTTCTTTGAGTAGTTTGGTTAAATCCTTACGAACCACTCTTCCTGCGAATGCTGTGTTTAGCTTTTTATCTAGATCTTCTGTCATACAACACCTCCTTAAAGTCCAAATTCATTGAATATGGCAATATTGATTTGATAAATATACGGCGACTTGTAAATCAAGCCTGTTTCTTTATCAATACACTTCAAAAAGTAGTTCTCTTTTTTATCATAAGAACCACTCTTTAATGTCAAAACTAATGATTGTTCTCTCTCTTTTGGGTTATCGGATTGGCTATCAGCTATAAGGAGTTTCTCTTCAGATATTTTCTTATTATCTTTGTTATAAAAGGCTACCTTTAGCTCACGCAAGGTCCGCTTGCCTTCAACCTTTTCTGATTGGAAAAAGTTAAGAGCTACCGTGTTATTGGTTATTGTTCTGGAAGGACTAATTAACTCTACATCAACAGACCTATTGAGATCACCTTCATCTAGGCTCTGCCTCTTCAAATGACGATAGGATATAACAGGTATAACTATTTCCTGTAATGAAGGTCCACCATGTACGAACTTATTTCCTATACCTTGTGTTTTATAACGAAGATAACCTTTTGGTGTTATAGCATAAATTTGTTGCTCACCAAATTGAGTCACTTTGAACTTAAATGTTCCGTCTAATGACACATCTTGGTCAGTCAAAAGGAATCGTCTGTTGGAAGCCAGCACAGGAACTTTTTCAACAGAAATTTTTTCATCCACATCTAAAGACCTACGTGTATAAATAAAGCCATGATCTGACGTTATTTTGATGTGAGTACCATTGAGAGTATTGATAACAAACTTGATTGAAGTAATTAGCTCTTGAATAGTTTCCTGCGCAGCCTTAAAGACATCATCCTCAGTTTTCCCCGCATCGCCAATTTTATCAATTCGGTCATGGTAAAGGTAAATGATTCTGCAATCCTTTATGACTTCTCTTGCCTCGTCTCGTGATAAGCCAGAGAAATCCTTTAATGTAATGGCTAAAGACTCAGGATAACGATTTTTAAGCACCTTGGATCGATTCTCTGTGCTGGTCGTATCAACGCCATCAGCAAGGATTCTCCCATTGGGTTCTATTTGCAACTGCTTATGGGGTAACAGAGATGCCATACCTAATGATGTATAGGAAGGAATAGAACCTTGGACACCCTCAATATTTAGATCACCCCAGAGTACTTTTCCTATTTCTTGTTTAAGTTCCTCGGCAACTTCATATCGAAGAGCATCAGAAATGATAACAAACACTTTATCTCTGTCATTCTTATCAACAATGGACTGAACGTGTTGAGAATAGAAATCATTTTGTTGGCTAATTGTTGGAATTGCCCAATGTTTAAGAAGGTTATCCTTGATACAGTTGTTCCATAACGCTGATATTTCTTGCAAGTACCAGTTCCTGTATAAATCCTCAACTTTATCTTGAAGTGCTTTCATTAAATCAAGATTTGTTTGGTCATAATGAAAATAGAA
>CAIUUT010000212.1 GCA_903902445.1 uncultured Candidatus Marinamargulisbacteria bacterium
CCCAATACCTCTAAATGAAAGCTGTTTTATTTCTTTTAATCAGCTATCAATCGAAGAAAAAAAGAATATAGTTAACAACTTACTTCGAAATAATCGGTCGCCAATTATGCTGTTTCATATACTGAAAATATTAACCTATATCGATGACCAGGAATTTGTTGCAAAGAAAACTGAAGAATTCATTCCTGCACTTATGAGCGACAATGGTAAAGAAATAATTCAATCAACCTTAATTATAGTGAATTGGGTATATGGAATGCTCTCTCAAGAACTTCAAGCTTTTAGAGGATTACATGCTGACAAATTACTCCTTTATAGTTGGTTACTTGCTAGTAAGATTGTTGGTTGCTTTATTGATTGTAGGATTTCCTTTGATTGGGTAAATAATTATTTCTCAAATCTCCATTCTAATGTTCCTAATAATATTTTCACAATGGGGATTGATACTGATATATCCATGCCTAATAATCTATCCGTGGAACATATGCTGTTGTCAGGTTTTATATATGCGGGAGATACTGTGGCAAGATTTAATAACCAAACTCTATTAAATAAACTTATTATCGGAGTTATCGATGGGGAGGAGTTCTTGAAACCTCATTTTCTTCGGGACTTGTCATTAGCACCTAATCTGATTAATAGTTTTTTCAAGAATATACAGTATGCGCAAATCAGTGCCATACTTCCCGAAAAAGCACATTATTTTTCGGATGATACTATAATGGAAAACATCTTGTTTTCAATAGTGAAACTGGAAACAGACTATTTAGACGTCAAAGCATGGCAGCAACTTTATGCTATTACTAATGATTTTTTAACTGATAGGATTGACCGCTTACGACTCATTTCGTTATTTGAAAAAGTAAATTATATAGAATTGATAAGCCAAAACCCAAAATGGGGAATTTTATCGGTAAGGTTGGTTCTAAGTTATTTAAAACATCAAAATCATCCAAATTTACTAAAAACACTTGAAAAAACTGTAGATAATATGATTCAAAAACTATCAAATATTCTTACAGACTCTAGTTTAGATAAACATCTTACCGAACAAGAGTTTTTCCTATTATTTTGTGAAATAATCAGAGACATAACCATTTTAAAAGCTGAACAAGAGAAACCTGATTATTTTTTCTCAACAATAACGAAATTATTTAAACACAATCCTAGTAGTATTCCATATTTAAAACCTTTGATTGTAAGGTTATATCTTGAATTGCCTTTAGATCAGTGTGTACATGCTTTTAGTGTTCTAAATACAATTAGGGCTTTAGAATAAGCTTAGAGAATTTGTGCTAATTTATGTGGAACCTAAATAATTATCTATTGAGACTCATATTACCATTTATATATTTGGATAATAATTTGTTTGTTATACCAAATTAACTAATGGTATCAAAACGAATTAATGATATAAAAATCCATTTTTATACTCTATAATAAATCAAGAATGGAAAGTTTAGATAAATCAAAAAATACTCCAAACCCTTTAGCGACGGTATTGCTAGTGCTGAACATTACATTAGTTGCGATTGGAATTAATGATCCATTTGCAAAAGGATATTTTATAGACTATGGGTATGATGGAATAACTAAATTATTTGCGGCAATAGGTCTTACGGTAGGCGCTAATATATTGACCATACTTGCTATATTAATTGCATATTTTGCTTATAGAAAGAATAAAAGGAATTCAAACTTAATCATAATTATTGTAGGAATTATTATAATAATATTGCACTTCACTTTGTGTGTTTTTCCCTACCTAAATCCTATTAAATCAAATGACATACAACAAACAACAAACTCGACACACACAACAGTATTTTTTCCCAAAAATGGTGAATACTCGGCTACTTTTCCATGTGATATTTCACAAAGAGAGGGCGGAACGGATACAATGAAAGGTATTATTGCTGAAAGCAAATACCCAGAAAATAATAATGCCAGTCCTTATTTAAGGTTCGAATACTATAGTTTAGATAATAATAGAAATGCTTGTATTGCTAACTTTAAGGAAACATTGAGGGAATATGCTAAACTCAGTGGTCTAACAAATCCTGAAATTACTATATCAAAGGAAGATAATGAGTTTGGAAAGATAGGTACTTTTTCAGGGATAAAAACCATTTACAAAGTTGAATGTAAATTATATGGAAAAGTATTTATTGGTTCTAAATCTTTACTAGTTATTGTTATTCTAGAACCTCTTTCAAAATTTCCTTCTGATAAATCTACTTACTTTCTATCGAGCATAAAAAGACATAATTAGCTTTCTAACTGGTTAATTAGACTTTTGAAATATCTCCCTATTTTTTATCCAAATATATGCAGGTGCTAATCAGATATTTATTAGTGTATAATAGGTTCATATCAAGAAAAGAGATTATAATCTGAAAATTAAATAAGGTATTGGTAACATAATGAAAGAGTTGGAATTACATAAATTATTGGAACAATTAACTGTTCAACCAAAAGAAAATGAATGGGTTGAGTTTAAATTAAATTTTCATTCAAATGACGAAATAGGCGAAAGCTTATCAGCTTTAAGCAATGGTGCTTGTATCAAAAACAAAAAACACGGTTATCTAATATTTGGGGTAAATGACGACCAAAATATAATAGGGACTACATTTAAGCCTAAACATCATAAGAAAGGTAATGAAGAATTAGAGCATTGGATTACCCAACGATTAAGTCCAAAAGTAGACTTCTCTATTTATGAATTTGATTACTTAGGTAAAAATATTGCAATTTTTGAAATCCAAGCAACAACTAATCAACCTGTTGAATTCGCCCATAATGCATATATTCGGATTGGTAGTATTACTAGAAAACTAAATGAATTCCCTGCTAAAGCAAGGGCGATATGGAACAAGGGACCAGAATTACCTTTCGAAAAAGAATTGGCATTAAAGGATATTCAGGCAGATGATGTAATCCGTTTATTGGACACTCAAAACTTCTTTGATATGCTTCATCTACCTTATCCAACAGACAGAGCTGCTGTGATTGAACGACTTCTTTCGAAAAAGCTAATCTCTAAAACTAAGGTTGGTTTTGCGATTACTAATTTAGGTGCGATTCTTTTTGCAAAAGATATAAATGATTTTGAGTCTTTGGCGAGAAAAGCAACACGTGTGATTGTTTATCAAGGTAAAAACAAACTTAAAACTATAAAAGATCAGCCTGGTAAAAAGGGATATGCTGTCGGATTTCAAAACCTAGTTGATTTTGTTAATAATCAACTACCTTCAAATGAGGCCATTGAATCAGCCATTCGAAAGCAAGTAAGTTTGTATCCGGAACTTGCTATTAGAGAGTTGGTGGCAAACGCATTAATTCATCAGGACTTTCTTATAACTGGCACTGGACCAATGATTGAGATTTTTTCTGATAGGATTGAAATTACTAGTCCGGGATTACCACTTATTACAACAGTTAGGTTTATTGATGAGTATCAAAGCAGGAATGAATCCCTTGCATCATTAATGAGAGAATTAGGTATTTGTGAAGAAAAAGGAAGCGGTATTGATAAGGTCGTTGCTTCATGTGAGCTTCATCAACTACCAGCATTGAACTTACCCCGATATAGCGGACAGTAAAAAACGAGTATAGTATAGATATAAAAATAAAGGGGTAAGGAAATGATGGAACTAAAAAGATATGACAAAGAATTTAAAGAGCAAGCAGTAAAGCTGGCGATAAGTAGCG
>CAIUUT010000213.1 GCA_903902445.1 uncultured Candidatus Marinamargulisbacteria bacterium
TATCCTATATGTTTAATAAGCGTGGCATCATTATTTTTAATGGCAAAGAGGTTAGCGAAGAAGCCATTATGGAAGTTGCGTTAAATCATGAAGTGGAGGACATTAATTCCAATGAGGATGCTACCATTGAAGTTGTTTGCGGTTTTGAGCAATTTGAGACGTTGAAAGAGGATTTCGATAAGCAAAATATCAAATATCTAAATGCTGAAATTAGCATGATCCCTTCTCTCATGATACCGGTGAGCGATAAGGAAGTAGCGCAAAAAATATTAAATTTGATTGATAAAATAGAAGAAAATGATGATGTGCAGAATGTTTACCATAATGCTGAGTTTAGTGATGAAATATACGAATCACTTGAGGAATAATCACGTTCTAGACCTATAGTTTATGGCCATAATGCAGAAAGGACATTTGTATGAAAGAAAATACTAATGAAGAGCTATTTAATTCTCTGGTGTACACCTTCAACTTAACGGCCATGCAACAGTTAGGCAAGGTACCAAATTCGCTCACTGGTGAGCGGGAGAAAGATTTGGAACAAGCTAGTCTGTCGATTGATATGTTGACAATGCTCTATGAAAAAACAAAAAATAATCTTACCGTAGGAGAAGAAGCCTTTCTAAAACAAACGCTAACCCAATTGCAAGCTGTATACCTTGAAGAAGTACAGAAGTGAACAAGTTTTTCCTCTACGGAGAAGAAGATTATCTGCTTTCTAAAGAAGTAAAAAGAATTAAAAATGAGTTCATTGCACAGCATTCCATGTATGCTGTAGAGGAGTTTTCTACTGCGGATAATATCGAAGACGTTGTGAATTCCGTATTTTCTCAAGGTTTATTTGATAGCGAGAAATTGGTGATTTATTATGGTATTCCCGAGGTGAGAGAGGATTACGTTGAGCATTTTCAAAAAATAATATTGGAGGATGACTCTAGTAATTATTTGTATTTTGTAAACAAAGGTGCGCCAGATAAGCGCAAAAAAATGGTTAAATACCTGCTTAAGAACTGCCAATCCAAAGAGTTTAAGAAGTATGAGGTTTGGGATAGAGATAAACTAGTTAGCCAGGTACAAAACCTTGTAGCTGAAGATGGTTTTAAAATAGAATCTAAAGCCGTGGAAAAATTAATAGATATTGCTGGTTTTGATTTGTGGCTTATCTATGAAAATGTAGAGAAAATAAATACGGCCATATTACCTCGTAAAAATGTAACGGTTGATGATGTGCAAACTTTAGCCAGTAGTGGCGAACAAAATATTTTTAATTTTACCGATTTTTTTCGGCAACGAAAGCGCAGCCTGATTTACAGCTTCTTGGCCAGCATAAAAAAACAAGAAGAAGTTTATATGCTATTGAGTATGCTTACCAAACATATACGTTTTATTATGCTACTGAAAGCAACTAAAGCCAACACGCTTGAAGATATGGCCTCTCAGACGGGAAAGTCTACATTTTACTTGAAGAAGATTTTCCCCGATATTAAATTGTGGGAATTTAGAGAGTTGCGCAAATTTCTTGAAGAATTGCACGAGCTGGATTTCTTGGGTAAAAGTGGAAAGATAAACCCTCTTATTGGTTTGCAAACAATTTTAGCTAAACTGTAATTATGGGATTTAAAGTAAAAGAAATAGATTTACATGGACATTTCCCCGATGAAGTAGAGTATCTCCTTGATGGGTGTATGGTAGAGTGTCGTTTGCAAGGGGTGACGACGCTCAATATTATTCATGGGAAAGGTGAAGGAGCCCTTCGACAGGCCGTGGTAAGTGCTTTGGTTAAGTATCGGCGTAATATCCTCAAAGTTGAAAAAGGTGAGAACACTATCTTGGAGGGCGGTGCTGGCGTAACCAGAGTGCGGCTGAAAATAAATGAAAACGAAAAAAAAGCATATAACAATAAAGTGGTTTTTTTACCAGAGAAACCTTCGCAGAGCGTAGAGGATTTTGAAGTCTTAAAAGAGAAGCGTCGGCAAGCGTACTTGAAAAAGGTGAAACGAGCCTTGAAGAAGTAAGTTTATTTAGTAAAGGACGAGTAATATGACAAAGTATTTGGTAATTGGCGCTAATGGAATGTTGGGTTCGGCTTTTGTCGATAAATTTACCCAAATGGGTTTAGATTTTGCAGGGCTAACGGAAAAGGAAATAGACATTACCCAACCAAAATCTGTAGCCAATATAAGCAGCTTCCTTCCGGAAATTATTATTAATTGTGCTGCCTATACAAATGTCGATAAGTCCGAAGAGAATAAGGACATTGCTATGGCTGTAAATGCACAGGGTGTGGCAAATATAGCCGCTTATTGCAAAGCGAACGGTGTATTCTTCGTGCACTTCTCGACCGATTATGTGTTTTCTGGTGCCAAGGATACCGTCTATGAGGAAGGGGACGCGACAGGGCCAAATGGTGTTTATGGAGCGAGTAAACTTGAGGGTGAACGCTTATTGCAGGAAGTCTTACCCGAAACGCAATGCTTGATACTTAGAACGGCGTGGTTATATGGAGAAAACGGTAAAAACTTTGTACAGAATATGCTAAATTTAGCAAAAATTAAACCTTTCTTAAAGGTGGTAAATGATCAATTCGGATGTCCAACTTATACCAAAGATTTGGTAGAGTGGACACTGGCGCTAATGAAGGAAGCCGCAAGTGGGTTGTATCATACCGTGAATAGCGGAAGCTGTACGTGGTATGAGTTAACTAAAAAAGCTTTTGAATTAGCTGGAGAAACTATTGAATTGTTGCCGATTACCACCGAAGAATATCCTACTCCCGCCAAGAGGCCAAAGTGCAGTATTTTGAGTAATAAAAAGCTGGAAAACAAAATAAAATATGCACCTCGAAAATGGCAGGAAGCATTGTCAGATTATATTCTTTCCATTAAACTACTAAAATAAAGAGCGTTATATAGTATTTGTTTGTGGGGACGGGGTGAGACGCTTAGTTTTGGGGGATATTTATGAAATTAGACTTCAAGAAATTTAAAGATAATACTAAGAATATTGGTATTTTATTAGCGGCTATATTGCTGCTCTACATGGGCTTAGTTTTGATGCTAATCCCAATTAATAGAGCGGTGTGTGCCAATGCACAGGACAATAATCTGAAATTTTCTCAAGCCCTTATTAAAAGTAAAACGCAACTTTTAATAAACGAAATTAGTGGTAAAAAATCGATTGAAGATTTTTCGCAAATTATTAGTAATTTTAAAGATGGAGATAATTACTGGTGGGCCACAAATTCTGCTTCTGCAATTCTCTATCATCCTCTGAAAAAATATATTCTCGATATGGGAATCAATAATTTTAAGGATGCTAAGGGTATTCCTTTTTTTAATAACTTAATGCAAGTGGCAGTAAAGAATGGTGAGGGCTATATCATATATTATTCAAAAGATAGTAAAGGGGTGATGGTTACAAAACTTGGCTATGCTATCTATCAGAAAGATTTAGACTTGATTATTGGTTCGAGTGTAGATTTAGATTCCCCCAGTAAAAAAGTTTTGTCTAGGATTCGCAATATATTATTTTGTGAAGTGTTTATTATTTGTTTGATAGTTGTTATTGCTTTTAAACTTTATATTTTTAATTTCAAGAAAAAACAAAGTAGAAATGCCATAATCATCGCCAAGTCATTGCAAAAAATAGGGGCTATGGAATTAACCTATCGAATTACTGAAACGATGGGTAAGGATTTTCTGCCAGTAAAAAATATTTTTAACGAGAATATGCAGCATTTGCAAGAAAAAATAGTGGGAACTCAAAATAGCGCACACCAGCTCATTGCCTATATCGGTCAATTAAATAATAACGTAAGTGAAACCGCGGATAATTTCTCAGATTTATCCAAGATTATTACGGATGTAGCTAATGGCGCTACTTTGCAAACCGAAAAAATAAACAACATTACCGAATCTGTCGATAAAATAAATAAAAGCTTAAAGAATATTATTGAAGGTATTAAAGTTCAGAATGGGCAAATATTGAATAATGCTGAGAAGATCGGAAGAGCACA
>CAIUUT010000214.1 GCA_903902445.1 uncultured Candidatus Marinamargulisbacteria bacterium
GCTATGTGGCGGCGGATATGTTGGCACAGTGTGAGCATGATGCTTTGGCTTCAGCACTGCTCGTTACCGATTCCTCAGAGTTGGCCTATGCCGTAAAGAAAGAAATAGAAATATATTTGGCTAAAATGAAAAGAACGGAAATTGTAAAAGAGGCATTAGTAAATAATTCGGCCATAATTGTAGTAAAAGACAAAGATATTAATATGATTATTGACCTTGTTAACCTCATCGCTCCTGAGCATTTGGAAGTATTCCATGAAGAATATAAAACGCTGGTTAACCGTATTCGTAATGCTGGAGCAATATTTTTGGGTGAGTATTCAGCTGAAGTTTTAGGTGATTACGTACTAGGACCCAATCACGTTTTGCCCACCGGCGGCACAGCGCGATATGCTTCTGCCTTAAGTTGTCTTGATTTTGTTAAGACCTCCTCTCTAATCTCTATGGATAAAAGAGACTTTGGGGTAGTGGGCCCTGATACTATGAAGTTTACTGAACTCGAAGACTTACCGGCCCATCATGAAGCCATTAGGGTAAGGATGTAGAATGGAGAAGAAAATGAAAGTTGTTGCTTTTAATGGAAGTGCTAGAAAAGACGGAAATACAGCCATGTTAATTGCTAAGGTTTTCGCTCCTTTGCAAGCTGCAGGCGTAGAAACTGAAATGATACAACTAGGTACAGAGCAGATAAGAGGCTGTGTAGCGTGTTACCAATGTTTTGAAAATAAAAACAAAAAGTGTAACATTGGTGAAATTGATATGATCAATTACTACATTGAAAAGATTATAAGGGCTGATGTACTTATTATTGCCTCACCTACCTATTTCGCAGATGTAACCGCTAATATGAAGGCGTTTATTGAACGTTGTGGCATGGTTTCCCGCGCTAATAATAATTTATTTAAGCGAAAATTAGGGGCAGCAATTGTTAGTGTTCGAAGAGCGGGTGCCATTCAAACTTTTGAAACCCTAAATAATTTTTTCTTGATTTTGGAAATGATTGTGGTTGGCTCTAGCTATTGGAATATTGGCATTGGGCGAGCCCCAGGTGACGTATTAGAAGATCAAGAAGGGCTGCAAACCATGCAGGCTCTCGGCGAGAATATTCTCTGGTTATTAAATAAAGTAAAATAATATAACTTTTAAGTAAAGGCAATAGAGCAGTAACCCACAACCCGATGTGTGTCTGAGGCCGCGGTGGCGGAAGTATCGTAATGCAAAAGGGTAGGATGCAGTTGCACTAAGCTCTTAAATATACTAAAAGCTAGAATCAGCGGATAGACGCCGCAGCATTCAAGTTCATTGTTTTGGTAATCTTTTATGAAACAATCTAAATCCATTTTCATAATGCTTCCTATCGTTTTAGCATCTTTTTCTTTGGCCACATTTAGCGAATGGAAATGAGAAAGATCACTACTAATAAGCAGTATCGTGTCAGGAGTATATAACGACGCAATTATTTCCCCAGCCTTACTAAAGGTCTCTAAATCAGTGGCTCCCACACTAATTGGTACTATTTCTATTTCTGGGAACAAATACTTTAAGAATGGAAGTTGTACCTCCAAGGAGTGCTCTTGATAGTGAGGGGCAGAGTTAATAGCAAAGACATTTGGGTTGGACAGTAGGTTATGGCATATTTCTGTGGCAAAGTTGATGTTTCCTAAAGGAGTATCAAAACTCTCCTGACTCGGGAGAGAAAGGCTATTACTATATACTTGATGGGTAGGCCCAAGGATAATCGCTGTTTTGTAATTTTCATCCACTAATTGTTTGTAGCCGTGTGCGGCAGTTTGGCCAGAATATAGATAACCTGCATGAGGAACTAGTAAAGCTTTTGGATGAGTTACGACTTTGGCGGTATTGCTTAAAAAATCAAAGATTTGTTTTTTGAGAAGACTAGGTTCTGCTGGATAAAAACTTCCAGCAAATCTACTTTTTAGGCTTGTCATTGGTTATGTATCTTTTGAACATAGGCCAATATTTCCTGACGGTTGCATAATATTTCTTATAGCTGTCACCATAATCTTCAATTAAGCGTTCTTCTTGTTTTTTGGAACTAAAATGATAGTAAGTTACAAATATCAGAAGGAACAGAAATGTATTAATGGAGATTACGCGGCTTAAAAGAATAAACATAACTACATAAAAAAAGAGTGGTTGTCTGTGCCTAAGATAAAGTCCTTTTGGAACATACTCCTGTTCTCGCAGTCTGTTTCGCACAAAAGTAGTTTCTTTCTTTTTTCTATTAAAAAAGTAGAATAACTGTTTCAATCCTAAAAACTCCAGTAACTCCATCTCCCATAGTGCTTCTAAAATTAAGAAGGCGGCAATAAACCAAATGGTATCAATGACTAAGTAAGGGATTGAGCCTGACATTTGTTCTCTATCAAAAATCCAAAATGAAAAAATAGGCGTTGGCTCAGGCAGCTTGGTGGCATAGTACCACAATAAGAAGACGTAGATGGCTAGCGTAATTAGGATATAAAAAAACCTATAAAAGTGTTTCATGAAAAAATCGCCGAGAATTTTGACCAACTGATCTTTAAAACCATTTGTCCCAATATAAATTTGGAGAGGTAGAAGAATAGTAGAAAAAATTATTAAAACAAGTATTCCATTTGCCACATTATAGCAAAAATATACTATCTTTCCTATCTATAAATTAAGGTTGGCTCAGAAAGATTACTGTTTTTTCAGCCAATGTCTAATATCACCACGGTAAGGTCGTCGTCTAGCGTCACTGACGCTGTCCACGACTTTAGGGCTTCAATCAACTTCTCGACAAAGAGCTCGGGGGCTATCGAGGAGTTTGCTTTTATTAGGGCATGAAAGCGCTCCTTTTCGAACTGTTCGTTGGCAGGGCTCTTAGCTTCTAAAATACAGTCGGTATAAAGAATAATCCGGTCGCCCGCTTGCAGGTTGAGTGAAACCTCCTCAAGCTCGTTGTCTTCCATCCAACCGATGGGAAACCCACCGTCGGTGGTGAGCTCTATGATTTCGCTTTGCGAAATCGGTGAAGGGTGAGAAGTGAATGGTGAATGGGAATCCGGGGAAATGCC